>CAZSCC010000698.1:0-59067 GCA_964604905.1 uncultured Planctomycetales bacterium
CCATGCCGCCGCGGCCGAGGCGCTTGAGGAGGCGGCACTTCCCGATGGTGCGGCCGATCAACTTGTCCTGGAGAGAGGACGAGACGCGCGTGATGGGCCGGGCCCCGGGCGGGGTGGCAGCGGGCGCACCCGCCCTGTGAGGCGGGATCGGCGAGGCCGACATGGATTCCCCTCTCTCTTCTCTCTCTGAGATGTACAGTTTATAACATACAATTTGTCCCCCGGCCACGGAAAAAATAAAGATTTCCGTGTCAGGGGAGGGGGCGGGGAGCGTCGAGCCTATAGACCCGGGTGGAGCGCCTGATGGACTGGCAAAAACTGACGGGGACGTACGGGGACCGCGTGTACCTGGTCGTCCGCAGCATCCTGCGGGACGAGACCTGGGCGCTCGACGTCTCCCAGGAGGCCCTCCTCAAGATCGGGAAGGGCCTGAACGGCTCGGCGCCCGTGAAGGACTACGGGGCCTGGATCCTGACGGTGGCGGGGAACGCGGCGCGCGACGCCCTGCGCCAAAAACGACGGAGGCGGGAAGTGGCGATGGAACAGGACGTGGTGGACGACCGGAGCCCCGAGGGAGCCCTCCTCCAGGAGGAGTCCCGCGAGCGGGTCACCCGGGCGCTTGAGATGATGCCCGCCGGCGCGCGGGACATCCTCCTCCTGAAATTCCGGGAAGGGCTCTCGGGCCCCCAGATCGCCTCGGCGCTGGGGCTCTCGATCTCGGCCGCCTGGCAGCAGATGTCGCGCGCCTTGAAACTTCTCAGGACCAAACTTTCGGAGCCCGTATGAGCTGTCCCACGACGGAGACCCTGGAGCGCCTGGCGCTCGGCTTCCTGGAGGACGAGGCCCCGGTCCGCGCCCACGTGAAGGGCTGCGCGGCCTGCGCCTCCCACCTGAAGACCCTGGCTGGCGAACATGCCGCCCTGACGGCGGCCGCAAAGCAGGTCCAACTGCCTCGGATCGCGGCCCCCCGCCGGAAGCTCTGGAAGCCCATTTCGATCGCCGCCGGCCTCCTCATCGCGGTGATGCTGGGCGTGATGTTGTTCTCGCCCCCGGTGGATTATTATGTTTTCCGTCAGACCTCCGACCCGCAGACAACGGCAAGGGGGACCGGCCATTACGACGATGAAGCGGCCGGCCGGCCGGCAGCCCGCCGGAAAGAGGTACACTCCTACGCCGCCGAAGAGCACGTTGAGAATTACTCCTCCAAACTCCCCGTCGAACAGGAGCGACTGGCCATAAGAAACCGGCTCCCGGTTGCGCGGGGCCCGGTGTCTGCCGAACTTCCTCCCCGGCTTCCGGAACCTTCGATCTCACCGGCCCCTCCCCCTGTCGCGAAGCCCGATCCCAAGCCAGTAGTTACGAAAGACCCCGCGAAGGGCGAGCCCCTCCCCGGCGACCGCTTCGCCGCCCCCGGCCTCAACCCCGCGATCCTCACCGCGAAGGAGACCACCTCCACCTTCGCGCTCGACGTCGATACCGCAAGCTACACGATGGTCCGGCGCTACCTGATGGAGGGCCAGCTCCCGCCCCCCGAGGCGGTCCGCGTCGAGGAGTTCCTCAACTACTTCCGCTACGCCGACCCGAAGCCGCCCAAGGGCGCCTTCCAGGTGATCCTCGAGGCCGCGCCGTCGCCCTTCGACGCCGACCGCCACCTCCTCCGCATCGCCGTCCAGGCGAAGGAGATCAGCGACGCCGAGCGGAAGGACGTCGTCCTCACCTTCGTGATCGACGTCTCCGGCTCGATGGCCCAGGATAACCGCCTGGGCCTCGTCAAGCGCTCGCTCCACGAACTGGTCAACAAGCTCCGGGCCACCGACAAGGTCGGGATCGTCGTCTACGGCTCGACCGGCCGGAAGCTCCTCGATCCCACCCTCGTGCGCCACCGCGCGCAGATCCTCGGCATCATCGACGAGCTCCGCACCGAGGGGTCCACCAACCTCGAGTCCGGCCTCACCATCGGCTACGACCTGGCCGCGCAGCACTACACCGACAAGGCCGTCCACCGCGTCATCGTCTGCACCGACGGCATGGCCAACAACGGCGTCACCGACCCGGAGACGCTCCTCCGGAACGTCGCCGGCAAGGCCGGGAAGGGGCTCTGGCTCAGCGTCCTCGGCTTCGGCATGAACAACGTGCACGACGCGCTCATGGAGAAGCTCGCCGACAAGGGGAACGGCAACTACGCCTACATCGACGAGTTCAAGGAGGCGAAGAAGATCTTCACGGAGAAGCTCGTCGGCATGATGGAGGTCGTCGCCGCCGACGCGAAGGTCCAGGTCGAGTTCGATCCCGTCACCGTCGTCGAGTACCGCCAGATCGGCTACGAGAACCGCCGCCTCGCCAACGAGGACTTCCGGAACGACAAGGTCGATGCCGGCGAGGTGGGCGCGAACCACCACGTGACCGCGCTCTACGAGGTGCGGCTCAAGGCCGGCGGGGAGGGCCGCCTCGCCACCGTCCGGCTCCGCTACCGCGAGCCCGACACCAAGGAAGTGGTCGAGTCGCAGGAGTCGCTCGGGCGCGGCCAGGTGCTCGGGGGCGTCAAGGACGCGACCTCCTCCTACCGCCTCGCCGCCGCGGTCGCCCAGTTCGCGGAAGTCCTCCGCGGCTCGAAGGCGATCAAGCTCGAACGGGTCCTCGAGGAGGCCTCCCGCGCGTCGGCCGACCTGGGCCGGCCGGAAGACGCGGTGGAATTCGTCGGCCTCGTCAAGCGGGCGATCGAGCTTCGGAAGTAGCAGGTACAATAGGGGCATGACCGGGGCGTCCCTCAGCTGCCCGACCTGCCGCAAGAACTACAAGGTCAAGGAGTTCGACCCCGGCAGGCGCTACTCCTGCCCGACGTGCAAGGGCCCTCTCTTGGACAATGCCTCCCAGGCGCCGACCGTCCCGGTGGCGCCGGAGATCGGCCTCCGCGACGACCCTCCGCCGACCCCGCGCGAGATCCCCGTCCGCCTGGGCAAGTACCTGATCGACGCCGAGATCGCCCGCGGCGGGATGGGCGTAGTCTACAAGGGCCGCCAGGAGGGGCTCGACCGCGTGGTCGCGATCAAGATGCTCCTCGGCGGCTTCGCGTCCGACCCGGCGTCCCTCCAGCGCTTCCACCGCGAGGCGCGCGCCGCGGCGAAGCTCCGCCACCCGAACATCGTCGCGATCCACGAGGTCGGCGACTCGAACGGCGTCCCCTTCTTCACGATGGACTACATCGAGGGGAAGAGCCTGGACGGCCTTCTCAAGGAGGGGCCGATGCGCTCTGAGGAGGGTGCGCGGATCCTCCGCGACGTCGCCCGCGCGGTCCATCATGCCCATGAAGCGGGGATCATCCACCGCGATCTCAAGCCCGGCAACGTCCTCCTCGACCGGGAAGGCAAGCCGCTCGTCACCGACTTCGGGCTCGCGAAGGATGTCGACTCGAAGTCGATGCTCTCGATGACCGGCGACGTGATGGGCACGCCCGCGTTCATGAGCCCCGAGCAGGCGGAGGGGCGGATCCGCGACATCGACCGGCAAACCGACGTCTACGCGCTGGGCGCCGTCCTCTACCGGATCCTCACCGGCCGCGTGCCTCACGAGGCCCCCACGATGGCGGCCACGATCTACAAGGTGATCCACGAGTACACCCGCGAGCCGGTGCAGCTCAACCCGCGCTTGCCGGGCGACCTCTCGGCCATCTGCATGAAGGCGATGGAGAAGGAGAAGAAGGCCCGGTACGCGACGGCCGAGGAATTCGCGCGCGACCTCGACCGCTTCCTCTCGGGAGAAGCGGTGCTCGCCAAGCCCCTCTCGAGTTGGGGGCGGCTCCGGCGGAGGCTGGTTCAGCAGAAGAAGGCCGTGGCCGCGGCGGGGAGCGTCGCGGCGGTGGCCGCGGTCGCGATCGTCGCCATCCTGCTCCTCGTGGGGAAGAGCGAGCTGGATCTCATCGAGGAAAATCTGAAGAAGCCCGAGCTCCGGCTCACGGCGATGGGGGCGCTCCTTGTGGGGATGGACGGGTTCAAGGATCGGAAGCGGGCGCTCGGGCTGGCTCAGTCGGCGGTCACGGCCGCGAAGGACGAGGCGTCGCGGGAGATCGCCTACGCGAAGCCGCGCGCCGATCTCGCCGACGCGTACGTCGCGCAGCTCACGATCGAATCGCCCGAGAAGCTGCGGATCCGCCTGATCCAGCTCCTGGCCCGCCTGAGGTCCCGCGCCGCGGTGCCCGGGATGGTGGACCTGCTCTATTCGACCCGCGGGGCCGTCCGCCTGGAGGCGGTGAAGTTCTTCAAGGCCGTGCCCGACACGCGGGCCTTCCACGCCCTCGGGTCGCTGGTCTCCGACCGCGAATGCGGCGATGAGGCCCGGCAGGCGGTGCAGCGGCTGTACCTCGACCGGGTGATCTCGGTCTACAACCCCTCCGCGGCCCGGGTGGGCGGGGCGCTCGCGGAGCTCGGCTCGGCGATTGAGAAGCAGAACCGCCAGATGGAGGAACTGCTCAAGGAGCCGGGCGCCCGGGGTCCGAAGGACGCGGTCGAGATGTCGATCGGCGCCCTGCGCTCCGGCGACCGCGACCCGCGGATGAAGGCCGCCTACGAGCTGGGCGAGTCGAAGGACGGCCGCGCGCGTGAGCCGCTCTTCGCCGCGCTCGAGGACGCCGACGACGGCGTGGCCCGGATGGCGGCGGCGTCGCTCGCCCGCCTGGGGGCCGCGGAACTCCGAGACCGGCTGCTCGGCCAGCTCCAGGCGCCGCGGGCGGTCGTGCGCCGGAACGCGGCGTTCCTTCTCGGACGGATCGGCGACAAGTCCGCGCGCGGGGCGATCGAGGGGGCGTACAAGGTCGAATCGGATCCCGAGGCCAAGTACGCGATGGAGGACGCGCTGGTCGCGCTCCGTTAGGCGAAATCGTGGAGAGAAGACTCACCCCAAAGACACAAGGAACACCTTCGTTCGGGACGGGGAAAGGGCGGGTTCTTGGTGTCCTTTGTGGCTTTGGGGTGCAATCCATCTCTACGGGTTCACGGGGACTGGCTGCGGCTACTTCGGCGGCTCTTCGGCCTTCTTGAACTTCCTGATGAACTGGAAGGCGAAGACCGCGCCCGACCCCAGCGCCGCCGAGAGGAAGATCACCAGCGCGACCGGCATGTCCACCGAGAAGAGCAGGAAGTTGACCTCGACCTTCCTGAAGTTCATGACGATCCAGAGGAAGATCAGCGCGACGAGAGTCCAGCCGACGATCTGCCGGATCCGGAAGGAGTTCATCGCGTCCTATTTCTTCGGCGGGACGATCTGCTGCTCCTGCAGTTTCACGGCGTAGTGGCCCCGCAGTTGCTCCACGTAGTCGCGGACCATGAGGACCACGTCGCGCGTGTGGCGCACGACGAGCTGCCCCTCGACGACGGAGATGGAGACCTCCGAGTAGGCCCAAGCGAACGGCTGAACGCGCATCCGGATCTCGTCCACGAGGCGCGCCGGCGCCGAGTAGTTGGGAAGGAGATCCATCACCGGAATCGCGCTGTCCACGAAGATCGCGCCCGCCCGGGCGTACTGCGAGTCGCGGATCGCGCGCTTGTACTCCAGGATCAGGAGCTGCGCCTCGGAAATGACCAAGCGGCGCTGGGCGTGGTTGAGCTGCTTCTGGGCGTCGGCGGCGGGGGCGAGGTTGAACTTTTCGTCGCCGCCCGCGTACGTGGAGGTGTTCTGCCGCGACTTCAGGTCCGCCTCGAGGTTCAGGACCTGCGTCTCCCACTGATTCTTCTCGTACTTCTTGTGCTCGATCAGATCGTCGAGCTGGGTGGACTTCCGGTACTGCTCCTCCGCGTGGCGGCGGTTGAAGAACTGGATGCGCTCCGCCTCGCCGCGCGACTTCCAGTCGGCGAAGAAGAGGTTCATCGCGTAGTCCTGCTCGTCGCGCGTGGCGAGGCGCTGGGTCCGCGCGCCCTGGGGGATCGCGTAGTTGATGACCGTCACCACCTCTTCCTGGATCGACTCGTCCGCGTACATGTACAGGAAGAACTCCTTGCGGACGTGCGGGTCGTAGAGGCGGAAGTCGGCGGGCTTGCGGAGGAGGTGGGTGGGCGGGGGAGGCATGTACGGCTCCTCCACCACCCGGCTCGACCAAGTGTCCCCCGCCGTGCAGGCGGCGAGGGCGAGGAGCAGCGGGATCGGGAGGGTCCTGGAGAGAAGGCGAAGGAAAGCACTCGAAGCCATCACGGGATCTCCTCTTATCGCCCTATCCCCTGACGGTCTAGACGCCGTAAAACTTGCGGTGGAGGGCCTGGACGGCCTTCGGGCAGTCGGCGTCGTCGACCACGAAACCGATGCTGATCTTAGAGGCGCCCTGGGAGATCATCAAGACATTTACGCCCGCTTCCTTGAGCGCCTGGAACGTGTCCGCCGCGATGCCCGGCGTGGAGCCCAGCCCCTCGCCGACCACGCAGATGATGGCCTTGTCCTTCTCGACGGTCACGTCGGCGAACGCCTTGAGGTCGGCGACGGCGGCTTCCAGGTTGCGGTTGGAGTCGAGCGTCACCGAGACGGAGATCTCGCTGGTCGAGACCATGTCGATCGAGATCTTGTGGCGCGCGAAGATGTCGAAGATCTTGGCGAGGAAGCCGTGCCCCTGCAGCATCCGGGGGGTCGAGATGGTCAGGATCAGGTTGTGCAGGTTGTGGGCGATCGACTTGGGCCCCTTCTGGGCCGACTTCGCCTCGGCCATGATGGGCGTCCCGGGGTGGTCGGGCTTGAACGTGTTGAGGCAGCGTACCGGAATCCGCTTCCGGACGGCGGGGGTGATCGTCGCCGGATGGAGGACCTTGCCGCCGTAGTAGGCGAGCTCGCTCGCCTCGGCGAACGTGAGGGAGTCGATCGCCTTCGCGGTCGGCGCGAGGCGGGGGTCGGCGGTCATGATGCCGTCCACGTCGCTCCAGATCTCGATCTCCTGGGCGTCGATCGCGGCGCCGATGATGGTGGCCGAGTAGTCCGAGCCGTTCCGGCCGAGAGTCGTGATGTCGCCGTTCTTCGTCTTCCCGACGTAGCCGGTGATGATCGGGAGCTTCGTCATCCTCGTGATGTGGCGCTTGATTTCGGCGTCGGCCTCGGGGAGCGGCTGGGCGCCGCCGAACTCGTCGTTCGTGAGGAGCCCGATGTCGAAGGCGTCGTGCTGCTCGGCGGGGACGCCCGCCTTGTTGAAGAACGCGGCGATGATGCGGGTCGAGAAGCGCTCGCCGAACGAGACCACGTAGTCGAGCGTCCGGGGGGTCAGCTCCTTGACGAGGGAGATGCCCTTGAGCAGCACTTCGAGCTCGGCCATCTCGTTCTTGAGGAGGCCGGGTTCGAGGCCCATCTCCTTGGCCGTCTCCTCGTGGCGCTGGCGGATCCTGTCGACCGTGGGCGCCTGGCCCTTCACGGCCTCCTCGCCCAGCTTGAAGAGTTCGTCGGTGACGCCGCGGAAGGCGCTGACGACGAGGACCGGCTTCCGGGGGAGGCGGCCCTTGACGATCTCGACGACGTTGCGGATGCGCTCGCTGGTGGCGACCGAGGAGCCGCCGAACTTCATGACAATCATGGGCTCGGCATTATTCAGGAAGGCGAAGTCCGAATCAAGGAAGATGAATCACGAAGGACCCGGAAAATCACGAATGACGAATCAAGAATCGCGTTACCGGGCGGCCTCCCGAATCATGGGTAGGTGAGTTGGAGGAGGGCGCCCATGAAAGGGGTCGTCGCTTGGCTGGCCTTCGCCGGCCTCTTTGCCGCCTGGCCGGCGCGCGCCGTCGCGCAGGACCCGGACGTCGAGCCCGTCTATCTGCAGAATAACCTCCCCCACACGCTCCAGCCGTGGCAGGTCAACACCGCCAACTGGGTCCATCTGAAGAGCCCCGGCCCCCGGATGAAGTTCAGCGCCGGGCTGCCCCTCCGCGTGTTCGCCGATGTGATCGATCTCGGCGCGTGGCAGGTCAATTACCAGGGCTGGCCCAAGGTGGAGTACCTGGTGGACGGCGTCCTCATGGGGTCGCAGGACTCCGACCAGGCCGGCCGCGGGCAGAACTACTTCGAGATGCTGATCAACGGGGTCGCCGCCGGGCCCCACATGCTCGGCCTCCGGGGACGGTTCTACGGGGGAGGGGTCGAGACGGCCCACGAGATTCCCATCGTGGTCGAGGCGCCTCCGGTCAAGGGCTCGACCCTCGACCTGGCCGCCGACGTCGTCCTCTCCGGCGCCGCGAGCCAGACGTGGGACAACGTGAAGATCAGCGGCAACGGATTCCGCATCCGGAGCGCTGCCGGATGGAGCGGGAGCCTCACGATCCGGAACTGCTTCGTCACGGGCCTCGGCAACATGACCACGGCCGGCATCGATGCGACCACGCAGGGAGGCTCCATCCTGGTCGAGACCTCCGTCTTCGAATGGACCGGCGCCGTCTTCCTGGGCGCGTCGGGAGCCGGATCGATCGTGGTGAAGGACAACGAATTCAGGGCGAACAACCAGATCCGACTCGTCGGGTCGAATCCCGACCTCTCCCCGATGGTGCGGCTGAGCGGGAACCCGTCCGGTCCCAAGGTCTTCCGGGGGAACCGCGTGGGGATCGGGTGGGCGGAGTTCCAGGGCATGAACGGCGCCCTGATCGGCGGAGCCACCGATGGCGAGGGGAACGTCTTCATCGGCGCGCGCGGCGGGATCTACGTGCGCGGCTGTCAGAACACCCAGATCCGGGGCAACTACAGCAACCACAACTACCAGGGCGGCTGGAGCCAGGGGTTCAACTTCAGGTTCGAGAACTCCACGAACACCCTCTGCGAACACAACGTGATCCGCGGCGGATCGTGGCCGCTCCAGAGCTTCCACGGCGAGTTCCGCTACAACCTGATGGTCGACAGCGGCCACAACTGGATCCGCTATTGCGGCGCTGGCAGCCGCCTCCACCACAACCTCTTCATCATGGTCTCCCAGCAGAGCCCCTACGAACCCAACGCGGGGGTCTGGATGGGCGCCGGCGACACGAACGTCGCCTTCTACAACAACACGCTCGACGGCGGAGGCCCCCTCATGACCTGGGAGGGCGAGGGGATCCAGATCGACGGGTCCGTGACGAGCCTCCGGAACAACGTCTTCGATGGGTTCGTGCCCTACAACGCCGGCTCGGCCAAGACGATCGTCCAGTCGGCCGCGGGCGCGCTCGCCTACGCCGACTACAACGCCTTCTGGAGCCCCGGGGCCACCAACAACAGCCGCTACTCGCCGACCGCAGTGCCGGGCAAGAGCGTCGGGCAGTCGGGGTTCGGCGAGAACGACAAGCAGGCCGACACGCGGTTCGCCCTGGGCCGGCTCTTCCCCTACCCGGTCCGCGAAGGGGATCTCTGGAACCGCGTCTCCGGGATCTCGCAGGCGCTCTCGATGTACCGCGCCCGCTACGCGCCCGGCGCGGGAAGCCCGCTCATCGACGCGGGCGATCCGGCCGACGGCCCCGGCGTCGACATCGGCGCCGTGGGAGCGGGCGCGGCCGACCCGCTCGACCTCTTCGGCAAGTACGGCGTCCCCGCCAACCCGCCGACGGTGACGATCACCACTCCCACGTCGAACCCGACCCACATCGCCGCCGCCACGCCGCTCGCGATCGGCGGATCGGCGGCCGACAGCAACGGGACGGTGGCGAATGTCACGTGGTTCAACTCCGCCAACGGGACCGGAGGGACCGCGACGGGAACGACCGCCTGGAGCGCCTCGGTCCCGCTCGTCAGCGGGTCCAACACGATCACCGTCACCGCGACGGACAACCAGGGAGAGATCGGCCGCGCCCAGCTGGTCGTCACCTACGCGCCCGCGGACACCGCCAATCCGACGATCGCGATCGTCACGCCGACCGCGAACGCGACCTACACGGCCGCCTCGAGCCCCCTCGCGCTGGGAGGCAGCGCCTCCGACGACATCGGGATCACCCAGGTCACGTGGGCCAACGCGGGGACCGCCGCGGGCGGGACCGCGGGCGGCACCACGGATTGGACCGCTACGATCCCCCTCGTCGCCGGGCTCAATCGGATCACGGTGACGGCACGGGACGCCTCCGGCAAGCAGGGGACGGACACGATCGACGTGACCTACACGCCCCCGCCGGGCGACACGGTGGCGCCAACGGTCACCATCGCCTCTCCCGCCCCGGGCAGCACCGCGACCGCTCCTCTCGTCGTCTCCGGGACCGCGGCCGACAACGTCGGGGTGATCTCGGTCACCTGGGCGAACGCCGCGGCGGTCGCCAACGGCACGGCCACCGGCACGGCCTCCTGGTCGGCGTCGATCCCCCTGATCGCGGGGGCCAACTCCATCACCGTCGTCGCGCTGGATGCCGCGGGCAACTCCACGTCGGCCTCGCTTCTGATGACCTACGCTCCGGCCGCCGGCGGTGCCGGCGCCCCGGGCGGCGACTCCGAGGATGGCAAACGGTGCGGATGCGGCGCGGCCTCCGTTCCCGGGCTCCCGACGTCGCTCGTCCTCGCCGCGATGGCTGCCCTTCTTTTCCGGCGAATTCCGCGTTACCAGGGAACCCCCCGAAGCATGGGTAACCGGAGGTGACTCATGGGTGATGCATTCACGCGGCGAGGGTTCCTGGGCGCGGCGGGGGCGACCCTGGCGCTGGCCAGGCCGTCGCAGGCCCAGGAGGCGCGAGCCTCCGTCCCTCCGATCGTCCACCTCGACCAGCTGACCTCCCGCGAGGTCGGCGAGCGGATGAAGACGAGCGACGTCATCTTCATCCCTCATGGGCCGGTGAGCGGCCACGGGCCCTGGACCACCCTCGGAGTCCACGCCCACGGAGCCGAGGCGGTCTCCGTGCTCCTCGCCCGGAAGTGCGGGGGCTTCGTCCATCCGACGATCACGACAGCCTTCGCGGGCGCCACGCAGCTTTATCCCGGCACCGTCCCGTTCTCCTATGAGTTCCACCTGCAAGTGCTGAAAGCGGTCGCGCGCAGCCTCCACGGCCAGGGATTCGGGCGGATCTTCTTTGTCGCCTACACCAACCCCGAGGACGCGGCCGGGCTCGCCGCGGCGCGCGACCTCTTCGATCTCGAAGGAGAGCTCCCCGTGGCTGCCCTGGTGGCCACGAAGGGCATGGCCGCCGAGCCGGTGAAGAAGCTCCTGGCCGAGTACGAGGGGAGCGCGGGAGAGGCGATCATCGACTACGCGGCGCTCCGGCTCCTGGGAAGGGCGCGGCCGATCGCGGAGCCCGAACTCGCGAAGAAGGGGTTGAAAAGCGGCGAAGACCAGAATCCGGAGATCCGGGAGGCGATCCGGATCCTGAGGTCGCGCGGCACGCGGGGGTTCCGCTACGACAGCGAACGCGAACATGCCTCTCACGGGACCGTGGGCCTCAGCTACAAGGGGCAGCCGGACATCGAGCTGGGCCTGAAGATCCTCGACGCCCTGGCGGACTACCAGCTCCCGGCGGTCGAGGCGCTCAAGGAGCACCGCGATTATCTCCGCGCCCATCCGCCGAAACGGATCGAACCGGGCATAATGAAGTAGCCGTGACCGAAACCGAACTCCTGGCCCGGGCCAAGAAGGGGGACGCCCCGGCGTTCGAGCGTCTCCTCACGCCCCAGCTCCCCATGCTGTTCGCCTACAGCCGCGCGATCTGCGCGGACTTCCACGCCGCGCAGGACGTGGTGCAGGAGACGGCGATCATCGCCTTCCGAAATCTCGGGCACCTTTTCCCCGAGGCCGATTTCTCGACGTGGCTCCGCGCCATCGCACGGCGCCAGGCGCTGGAGGCCCGGAGGAAGCTCCATCGGGTGGCCCTCTTTGCGGAGGAGGCGGTCGAGCGGGTCTACCAGGATCCCGCACCGCCGGCCGTGATGGCCCAGAGGAAGCTTCTCTCCCAGTGCATCCGGGCGCTCGGCGAGCGTGTCCAGGCCGTCGTGCAGGAGCACTACTTCCGGGGCATGCGGCTGGCGGAGGTCGCGTCGCGCCTGAAGACGAGCGTCCCGTCCGTCAAGCAGCTCCTCTACCGGGCCCGGAAGCTGCTCGAGGAATGCGTGCGGAAGCGGCTGGGAACGGAGCCCCTCTCATGAGCCCGATCTCGTGCGACCAGGCCCGGGCGTGGATGAGCGATTTCATCGCGGGAGAGATCTCGGTGGAAGAGCAGAAAGCCCTCGAGTCCCATCAGGCGACGTGCGCCGCCTGCCGCGAGGAGTTCGACCGCCTCCTCCTCCAGGACCGGGCGATCGCCGAGTTGGTCGGAGAGTCGCTCGCGGAGAGCCTGAAGGAGCGCGTCCGGAGCGGGTTGGCGCGCGCCCGGGCCCCGCGCCGCGCCGGCTTCATCGCCGCCGCTGCGTGCCTCGTCGTCGGGGTCGGCGCCTGGCTCCTCTGGCCGGCGGGCGAGGTCCCGGGGGTCGCGACCGTGGAGCGCGTCCATGGCGAGGTGTTCATCATGACGAAGGGATCCGCGGAGCCCGCCTCGCCCGGGTCCACGGTCGTGGCGGGGCAGGGGATGACGACCCGCGGGGCCTCGAGCCACGCGGTGCTGCGCTTCGTGGACGGCAGCGAGGTGGCGCTGGGCGGCGAGACCGCGATCGAGCGCCTCGACGAAACCGAAACGGGCAAGCTCGTGCAGGTCGCCCGGGGACGGATCCAGGCGGAGGTCGCGAAGCAGCCGGCGGGACGCCCGATGGTCCTCACGTCCCCCCACGCGCGGGCGACCGTCCTTGGGACTCGCCTCCGCTTCGCCGTCGACCGCTCCACGCGGCTCGACGTGGAAGAGGGCCGGGTGCGGCTGGCGAAGACGCAGGACGGATCGTCGATCGACCTCCCGGCAGGATCCTATGCGGTGGCCGAGCCCGGCTCGGCGCTCGTGGCCCGACCGATCCGGCTCGCGGGAAAGTCCACGGTGGTCAAGGCGGGCGAGACCCTGACGCTCACCGAGGACCTGGTCCTCGCGGGGGACGACTCCTTTGAGGTTAACGGCACTCCCGAACGGCGCAGCGCGATCGTCGGCAACCGCCACCGGATCCGCACGTCCGGGGAGTGGACCGGCCGCGTGAAGATCGCGGGATGCGATCTGAAGGACGTGGGCGACCTCACGACCTTCACCAAGGAGGGGAAGTTCGCCACCCAGACGCACGCCCTGGACCTCACGGCGGTCAAGGAGGCCGAGGTGGCGATCGAGCGGTCGACCTTCAGCGCCTGCTCGTCGATCCAGCTCCGGCTGGAGGGGCGGTCGACCGCGCGGTTCGTGGGCAACACCTCGCTCGAGAACTCGATCGTCTGGGTCGATAAGGCGGTCGAGAAGAGCGCCCCCTTCTTCGCGGCGACGGGCGGGTCGCCCTCGCCGAAAGTCTTCCAGGGGAACCGCATCTATCGCTCGGGGGTCCACATCACGGGGAAGAACTGGAGGATCGGGGGGGAGAAGGACGAGGAGAGCAACCTCATCATCGGCCTGCGCGCCGGGCTCTTCGCGTACGGTGAAGGGACGCTGGTCCGGGGGAACTACGTCCACGTCCTTATGCCGCGGACTCCCGAGTATCCCTACTGGAGCCAGGTAGCGACCTTCACGACCGCCAAGGGGGCGCTCGCCGAGCACAACGTGATCCGCGACGGCGAGTGGATCGTCCAGTTCGTCGAGGGCGAGTTCCGCCACAACCTGATCTGCGACATCAACGACCACAACCTGCTGCGGAACGCGAGCACCGGGCGGATCCACCACAACATTTTCGTCGCCGGCAAGCCCGACCACCCGCCGGGCTCGATGTCGGGCTGCATCTTCATCGTGTACGCGCCGAAGGAGGGCGAGCAGGGGGCCGAGGTCTTCAGCAACACGTTCGACGCCGGCGGGACGATGAACGTCCCGGGGATCGAAGTCAATCCGGGCGGCTTCGTGAAGACGCTCCGGAACAACGCCTTCTACAACTTCGGCCACAAGGAAAAGTACCTGAGCTCCGCCCAGGCGATGGTGCGTCCGGTCTGGACCGAGCCGCTGACCGAGCCGCCGCCCGTCCGGCTGGGGTATGCGGACTACAACCTCTTCTTCAGTCCCTCGGCCGAGGTGAGGAAGAACTACGCGCTCGGGGTTGCGGGGAAGATCGAGCGGAAGGACTCGGGGTTCGGCCTGAACGACGTCCCCCGCGGCGGGGCGCCGAACGACCAGGCCGATCCCAAGTTCAAGGGGCCGATCCCTGCGAGCTTCGCCTTCGCCGACGAAGAGATCAAGGCCGGCCGGGTGACGGTCTCGCGGATCCTCGAGTTCTACCGCGCCGCGTACACGCCCGACGCGGGCAGTCCGCTCATCGACGCGGGCGATCCGGCCGACGGCGAGGGGACCGACATCGGCGCGGTCGACGCCGGGAAGCCTGCGAAACAAAAGTAGGGGGACGACGATGAGAACGATCCTGACGCTCACGCTGGCCGCCCTCGTCGCGGTCCCCCGGCAGCGGTTCACCGACGTCAGCCGGGAGTCCGGCGTGACGGAGGCGATCTCGCGTCATCTCACGGATTTCCCCAAGGTCTGGCTGAGCGGCCTGACGCTCGTGGATCTGGACGGCGACGGCGCGCTCGACCTCCACGTGGGGAGCCACAGCGGCCCGACCGCGCCTGCCGCGATGCTCCGGAACGACGGGAAGGGGAACTTCGCCTATATCGATCCCAAGATGTCCATCCCGCGCGGGCCTCGGGCGAGAGACCCTCTTCCGTATCCCGGAGGAGAGATCCGGTTGCCGTGGGACATCAACGAGGACGGCAGGATCGACCTCCTGTGCTCGTGGCACGACGGGGGCGGGGCGCTCTACCTGAACGAGGGTGGCGCGTTCCCACGGGGCGACGCGCTCGACGCCTTCAGCCGCGCGGTGGCGATCGGCGACCTGGACGGCGATGGACAGGTCGACTATCTCGCGGGCCACGATCGGTCGGACAAGATCACGGTCCTCCTGGGGCGAAAGGGCGGAACATTTGAGAAAGGGCCGGCGATCACAGGATTGCTCGAGAGCGGGGCGATCCCGGTCGATCTCGACGGGGACGGAAAGCTCGATCTGCTCGTCAGCCAGCGAGGGTATCACCCGGCGAAGCGGATGATCCTCCGTAACGAAGGCGGTCTCAAGTTCACGCCGTGGGAGAGCGGTCTCGACGAGAACGCGGGAAGCATCCACGGCGTGGGCGACCTGAACGGCGACGGCTCGCTGGACCTGATCGCCGTGGAAGGCTCGAAGGTCGTCCTCCACATCAGCGACGGCAAGGGGCGGTTCGCCGCGAACGCGGAGGCGATCCAGGGCCTGGAGCGCGCGAAGAACAAGCCGCACTATGCCAACTGGGGCGGGGCGGTGGTGACCGATGTCGACAACGACGGTGTCCCGGACATCCTGATCGGCGGGAGGAACTTTCTCTACGTGCTGCAGGGGCTGGGCGGGGGCGCGTTCGCCTATGCCAACGACACGTGGGGGATCCCCAATGGCGCCTGGTCGGCGGTGGATGAAGGCCTCTGCTTCGGCGACGTGAACGGCGACGGGATGCTCGATCTCGTCTGTTGCGCGAAGGGGCCGGAGGGGAAGGAGAAGGGGGTGGCGCTGTTCCGGAACGACCTGCCGAAGAAGCATTGGCTGCGGGTGCGGCTCGTGGGGAAGTCGGGCAACCGGGCCGCGGCGGGGGCTGTGATCCGGGTGACGGCGGAGAAGATCTCCTGGACGGAGCCCGTGGCGATCTGGGGCCGGCAGAGCTTCCACAGCTACTATGCCGCCGCCGCGACGGAGCGGCACTTCGGCCTGGGGGACCGCGAGCGCGCGGACGTGACCGTGACCTTCCCGTCCGGAAAGCGGGTCGAGAAGAAGGCCGTCCCCGCGGACGGAACCCTGGTGATCGAGGAGCCGTAACAAAACAAACCGTTTGTTTTGTTACGAAAGGGAGCGGACATGAATCTTGCCACATTCGTGCTGGTGATTCTGGGCTCGGCACAGGCGGATCCCAAGCCTATCCTGGAGAAGCTCGGCGCCGTGCTCAAAGTCACGGAGCGGCCCCGAGCGCCCAAGCCCGACGGTACCTCGGTCGTCGTGACCCTCGTGCCGCAAGGGGAGGGCGCGGGCAAGGCCGTGGCCTCCTTTGGAGTCCCCTTCGGGCCCGACGTCCTGTCGGACGACCGGCAGATACGGGTGGTCGCGACGGACGGGCAGGAACTCCCCGCCTACACCCGGCCGCTCGCCCACTGGTGGATCGACGGGAGGAAAGGCGCGATCCGATCGGTCCTGGTCCAGTTCGAGGCGCCGGCCGCGACCCAGGTGACCCTCTCCTGGGATCGCCCGCGGACGAAGTCCCGCGACGCCCTGACGCCCATCGCGGAGACGCAGTCGATCGAGACCGCGGACGGCTTCGACTTCCACCGCCCGAAAGTGCTGGCCCTCCTGCCGCCCGGCTGGCTCTGCGCGAGCCGGGTGGCCTGGCAGCAGGTCCCCGCGGCGGAGAATACGGAGGCGCCGTGGTTCGACAGGCACCTGGTCGAGCAGTTCCCGGCGTCGACGAGGAACATCGCCACGAAGTCAGTCGAGGCCCATCTTTACGACCGGCCGGCGACCTACTCGAAAATCTACGTCCGCCACGGCGAGGAGAAGGTCCTTCTGGCGGCGCTCCGGTCGAACGACTTCTACCTGCAGAACCTCGGGGCCGAGGGATTCTTCCAGCTCAAGAAGGGAGATCACAAGTACGTCTACTCGGAAGGGTCGGCGATCATGTACCTCCTGACCGGCGACGAGCGGTACAAGGAGGGCGTCCTGCGCGCGCTCAAGAGCTGGGCGCAGTGGAAGCGGATCGAGTACAAGGGGCAGGGCTTCTGGACGGAGCGCCACGCCGGCACGGGCCTGGCCGCCTATCTCCACGCCTACGAACTGACGGGCGAGCCGGAGCACCTTGCAATGGCGAAGCGGTTCTTCGAGGCGGTCTATTCGCTTCAGGTCTCGCCGCTCGACGGGAAGGAGCCCGACGGCGCGTGGCTCCACACGGGCGAGAGCCACAGCGACGGCAACGGCTGGACGACCAGCCCGTGGATGAGCGCGCTCCTCATGGACAGCATCTGGAAGCTCTGGATGATCACGGGCGATGCGCGGTGCCCCGCGTCGCTCGCGATGTACGCGAAGTTCGCGAATACCCACGCGGTGACGCCCGACCGCAAGGGTGTGTACTACATGGCGAACTCACCCGGCCGCGGGAAGAGCGAGAACGCGGAAAGCCCGCCCCACAACATGGAGGCGTGCTACGTGCTGGCGCTGGGCTACTGGCTCTCGGGCGGGACTGACAAGGCGTTCCTCGACACGATCCAGACGCTCTGGCCGCCGCTCATGAAGGACGGGGCGAACAGCCCGGGGCGGAAGTTCAACTGGCGGTTCCGGGAGACCTCGATGCTGGTGTGGTTCCTCCAGAACGCCGCGGCGGCCGACCGAAAGAGCGGCCTCCTCCGGGAAATCAACCCGCCCGCCGCCGGGAAGGGGCTCACGGCGATCGTCGGCGCGACGCTGATCGACGGCCGCGGCGGCGCTCCCGTTCCCGACGCGGTCGTGGTGGTCCGGGGCGACCGGATCGAGGCCGCGGGTCCCCGCTCGACGACCGCGATCCCGGAAGAGGCGGAGAAGATCCCGGCCGAGGGCCTTTCACTCCTGCCCGGCCTGATCGACTCTCATTTCCACATCGAGCGGGATTACGACCTTCCGCCCCTCTTCCTCTCTCATGGGGTCACGTCGGTGCGCGACCCGGGGCAGTGGATCGAGACGTTCGACCCCATCCGACAATCCAAGTCCCCCCAACCGCGCTGCTTCGTCACGGGTCCCCACCTGGACCAGGCGCCGCCGGCCCATCCGAAGGATGCGCTCGTGATCGAGAGCGACGAGGCCGTCCGGAAGGCGGTCGATCGCTTCGCGGACGGGGGCGCTTCCGCGATCAAGATCTACTACAGGCTCTCCCTCGACCGGATCCGGATCGCCTGCGAGGCGGCGAAGGCGCGGGGCATCCCGGTCACGGCGCATCTCGAGCTGATCAACGCGGACGAGGCGATCCTCGCCGGCCTGAGCGGCCTTGAGCACGTCACCTCCCTCGGGACGGCGCTCGCCGATCCATCCGCCGCGGAGCGTTTCCGCGCGTCGGTGCTGGGGGACAACGAAGCGCGCCGGATGGGCCGCTTCGAGCTCTGGAGCGCCTTCGATTTCGAGAAGAACCCGCGGGTGAAGACATTGGTCGAGCTTCTCGCGAAGGAGAAGACGTTCTTCTCGGTGACGCTGGCGGTCTTCGAGCGGCGGGCTGGGGACAAGAAGGTCACCGACGCCGAGGTGCGGGGCTTCGAGAACATGCTCCGGTTCGTTCGGCTCTGCCGGCAGGGGGGCGTCACGGTGGTGGTGGGATCCCATTCGGGCGTCCCGAAGGCCGAGCGCGGGTGGGCCTACCAGCGGGAGCTGGAGCTCCTCGTCGAGTGCGGCTT
The DNA here is from genome assembly GCA_964604905.1 of uncultured Planctomycetales bacterium. Taxonomy (GTDB): domain Bacteria; phylum Planctomycetota; class MHYJ01; order MHYJ01; family JACPRB01; genus JACQFK01. The sequence goes on from CAZSCC010000698.1 coordinate 18,399, forward strand.
CTCGCCCGTCGAGGCGATCCGGGCGGGGACGCTCGAGAACGCCCGCTTCTTTCGTCAGGAGGACAGGTTGGGGAGCGTCGAGCCGGGCAAGCTGGCCGACCTCGTCCTCGTCGAGGGCGACCCTTCCAAGGGCATCCAGGCGATGCGCCAGGTTCGGCGCGTCATGCTGAACGGCACCTGGGTCGCGGGGAAGTAGCCTACCGGGGCTTCAAGGGCCGCAGGATCACTGACGGGGGGATCTTTGTGTCGACGGCCACCTTGTCGAAGACCTGGATCTCCGAGAGCATCACCCCCCAGCCCTTCCGGGCGGCGCAGGTGACGCGGACAAAGCGGGCCTGGACCGGCTTCTCGAGGAGGATCCGGTAGGCATACGCGAGCCGGCCCCCCGCGGGGAGGGCGTCGTAGTTCGTCGCTTCCTCCTGCTCCCACCCCACGAAGTCCGCGGGCGGATCGAACACCTGGTTGAAGCCCGCCGTGCCGGTGCGCGTGAACGTCTTCCCGTCGGTCGACGTCTCGACCGCGATCGTCTCGGGGTACGTCAGGTGGAAGCCGCCCTCCTGGCCCGCGTGGACCCTCACGGCCCCGACCGCCTGCGCCGCCCCGAGATCGATCGTCGCGACCGGCGAGTGGTCCTTCTCGAAGATCACGTTCGTCGGCATGTACTTCACCGAGACATATTCCTCGGGCGGAGCGATGACTCCGTCCGTCAGGTCGCCTCCGCTGTCCGGATTCTTGTCGCTCTGCTTACCCTCGAGCGTGTAGGACTTCCCCTTGGCGAGATTCGAGCCCCACGAATACTTGGCCCGCACCGGCTCGGCGCCGGGGCCGACATCCTTGCCGTCGGAGTATCCGGGTTTGGCCTTGTCGCCGAGACTCATCCGAACCCACTTCATCGTGGGGTCGCGGAAGCCGGCGACGTTGATCGCGTACTCGTGCTCGGGAGAGCGGACGATCTCGGTGTGGGTGCGCTCGACGTCCCCCTCCGCCCGGTGTTCCACCCAGCCATAGGTGACTTCGATCGGCGCGAAGGCCGCGCCCTTCGGCTTGTGGCGGACCGTCATGAGCACGGTCTGGATCCCCGGCGCCTGCCACTTTTCTCCGTCCTTCGAGGCCTCGAACTCGTAGCGCAGGAAGACCTGCTTGGTGTCGGCCGGGGCCTTTTCGACCGCGGCATTCACCACGAGATCGTAAGGGAGCGCGCCGTCGGTCTTCTTCCAATCCTCCGTGAACGTCTTGCCGTCCCACGAGTGGAGGAGGCTGACGCGGCCGCCGGTGCCCTTGACCGTGATGTTTCCGCCGAAGACGACGTCGACGATCGGGGTCGGGGCCTCAATCTTCCACGTGACGTGCGCGACGCCCTTGCCCGCGGGGCGGAGCGTGGCGACGTTGAAGTAGGGCTTGTCGTTCACCTCGACCGACTTCTCCTCGAAGGCCGTCTTCTTGTGGTTCCCGTTCACGATCGAGGGCTGGAACTGGATCGCCTCGAGCTGCCTTCCGAGGCGCACCTGCACCCGGTTGGCGCCGCGCGTCAGCTTGGGGAGCGACGGGCGATTCAGCTGGGTGATCGTCTCGATCTCGAGCCCCTCGAGCTTCCCGCCGTCCGCCTTCACCCAGTACTGGGTTGTGCCCGCCACGTCGGGCTCGCCCTCGACCTTCGTCCACGTGATCCCCGCGTCGCGGGAGGTGGAGAGCGACACGCCGCTGCCGCGCGCGGTGATCTTCGCGGAGGTGACGACGTTCGCCGCGTCGACCTTGAAGACGTTGGCGCTGTCCTTGAGATCGGGCGAGTATTTCCAAACGCCATTCGATCGGATGCTGTGGAAGTCCCCTTCCGGGTCCTTGCCCCGGAGCGGGCGATAGTAGCGCGGGTCGGGCTTTCCGGAGTCGAGGCTCCGGAAGTGGCGGGTATAAGTTTCGTTCGGCCGCAGCGTGATCGCATAGGTCTTGCCCCAGCGCGTGGCCAGGTGGTCCTCGAGGACGTCGTTCGGAGCGAGGAACGAGTCCATGCCGTTGGCGATCGAGCGCTGGAACTGGACCGGGTGCTCGGTGCCGACGCGCCAGCCTTGGTGGTCGTTGAGGCCCTTCACGGGGTTGGTGCCCGCCTCGGGGGCGAAGTTCTCAAGGTAGTAGCGGGGGTTCTTCTCGATCTCGCGGGTGCCGGCGATCTCGCCCTTGTCGTTGTAGCAGAAGGCGCTCATCGAGTTGTCGAACATGTGCCAGGTCTTCCCGCCGTCCCACGAGCATTCGCAGACGGTGTGGTCGCCCAGCTGGACGTAGCGGGCCTTCCAGCCGAGGTTGAGCCAGAGCGAATTGTCGATCCCCGATATGATCCCGCACTGGGTGTAGCCGTAGCTCGTGAACATCCGGATGGGGTCCATGACCTCGTGGCCGTCCTCGGTGGGGTAGGCGGTTTGCTTGCGGAGCCGTTGCGACCAGCGCCAGACATTGATCGCCTTCTCCTGCGGGGTGGCGAACTGGGAAGTGACGGAGTGGAGGTAGCTGTCGATATCGGTGAAGTCGGGGGCATTGTCGGTGACGAGAGTGATCGCGAAGTCCGCGGCGGGCGGCGGGGCCGCGGCTTGAGTGGGCGGATCGGCGGGGGCGGCCATCATGGCAAGGGGGAGGGCGACGGCGGCGACGATCAAGGCCGCCATGAGGGAGAGCTTGACCTTCACCCAGGCGAGGCCCTTGACGACGCTGCCGGCGATGGCTCCTGCGCCGCAGGTCCCCGCCCCGAGGGCGGAGAGCTTGAGGGCGGCGACCACCGCCGGCGGGGCGGCCTGGGCCTCGCTCGCGAGGAGCGCGAGGAGTGCCGCGCCGGTCACCACCGTGCCGCGGCGGGAGAGGAGCCCGCGGAGGCGGTTGAGCCCCTCCATCGCGCGCCAGCCGATCGTTCCCGTCGGGCAGCCGGCCGCGCGCGCGGCCTCCTCCTGGCTCCGCCCCTCGAGGTAGCGCAGGACGATCGCCTCGCGGAGGGCCCCGGGGAGCGAGGTGAGGGCGGCGTCGATTTCTTCGCGCCAGGGACTGTCCTTCGGGGCTCGCATGGGAAGGGCCTCCCGTTCATGGGTGCTGCGTCGCTGTCGTGAGCGGAGGAGCTTGAGGGAAGTGCGGCGGGCGACCTCGTGGAGCCAGCCGGGGAGCGGCCCGCGTACGGCGTCGGGCCGCTGCGCGAGGGCGAGGAAGACCGCCTGGGCGGCGTCCTCGGCGGCGTGGGCGTCGCGGAGGAGGCGCGCGCAGGTGCGGTAGACCATCCCGCCGTGCCGGGCGACGATCTCGTTGAAGGGATTCTCGGATCGGGTCGCCCTGAAGGACTCCAGGAGTTTCGCGTCGGAGGCGCTCGAGGTCATTCTAAAGGGTATGTACCCGGCGACGATGCCCACATTGGGGAATTCGGAGGAAGGCCGGGGCCCTCCGGGCTACTTGATCCCGACGACCATCGAGTCGGGCCCCGCGAGGGGGACGACGCGAGTCTTGCGGAACCCGGCCTCCTTCATCCACGCCGAGCAGTCCGCCCCCGTGTAGTCGAACCCGCCGGGGGTCTCGATGAGCATGTTCAGGCTCATCAGGAGGCCGAAGGCGTTCTTGCGACGGTCGTCGTCGATGATCGACTCGTGGACGACATAGGCGCCTCCCTTGGGGAGCGCGCGGTAGGCCTTGGCGACGAGGGCGCGCTTCTCCTCGAGGTTCCAGTCGTGGAGGATGTGGCCCATGATGATCACGTCGGCCGCGGGCAGGTCCTGCTTGAAGAAGTCGCCCGGAAGGAAGCTCAGCCGCTTCTCCAGCTTGAAGGAACGGACGTACTCCTCGAAGACCGGGCCGACGACCGGGAGGTCGAAGTTTGCGCCGCTCACGTGCTTGTGGGCGAGGGCGACCTGGACCGCGACGCATCCCTGGGCGCCGCCGACGTCGACGAACGTCTTGTAGGTGCGCCAGGGGAACTTCCGGGCGATCCCGATCGCGGCCCCCATGCTGATCCCGGTCATCGCCTTGAGGAATTCCCGGAGGCGGGTGGGGTTGGAGTAGATCGCCTCGAAGAGGTTTCCACCCTCCTTGGCCTCGTTCTGGGGCCGGCCGCTGCGGAGCCCTTCAGTGAGCGAGTTCCAGAAGTGGAAGAGGCGCGCGTTGGCCATCTCGAGGATCCCGCCGATATAGGACGGCTTCGCGCGGTCGAGGAAGATCGCGGTCTCCGGGGTGTTCCGGTAGGACGCGCCCTTGCGATCCAGGACGCCCATGGCGACGAGCGCGTCGAGGAAGTCGCGGACGCTCCGCGGGTGGAGCTTGAGGCGGTCGCGGACGCCGTCGGCGTCGAGCGGCCCGCGCGCGAGCTCGGTGAAGAGCCCGAGTTCGATGGCGCTGAGGAGGGTCTTGGATCCCCAGAAACCGAGGCCGATCTGCATGATCCGGTCGGGGGCGGGAGCCTTCTTCATTGCTGTCTTCCTCAAAGGGGAAAACACCCTATCACCGTCCCCGGGCCCGCACAACGAAAACAGCGGATCGGGAGCGAGTTTCTCCATCCTTTCCTGGGCAAATTGGAATCCGGGAAGTTCAGTGCAACTCCGGGGCCGACCGCGGGTATCATACGTAGAACATGATCCATAAGTGGAACACCGAGGCCGCCGTGGACTCCGGCTTTTCGACGCCCGCCGTCGACCGGGCTCTCGGGATCCTGGAGCGCCTGGGGGAGGCGTCGGGCGGGCTCACCCTCTCCGAGCTGAGCGCCGAGCTCGGCCTCCCGAAGAACGCCGTCTTCCGGATTGCCAACACCCTCCGCGCGCGGGGCTACCTCACCCGGGACGATCGCAGCCTCCGGTTCTTCCTGACCGAGAAGCTCCTCCGGATCAGCCAGCCCCGGGTGGGAAAGCGAGGGCTGATCGAGCTTTCGATGGACGCGATGCGCGAGCTTCGGGACCAGACGCGCGAGACCGTCCAGATCGGCCGGCGCTTCGGTCCCGAGGGAGTGATCCTCGAACAGGTCGAGGGGCTCCACCCGCTCCGCATCTCGGTCGACGCGGGGCTGCGCTTCCCGCTCTACAACAACGGGCCGGGGAAGCTACTCCTCGCCTTCATGCGCGACGGGGAGCGGGAGGCGATGATCCGCGGGCTTGCTCTCGTGCGCTGCACGGCCCGGACGATCACCGAGCGGCGGGCGCTCGTCCGCGAGTGCGAACGCATCCGTGCGCAGGGCTACTCCGTCGATTTCGCCGAGGCCGACGAGGGCATCCACTGCGTGGCCGCTCCGGTCTTCGATCCGGGGGGCGAGGTCATCGCCACCGTCTGGGTCTCGGCCCCGTCTCGCCGGTTGCCGAAGGCGCTGTTTCCGGAGACGGGCCGACAGGTCCGGCGGGCGGCGGATAAGATCAGTCAGAGGATCAAGGACGCATGAAGGAGTGGACGCAGGCCGTCGTGGTGCTCCTGTTCGCGCAGGAGTCGCCTTCGAAGGTCGACTTCGATCGCGACATCCGCCCGATTTTCAAGGAGTCGTGCCTCAAGTGCCACGGCGCCGAGGTGAAGCCCAAGGGGCAGTTCCGGCTCGATCTCAAGGCGCTCGCCTTCCGCGGCGGCGTCGGAGGGAAGGCGATCGTCTCCGGCGCGTCGAAGGAGAGCCCCCTTTACAAACTCATCATCGACCCCGACGAGGACGCCCGGATGCCCCAGAAGGCTCCCCGGCTTTCCAAGGAGAAGATCGATCTTGTCCGTCGCTGGATCGACGAAGGGGCCGCGTGGCCCGAGGACGGTGCGGCGGGCGGGGAAGTCCACTGGTCGCTCCGGCCGCTCGCAAAGCCCGCCGTGCCCAAGGCGGGCGGCCGCACCCCGATCGATGCCTTTATCCTCGCGAAACTGGCCGAGAAGGGCTTCGCGCCCGCGCCCGCCGCCGATCCCCGGACGCTCCTCCGAAGGGTGACGTACGATCTCACCGGCCTCCCGCCCGCCCCCGAGGAGCTGGGCGAGGACTACGAGAAGGCCGTCGACCGCCTGCTCGCCAGCCCCCGCACCGGCGAGCGCTGGGCGCGTCACTGGCTCGACCTCGTCCACTACGCCGACACCCACGGGCACGATCAGGATCGCCCGCGCCCGAACTCGTGGCCCTACCGCGACTACGTCGTCCGCTCGTTCAACGAGGACAAGCCGTACGCGCGCTTCGTGGAAGAGCAGCTGGCCGGCGACGTCCTCTATCCGGACGACCCCCAGGCCCTGGTCGCGACGGGGTTCATCGCCGCCGGCCCGTGGGACGAGAGCTCCCAGATGCACATCATGGCCGACACCGTCGACAAGAAGATCGCCCAGAACCTCGACCGCGACGACATGCTGGCCGCCACGATGTCCACCTTCGCGAGCACGACCGTCCACTGCGCCCGTTGCCACAACCACAAGTTTGATTCCGTGACGCAGGCGGAATACACGGCGCTCCAGGCCTGCTTCGCCGGCGTCGACCGCGCGAACCGCCCGTTCGACGACGACCCCGCGATCCACCGGCGACGCCAGGAGCTTCTTCGAAAGAAGACCGATCTTGCCGTGCGGAAGAAGTCCCTGATGGACTCGCTCCCCGAGCCCGAGATCCGGGTTGAGACGGTCGTCTGGTCCGCCCTCGACCCCGACACGTTCGTCTCGTCGGCCGGGTCGACGCTCACGAAGCTCGAGGACGGCTCGATCCTCTCCTCCGGCGAGCGTCCTGAGTCGGACACGTATACGATCGCCGCCCGGGCGCCGTTCCGCGGGATCACCGGGGTTCGCCTCGAAGTCCTCACCGTCGAGGAACTCCCCCGGAAGGGCCCGGGCCGGCAGGACAACGGAAACTTCCACCTGAGCGAGTTCAAGGTCCTGGCGGACGGGAAGCCCCTGGCGATCCAGGCCGCGACGGCCGACTTCAACCAGGAAGGCTGGACGATCGCCCACGCGATCGATGGGAAAGTCCAGACCGCGTGGGGCATCTTCCCCGAGATCGGCAAGCCGCACCAGGCGGTCTTCGAGCTCAAGGCGCGCGCCGACGCGGAGACGCTGACGTTCATTCTCGAGCAGAAGCACGGCCGCCACCACCTGATCGCACGGCCGCGACTCTCGGTCACCTTGACGCCCCTCTCGACTCTCCCGGGGCCGATCGCGAAGATCGCGGCCGTCCCACCGGCGGAGCGCACGAAGGTCCAGAAGGCCGACCTCGCGGCCTACCTCTATGGGGTGGAGCTCGACAAGCAGCTCGCGGCGCTCCCCGCGCCCCGCCTGGTCTACGCCGCGGCGACCGACTTTCCGCCCGTGGCCAAGTTCACCCCCGCCCGCGGGCCGCGCCCGATCTTCCTCCTCCGGCGCGGCGACGTGACCCTGCCCATCTCCCCCGTCGCCCCCGGGTCGCTCTCCTGCGCAGGGGCGCCGTTCGCGCTCTCCGACCCGGAGGACGAGGGAGCGCGCCGCGCGGCGCTTGCGAAATGGCTGACCCACTCGAAGAACGCCCTCACGTGGCGCTCGATCGTCAACCGCGTCTGGCACTACCACTTCGGACGGGGGATCGTCGACACGCCGAACGACTTCGGCCGGATGGGCGGGACGCCGAGCCACCCGGAGCTCCTCGACTGGCTGGCCTCCTGGTTCCTGGAGAACGGCGGCTCGCTCAAGAAGCTCCACCGGCTGATCCTGACGAGCGACGTCTACCGCCAGTCCTCGCGCCACCATCCCGAGTATGCGAAGATCGACTCCGGGAACCAGACTCTTTGGAGAATGAACCGCCTGCGCCTCGACGCCGAGCAGGTGCGGGACGGCGTGCTCCTCCTCAGCGGGAAGCTCGACCTCACGATGGGCGGCCCCTCGGTCAAGCAGTTCCACTTCGAGGACCCGAACCCGGACCGCACTCCGAATGTGGACTACGCCCGCTACGACGTGGACCATCCCGACAACTTCCGTCGGAGCATCTACCGCTACCTCTTCCGGACGCTTCCCGATCCCTTCATGGATTCGCTCGACTGCGCCGACGCCTCGCAGCTGACCCCGGCGCGGAACACGTCGATGACGGCACTCCAGGCGATGTCGATGATGAACAACCGCTTCATCGTCCGGCAGAGCGAGCACTTGGCCGCGCACGTGGGAGGGCGAGTGGAGGAGCTCTACCGCCGGGCGCTGCAGCGGGAGCCCTCGGCGGCTGAGGCGAAGGCGCTCGCGGAGTACGCGGCGAAGCACGGGATGGCGAACGCCTGCCGCCTTCTCCTCAACAGCAACGAATTCATGTTCCTGGACTGACCGCATGGACCGACGCGACTTCCTCTTTCGAGCGGCGAGCGGCCTGGGCGGACTCGCCCTCGCGCAGCTCCTCCACGGGCAGGAGCTCAGGGGCGGGCCCCACCACCCGCCCAAGGCGAAGCGGATCGTCCACCTCTTCATGAACGGCGGCGCGAGCCCGATGGACACCTTCGACTACAAGCCCGAGCTCGCGAAGCGGCACGGGCAGAAGTTCGACCCGGGCGGCGGCGTCCGGGTGGAGGCCTCGACCAGCACGCCGGGCGCGGTCCTGAAGAGCCCCTACGAGTGGAAGCAGCACGGGCAGTGCGGCCGATGGGTCTCGAGCGTCTTCCCCCACCTGGCGGGCTGCGTGGACGACCTGGCGTTCATCCTCTCGATGGCCTCGAAGACCAACGTCCACGGCCCGGGCGTCTACATGCAGAACACGGGATTCGTCCTGCCGGGATTCCCATCGATGGGCGCGTGGGTCTCGTACGCGCTGGGCCGCCTGAGCGACAACCTTCCCGCCTTCGTGGTGATCCCCGACTCGCGCGGGCTGCCCTACAACTCCAAGAGCAGCTTCTCCTCGGGCTTCCTCCCCGTGGCCCATCAGGGGACGATCCTGCGCCCCACGTCGCCCGAGCCGATCGCCGACCTCTTTCCGCCGAGGTCCGCGGCGCACGTCACCCAGGAGAGCGAGGCGGAGGGGCTGGCGCTCCTGGGCCGGATGAACCGCGACCACCTGGCGGAGCGCCCGGGCGATTCGCGCCTGGAGAGCCGCCTGGCCTCCTACGAGCTCGCCGCGCGGATGCAGCTCTCCGCTCCCGACGTGCTCGACCTCTCCAAGGAGTCCCCGGAGACGCGGAAGATCTACGGCCTGGACGAGAAGCCCACGGCCGACTTCGGCCTGGGCTGCCTCACCGCGCGGCGGCTCCTCGAGCGCGGCGTGCGTTTCGTGCAGCTCTGGAGCGGCACGGCGGGCGCGACGGGCAACTGGGACAATCACAGCGACATCTCGAAGGAGCTGACGTTCATCGCGACGAGCGTCGACCGTCCGATCGCGGGGCTCCTGACGGATCTGAAGCAGCGGGGGATGCTGGAGGACACGCTGGTCGTCTGGACGACCGAGTTCGGCCGGATGCCCTTCAGCCAGGGGAGCGTGGGGCGTGACCACAACGGCGGCTCGTTCGTCACCTGGCTCGCGGGCGCCGGGGTGAAGCCCGGGATCGCGTACGGCGAGAGCGACGAGTGGGGCTGGAAGGCCGCGAAGGACCCGGTCTACTGCTACGACCTGCACGCCACGATCCTGCACCTGCTCGGGATCGACCACGAGAAGCTGACCTTCCGCCACAACGGGAGCGATCGCCGGCTGACGGACGTGCACGGGCACGTCATCCAGGAGCTGCTCGCTTAATCGGACTCCTCCTCCTCGGGCGGCAGCGGCTCGTGGAAGAGCCGCTTGACGAGGACCGTCGCGTAGCTTCCCTTGGGGAGCTCGAACGAGAGCGTCAGCTTCTTCCGGCCGGGGTTGAGCTCGTCCTCCCCCGGCACGGCCTTGAGTCCCGCCGGCGCCATGATCGCGTCCCGCATCCCCTTCCCGAAGAAGGTCTGCCGCAGCTTCTTCATCCGGAACATCCGCGGCTCTACCTTCTCGTCGGCCAGGATGGAGGCCATGACGTCGGCGAGCTCCCCCTCGAACTTCTGAGACGGCGTCACGAGCGGGATCGCCAGCTCGGCCAGTCGGTCGTGGGTCGCCGGGTCGAGCGATCGGTAGAAGACGTGGCGCCCCGCGGCGTACTCGACTTCGAACACTTCGGGCAGCTTCCGCAGGACCGCCGCCAGCGCCCGGTTCCAGAGGTGGCTCTGGTAGGCGGAGACATAGAGGATCCGCAGGTTCTGGTCGAGGTGCTCGAACGCGAACCCGTAAGCGCCCGGATGGGCGAGCAGGTATTCGGCCACGGCCCGCTCCACCGAAGAGGGGAGCTCGGCCTTGAGCTTTGCCCAGTCGCCCCAGCGGTCGCGCATCAGGACCTTGATCTCGCGGTCCCGCTTGCGGTCCTCTCCGGAAGGAGAGGCCAGCGCGAGCTTGAGGGCCTTCTCGTACTCGCCGCGGACGAGCGCGCGGCCGATGAACTCGCCCTCCGTGCCGCGCAGCGAGCCGAACCGCTGGTCGTCGAAGTAGTTCGGCACCCCGAAGCGCCGCACGGGGCCGAGGTCGGGGATCTCCGCGAGGTGGCGCACGACGATCTCGAAGCGATTGGCCGCGAAGCTGGCGCGCGTGATCGGGTCGCGCGAGCGGCCGAGGAATCGGGCGCGGAAGGTCGAGCCCTCGAAGTCGCGCTCGGGCCCGCCCAGGATCGAGATCGCCTGCTCGGTCCGCGCATGCCGGTCCTTGAGCCCGCCGAACGAGATCTTCGCGCGGGGTAGGTTCCAGTTCCGGGCGAGGGTGTTGACCGCCTCGATCGTCCCGATGTCCCACTTCTCAAGCCGGTAGAGCGAGAAGGGGCCGGTCTTCGAGACCTCGTAGCGGTCGAGCTCGGTGACGGCGAAATCCTCGGGCCTCTGCTTGATCTTCATGGGGAAGTGATCACCCGGCATCCCGGCCGCCCGGTTATCCCGTGATAACCGGGCGGCCGGGATGCCGGGTCATCATCTCATCCGATCCCCAGGTCGTCGAGCTGCGCGTCGTCCAGGCCGAAATAGTGGCCGATCTCGTGGAGGACCGTCTCCTGGATGCACTGCAGCATCTCGGGCCGCGTCTTGCAGTCCCGCTCGATCGAGCGCTTGAAGATGGTGATCCTGTCGGGGAGCCGCAGGTTGTAGTCCGGCCCGCGGTCCCCGTAAGGGGTTCCTTCATAGAGGCCGTACAGCGACGGCAGGCGGTCGTTCGACCCCTTCTGTCCCGACTGCCGTCGGTTGGGCGACTCGGCCACGCGGAACTCGACGTTCTCGATCTTCCTCCGGAACATCTCCGGCAGCGCGGCCACCGCCTCCACCACCACCTTCTCGAACTCGCGGCGGGTCATTGCAAACTCCTCATCCCTATGATACTGTCGCCCGTCGGAGCTGTCAGCACTCGGCTGACGGTTGACGGCTGAGCGCTCGCCATGAAACAATTCCGCGGCGTCGACCTGTACGAGATCGATCCCCTCTTCACCGAGGAGGAACGGATGGTCCGCCAGACCGTCCGCGACTTCGTCGACGCCGAACTCCTCCCCGAGATCCGCGAAGCCTGGGAGAAGGGCGTCTTCCCGAAAAAACTCATCAAGCCCATCGCCGAGATGGGCCTCCTGGGCGCCACTCTCCAGGGCTACGGCTGCGCGGGCATGGGGCCCGTCGCGTACGGCCTCTCCATGCAGGAACTGGAGCGCGGCGACTCGGGCATCCGTAGCTTCGCCTCCGTCCAAAGCGGCCTCGTCATGTACCCGATCCACGCGTTCGGGAGCGATGCGCAGAAGGACCGGTATCTCCCCAAGCTCCAGAAGGCGGAGATGATCGGTTGCTTCGGTCTCACCGAGCCCGACGCCGGCTCCAACCCAGGCGGGATGAAGACCCGCGCGGTCAAGAAGGGCGACTCGTGGATCCTCAACGGCGCCAAGATGTGGATCACCAACGCCGACATGGCCGACCTCGCCCTCGTCTGGGCCAAGGTCGACGACGTCGTCAGTGGCTTCATCGTCGAGCGCGGCATGAAGGGCTTCGAGACCCAGGAGATGAAGGGCAAGCTCTCGCTTCGCGCGAGCGACACCGGCGAAATCATCCTTCGCGACTGCGAGGTCCCGGAGGCGAACCGGCTTCCGAAGACCGAGGGCCTGAAGAGCGCGCTCTCGTGCCTCAACCAGGCGAGGTACGGGATTGCCTGGGGCGCGATCGGCGCCGCCATGGGCTGCTACGAGGAGGCGCTGGACTACGCCAAGCAGCGCGTCATGTTCAGCAAGCCGATCGCCGGCTACCAGCTCGTCCAGCGGAAGCTGGTCGAGATGGTGAGCGAGATCACGAAGGCCCAGCTCCTCTGCCTTCAGCTCGGGCGGCTCAAGGAGCGGGGCAAGGCGACGTTCGTCCAGGTCTCGCTCGCCAAGCGGAACAACGTGCATCAGGCGCTCGAGATCGCCCGCATGGCTCGGGACATTCTGGGCGCCAACGGCATCCTGAACGAGTACTCCGCAATGCGCCACATGTGCAACCTTGAGTCGGTCTACACCTACGAGGGGACCCACGACATCCACACGCTCATCGTAGGGGATCACATCACGGGCATTCCCGCGTACTACTAGGGTCCGTTGATGCTATCGTGTACAGATGCTGATCGTCGCCTGCGCAATGCGGACCGGAGCGAACCTTTGGCGCGGAAGTTGCGTTCATACCCGGGGATGCACTCCATGAACCTGCTCCTCGCGTCGCTTTCGCTTCTCGCTGGCTGCGACAAGCCCGCGCCCCCCGCGGCCGCGGTCCCGGCGGAGCTCCGCCAGGACGCCCCCAAGAAGGGGCCGATCGCCGACTGGAAGGCCGAGCTCCAGCTCACGTTGGAGCAGAAGGGGGCCGAGTGGGTCTTCGTCCTGCAGGGGACCACCAACGTTCCGAAGAACGTCAGCCTCCGCGCCCGCATCTATGCGGTCGAACTCGTGAACGATCCCGTCCAGGGCAAGCGCGAGGACGAGGAACCGCTCGTCTGGGAGGACGAGGGCGACCAGCCGGGGTTCCGGGGGGTCGAGCTTGCGGGGGGGAAGCTGCGCGAGGAGGTCTACCGCTTCACGCGGAAGCCGTGGGCCCTCCGGTACCGCGGACGGATCCTCTACCGCCCTCGCGACCAGTCCGAGGAGATCCTCAAGAAGTTCGGGGACGACGAGTGGTCGCTGCACGCCGACCTCCGATTCGGCACCGACGCCGACTACGCCGAGGAGCTCCGGGACCGCCTGAAGGAGACGACCGACGACTTGATGGCGCTCGTGAAGTTCTACTACGAGCTCAAGAAGCAGGTCGAGGCGCACCGGAAGGTGTTCGACGCCGAGACGTGGAAGAAGTGGAAGAACCTGTGGTACGCCGCGGTCGAGGAGATCAACGACCGCAACAAGCTGCGGTTCAGCCTCTGGGCCGTCTGGATGGAGCGCCAGGCCAAGATGAGGATCGGCGGGATGTGCGAACTCCTCCGCCGGACCGTCGTCGCCGCGGGCGACCAGTTCGCCCTCGATAAGCCCGACCTCACGCGCGTGGGCGAGATGCTGGAGGGCTGGATCCAGTACTGGGAAGAGGCGATCGAGGTGATCGGCATCGACGCCCCGCTCGACCTCGAGATCATCGGCCCGCTCCTCCACGACTACGAGATAGCCTTCGCGCCCCTGCGCGCCTGGATCGAGACGAGGGAAGGGGAGGACGTGCGCCGCGTCGCCCGGCGCGACTGCCTGGCCACGCTCTTCAAGTTCCCGCCGCTCCTCCAAAACCGAAAGCGCGCGTATACGTTCGTCAATGAGATCAGCGTGCGATTTACCCGGCTCCTCGAGGCGTCGGACGCCGCGGCTTCGCCCGAGGCCGCCGGGGCCCTCCGGAAGGCGCTCGGGGAGCACGACGAGGCGCTCCGGGAATTCAAGAAGTTCGCCGGTCTGAAGTAGGACCCTCCGGGCCCCTCCCAACCGTTGCACTTTCCTTCCGATCCCGCTCTAATCTTGAGGCTCTTATGATCATCGTTCTGAAAGCCGGCATCACCGAGGACGAGCTCCACGCCATCGAGGACGCCGTCCGGAAGACGGGCGCCAGCGCGGTCCTGGTCGAGGGCAAGGAGCGCCCCGTCGTCGCCGTCATCGGCGCGACCAAGGCCGACCCCTCGCAGTTCCAGGTGCTCGCCGGAGTGTCGCAGGTCCTGCGCGTCAGCAAGCCCTACAAGCTCGCCAGCCGCGAAGTGAAGCCGGAGGACACGCTCGTCCGCATCGGCGACGTGACGATCGGCGGCGAGCAGATCGTCGTCATGGCCGGTCCATGCGCGGTCGAAAACCGGAAGATGCTCCTCGAGAGCGCCCAGCGGCTTTCCGCCATGGGGGTCCAGATCCTCCGCGGCGGGGCGTTCAAGCCGCGCACCTCGCCCTACTCGTTCCAGGGTCTGGGCGAGGATGGACTCAAGTGCCTCGTCGAGGCGCGCGAGCTGACTGGGATGAAGATCGTCACCGAGGTCATGTCGCCCGACAAGGTCGGGATCGTCGCGAAGTACGCCGACATCCTCCAGGTCGGTGCGCGGAACATGCAGAATTTCGACCTCCTCAAGGAGTGCTCCCAGATCCACAAGCCGATCCTCCTCAAGCGAGGCCTCTCGGCCACGATTGACGAGTGGCTCCAGTCCGCCGAGTACATCCTCTCCGCGGGCAAGAACAAGGACGTCATCCTCTGCGAGCGCGGCATCCGGACGTTCGAGACCTCGACGCGGAACACGATGGACCTGAACGCGATCCCGGTGCTCCACGAGAGGACCCACCTGCCGGTGATCGTCGACCCGAGCCACGGGACGGGCGTGCGGGCCTACGTCGCCCCTCTCGCGCTCGCGGCCATCGCGGCCGGCGCCGACGGCGTCATGATCGAGTGCCATCCGGACCCCGAGAAGGCGATGTCCGACGGCCCGCAGAGCCTGACCTGGGACCTGGTCGAGCGCCTGCTCCACGACCTGGGCGCGATCGCCCCGGTGGTGGGGCGGCGCCTCGCGCTTTCGCACAAGGCCCCCGCCGCCGCGAAGGCGGGGAAGAAGTCGCACGGCCACGCGGAGGGGGTCGCCTTCCAGGGAGAACCCGGGGCCTTCAGCGAGAAGGCGGCGCGCCAGATCTTCGGCGAGGCGGCGAAGACGGCGCCCACCCCCTCGTTCCGCGAGGTCTTCGAGAAGGTCGTCTCCGGCGAGAGCGCGTTCGGCGTGGTCCCGGTCGAGAACACGCTCGGCGGCTCGATCCACCAGAACTACGACCTGCTGGTCGAGAACGACCTCCACATCGTGGGCGAGACGAAGCTCCGCGTCGTCCACTGCCTGATTGCGAACCGGGGGACGCGCGTCGAGCAGATCAAGCGGATCTATGCCCATCCGCAGGCGGCCGCCCAATGCGAGCGCTTCCTCCGCGACCACCCGTCTTGGACGGTGCTCCAGGTCTACGACACGGCCGGCAGCGTGAAGATGATCAAGGAGGAGAAGGCCATGGACGCGGCGGCGATCGCCTCGTCCGCGGCGGCCCGGCACTTCGACATGGAGATCCTGAAGGAGGGGGTCGAGAGCGATCCCCAGAATTACACCCGGTTCATCGTGATCGCCCGGGAGCCCGCGAAGTCGGGCGACAAGGTCTCGCTCGTCTACGCGACCGAGAACAAGCCGGGCGCACTCCTCCGCACGCTGGAGGTTTTCTCGAAGAAGGGGCTCAACCTGTCGAAGCTGGAGTCGCGCCCCATCGTGGGGAGGCCGTTCGAGTACCTCTTCTACGTCGACTTCACCGGCGACCTGCACGAGAAGACCGTGGCCACGGCGCTCAAGGAACTCAAGGAGCACACCACGTTCATCAAGGTGTTCGGGGCGTATCCTTCGGCGTAGCTCGATAGAGTGGCCGAGTGAAGAAGCCCTCCCTGGACGCCTCCGAGCGGGACGATCCCGTCCGCTTTGCCGTCAACGCCTTCGTCCGGAAGGTGGCCTCCGGCATCCCCGAAGGGGCCCGAGTGCTCGATGCCGGGGCGGGGGAGTGCCTCTACCGCCCGCTCTTCGAC
The DNA here is from genome assembly GCA_964604905.1 of uncultured Planctomycetales bacterium. Classification (GTDB taxonomy): domain Bacteria; phylum Planctomycetota; class MHYJ01; order MHYJ01; family JACPRB01; genus JACQFK01. The sequence goes on from CAZSCC010000698.1 coordinate 34,320, forward strand.
CGCCGGCGATACGTCGCGGTCGACCGCGCGGTAGGAGACGCCGAGTGGGACTACGGGCGGCTCGATGCGATGGCGGACCTGACCCGGCTCCCCTTTCCCGACGCGAGTTTCGACTGGGTGCTCTGCACCGAGACTCTGGAGCACCTGTCGCGGCCGCAGGAATCGCTGAACGAGCTCCGTCGCGTGGTCAAGCTTGGCGGCGGGCTGGCCCTCTCGGTGCCGTTCCTCCAGGGGCTCCACCAGGAGCCGCACGACTACTTCCGCTACACGCCTCACGCGCTCCGTGCGCTCCTGCTCGAGGCGAGCTTCGGCGAGATCGAGATCGACTCGACCGGAGGATACTTCGCGCTTCTCCGCTATCAGCTGGGGGACTTGCCGGCCCACCTCCCGCTCGGCGTGAGCGGATCGCCCCGGTCGTGGCTCTCCTGGCCTTTCCGGGCGTGGTTTCGCGCGGCCGCGGCCGTGCTCCGTGTGGCCGCGGGAGTCCTTTCGCGGAGGGAGCCCGTGGGATCGCGTCCTCTCCAGCTCTTCGTCCGGGCCCGACGAATCGCATGACAAAGGGGAGGGACGCGGGTATCATGCGCGCGTGAATCCCCCCGTTTCGACGCGGCCCAGCATCCGTCTCCGCGTTCCCGGCGACCGGAAGCACCTCTTCTTCTTCCGGAAGATGGTGGTGAAGCCGGAGAAGTTCATCGAGGCGGGCGCGATCGTCGACGTCGTCGACCGCAACAGCGTCCGCGTCGGCTGCGGGTTCTACAACCCGAAGTCCGAAGTGGCGGTCCGCATGCTCGGAGCTTCGGAGGACGACTTCGTCGAGAGGCGCCTCCGGCAGGCGGTCGCATTCCGAGAGTCGCTCAAGATCGACGCCGACGCCTACCGCGTCTGCCACTCGGAGGGGGACGGGCTCTCGGGCCTCGTCGTCGACCGCTTCGCCGACGTCTATTCCGTTGAGATCTTCTCGCTCGGGATGCTCAAGCAGATGGACGTGGTCCGCCGCTACTTCCCGAAGGTCTACGTCCAGGCGGACGAGCGGACCCAGGAGCTCGAGGGTTTCCGCCTGCCGCCTGAAAAGGCCCCCGAGGGGGTGGTCGTCCGCGAGAACGGCGTGCTCTTCCGCGTGGATTTCGCGCGCGGGCACAAGACCGGCTTCTTCTGCGACCAGCGGGAGAACCGAAAGGCGGTCGCCGAGATGGCCCGCGGGAAGGACCTGCTCGACCTCTGCTGCTACACCGGCGGGTTCTCGGTAGCGGCGGCGAAGGCGGGGGCGAGCCGGGTGATCGGGGTCGACATGGACGAGGAGGCGCTCGAGACGGCGCGGCAGAACGCCAAACTCAACCGCGTCAAGATCGACTTTTTCCACCAGGACATCTTCAACTACCTAAAGCAGACGCACGACCGCTTCGACGTGGTGGTGCTCGATCCGCCCAAGATGACGAGCGACCGGGAGGAGCTGGCGAAGGCGCTGCGGAACTACCACGACATGAACCGGCTGGCTTCCCGGGTCGTCCGGCCGGGGGGACTCTTCGTCACCTGCTCCTGCACGGGCCTCGTGAGCGAAAGCGAGTTCCTGCGGACCGTCCAGCAGGCGAGCGAGCGGGAACTCCGCACGTTCCGGATCACGGGGGCGGGACCGGACCACCCGGTGAGCAACCTCTACCCCGAGGGGCGGTATCTCAAGGTGGTCTACAGCCTCGTGGTGTGATCCGGAAACCCCCCTGTCGGCCGCAGAGTCTCAGAGACGCAGAGCAGACTCTCAATCGAAAGACTTCCCCCCCCTCGCCTTCGAGGACGGAATTCAATATGGGGTTCTTCTCTGCGTCTCTGCGGCTTGTCAGGGGGGGTATGGCACTGATTTCTAGAGGCCCTCGACCTCCCATCCCTTCCGGTACGCCCGCTTGAGGAGCGCCGCGGCCTCGGGCGGACCGTCCAGCTTCATCTCCGCGGCGTGCCACGTCAGGATCTTCCCGGGCACGCGGTTGGCGATCACGCCCAGGAGCACGAACTCCGTGAGCGGACCGGCGTAGGCGAAGTTGGCCGACGGCGTCCCCTCGCCGCGGCACGCGTTCACCCACTCGTGCCAGTGGTTCCCGGAGGCCATCGGGGGCATCGTGAATCCCTTGAAGGTCTCCGCGGGGAGGAGGATCGGGGCGGCGACGTGGGGGAGGAGCATGAATCCCTTCTCTCCCACGAGCATCGATCCCTGGTCGGGCAGCTTGTCGACCGGCCACCCCGCGGTCGTGGGCATCGCGTCGCCGTCGTACCAGGTGAGCGGCAAGGGGTCGACCGTGTACTTCGTCCCGGGGAACACGTACCGGACCTTGTTCTTCGTCGCGAACGACTCCGCGGGAGGCGCGTCGCTCTCCGACACGATCGTCCGTGGCTGGGTGAGGGCGAGCGCGCCGGCGATCGGGTCGAGGATGTGAATCGCCATGTCTCCCATCGTCCCGCACCCGAAGTCCAGCCACTTCCGCCAGTTCCCGGGATGGTAGAGGCCCTTTTTGAACGGCCGCTCGGGCGCCGTGCCCAGCCAGAGGTCCCAGTCCAGGTTTGCCGGCACCGGGTCCGATCCCGCCGGCCTCGGCCCGTCGAAGCCCCACTTCTTGTTGCTCCAGCTGTGCGCTTCCTTGACCTTCCCGATCGCGCCGTCCTGGATCACGCGGACGGCGAGGCGATACTCGCGCGACGAGTGGACCTGGATGCCCATCTGCGACTGGACCTTCTTCGCCCGCACCGCCTCGGTCAGCTTGCGCGCCTCCCAGACGTCGTGGGTGAGGGGCTTCTGGACGTAGACGTGCTTGCCGAGGTTGATCGCCGACATCGCGGCCGCCGCGTGCATGTGGTCGGGCGTCCCCACGTTCACGGAGTCGATCTCCCCGGCGATCTCGGCGAACATCTTCCGGTAGTCGCGGTACTGTTTCGCTCCGGGGTACTTCTTTGCCGCGGCCGCCAGGGTGTTCGCGTCGACGTCGCAGAGCGCGACCACCTGGACCGCCGGGTGGCCCGAGATGCTGCCCAGATCCGCCCCGCCCATGCCGCCGCAGCCGACCGTGGCGTGACGGAGCTTCTTGTCTCCCGCCTGGGGACCGAAGGCGAGGCCGGCCGTAGCGGCGCCGGCGGCGGCCAGGAAGTCGCGGCGCGAGAGGGAGCGTTTCATCGGATCAAGCCTCGAAAGACCTCCGGGACCCCCATGGCCCCGTCCCCTATGAGACACCTGGCGGGTGCGGAGAGTCTCAACAGGGTCGCCGGACGGGAATATATCCCATGCCGGAGGGCGTTAGGTCTCAATGAATGCGTGCCTCGCTCTCCTGTTCCTGGCCGGCATGACCCAGGACGCCCCCCGGGTCGGAAAGGGAAGAGACCAGGCTTTCCCCGACTTCCTGCTCCCTTCGATCGACGGCGGTCGCGGGCGGCTCTCCGACTATCGGGGGAAGAAGATCCTCCTCTTCAACTTCGCGTCCTGGTGAGCGGGTTGCCGCGCGAGCATGCCCGGGTGGCGTGAGGCGGTCGAGCCCTTCGTGAGGACGGGGCAATTGGTCGCGATCGGGGTCGTCCAGGAGCAGCATCCCGATCGCGCGCGGCTCTACAAGCAGTGGCGGAAGCTCGAGTGGCCGATCTACATCGATGCGCTCAACACGCTCGGCCTCCAGGCCGTCCCCGTCCCGCTCGGGCTCGACGAGTCGGGGATCGTACGGCTCGACGGCCGGATCACGAAGGAGTCGGTGAAGGAGTTCGTGGAGAGGAGTCATCCGAAATCCGCGAGCGCTCCCCGCGCCGTGGAGCCGGAGGGGGCCGACCGGCATTTCCTGTTCGGCGAGTCGCCCGACGCGCTGGACCTTGCGATCGAGGCCTACGCGAAGGCCGTGACGGCCGACCCGAAGGACGCCCGCGCGCAGTTCCGCCTGGGCGTCGCCTACCGGGCGCGATACGACACGCCCCGGCGGAAGCCCGGCGACGTCCAGAAGGCGGTGGGCCACTGGGAGGACGCGCTTGCGCTCAACCCCAACCAGTACATCTGGCGGCGGAGGATCCAGCAGTTCGGCCCGCGGCTCGACAAGCCGTACGACTTCTACTTCTGGGTCGAGCAGGCCCGGAAGGAGATCCTCGCGCGCGGAGAGAAGCCCGTGGAACTCGTCGTCGAGCCCATGGGCTCCGAGATCGCGCCTCCCTCGAAGGGGGAGGCCGCCGTCGCCGTGGCGGTCCCCGATCCCGATCCGCAGGGCAGGATCCATCGTGACGACCGGTTCGTCTCCGCCGAGCCCGTGACCGTGCCCGCCCGGGTGCGTCCCGGCTCGCGGGTCCGCGTGCGGGTGACGTTCCGTCTCAACGAGGGGGCGAAGGGCCACTGGAACAACGAGGGCGACCCGTTGGCGCTGTCGGTGAAGCTTCCGGGGTCGGTGACGCTTGTCGAGGGCGGTTTCCACGGTCCGAGGCCGAAGGAGGCGAGCAGCTCGGAGGTGCGGGTCCTCGAGTTCGAGGCGGAGGTGTCCAAGGAAGCGTCCGCGGGCGTCCTCGAGATCCCGGCCTATGCCGTCTACGACGTCTGCGAGGACGTGAACGGGACCTGCCGCCACGTACGCCAGGACCTGAAGATCACCGTGGTCGTCGATCCGGCCGCCCCCAAGCTGCAGTGATCAGCGCGGGGTGACCTTCCCTTCCACCGAGAAGGTCATCGTCAGCTCCTGCTTGGCCCCCTGGTCCGACGTCCCCTTGTGGTAGACGACGACCTTGCCGGCGCCCTCGGACGACACGACGCGGCCCGTCCCGACCTCGAGGACCGCCTTCATCTTGCCGTCGCAGCGGTTCCAGGCCTCGTCGGCGGTCGGGTCCTTCGGGCCGCCCTCGACCTTGCCGGCGAGTTCGGCGGAGAGCGTCGCGAACTTCTTTCCGTCGCGGATCTCGATCTTCTCGACCTTCACCTTCTGCGTGAAGGCGAACGACCCCTTCTTGCCCTTCTCGGTCCGCTGGCCCTTCCACTTCTGCTCGTAGGTGTCCCCCTCCTTGACGGGCTTGTCGGGCATCCGCACGATGCCCAGTCCGATCAAGTCCATCGCCTCTCCGTTCTGGTCCTGGTTGGCGTCGTCGCTCTTGTACTCGCCCTCGGCCGAGAGCGTGAAGTTTCGGCCGCCCGCGGCGAGGTACCACATCATCTGGCGGAGCTTGTTCTTGTCGCTCTCGGCGGGCTGGCCCTTGGTGTAGTCGTACTCATGGTCCTCGTCGTCGTAGCGCATCTCGACCCGCGCCTCCTCGTGGTCGACCTTCTGCCGCTTCGCAGCCATCGACTGGCGCGTCCCCTCCGCTCGGACGACGAGCTTCTCCATGCTAAGGAACGGGTGGATCGAGCGGACGTAACCGACGAGCTGATCGGGCCCCTCGATCTTGATCCCGAGCTTCATCTCGGAGTAGACCTTGTCCGGGCCGGTCTTCTCCGTGGCGTACTTGATCGTGACGGCCTCGCCTTGGGCGAGGAGGATGGCGAGGAAGGCGATCATCAGAGGAGCTCCTTAATGGGGTCGCCGCCGTCGAGGATTTTGATGGGCCGGCCGACGGGAGTCATGTACTTCTTCGCCGGGTCGATGCCCAGCTGGCCGTAGATCGTGGCGAAGAGGTCCTGGACCGAGACCGGCCGGTCCACGGCCTCGACTCCGGTGGCGCTGGTCTTCCCGATCGCGCGCCCGCCCGCCAGCCCGCCGCCCGCGACCGCCGCGCAGAACGCCTTCGTCCAGTGGTCGCGGCCGTTCCCGCCGTTCACGCGCGGCGTCCGGCCGAACTCGCCCATCCAGACGACCATCGTCTCGGAGAGCATCTTCCGGCGGTCGAGATCGGTCAGCAGGCCCGCCATGCCGGGGTCGAGCTCGCCCATGAGGGTCTTCGACCGGTTGAAGTTGTCGGCGTGGGTATCCCAGTCGGCCAGCGTCACCTCGACGAAGCGGACGCCCGCCTCGACGAGCCGCCGCGCCATGAGGCAGGCCTTTCCGAAGCCGCCCTATCCATAGAGCTTCTGCGTCTCGTCGGGCTCGTCAGAGATGTCGAAGGCCTTCAGGTGCGGCGACCGCATGAGGGCGAACGCGCGGTCGTACGCCTTCTGCTGCGACTCCACGCGCGGGTCGGCATGGATCTCCGCGAACTTCCGGTTCTGGGCGAGGAGGAGCCGCTCGCGGTCGCCGAGGCGGAACTTGTTCACCCCCGCAGGGAGCTTCAGGTCCTCGAGCGGGTTCTCGATCTTCTCGACCAGGAGGGGCGCCATCTCGGGGGACAGGTACCCCGACCCCGCCGAATTGGAGTCCTTGCCCACCGTGATGCACCCTGGGAGGCCTTCGGCCGTCATCCCCAGCTCCTTGGCGATCAGGCTTCCGAGATGGGGGTGGTCGATGGTCGGGTCGGTGCGGTACCCCGTATGGAGGAGGTACCGGGCCGTGTCGTGGTTCGGATCCTTGGAGAAGAGCGTGCGGAGGATTGAGAGCTTGTCCGAGGCGGCCGCGACGCGTGGCAGGTGCTCGGAGACAAGGGATCCCCGGGTCTTTGTCTCGATCGCCTTGAACGGCCCGCCGGTCTCGGCGCCGGGCTTCGGGTCGAAGGTGTCGAGTTGGCTGGGGCCTCCGTGCATCCAGAGGAGGATCACCGCCTTCGCCTTGGCCCGCTTCGTCTCCGCGAAGAGCGGCCCTCCGGCGGCCGCCAGGCCGGCCCCGAACGCGATCTTGATGAAGTCGCGCCTGCTTGACCGACAGTGCGTGCAACCACTCATGCTCTTCTCCCGCCTGTCTTGATTCGTGATTCTTGATTCGTTCCTAGTGATTGAAATAGAGCTCGGTGCTGTTCAGCAATACCCAGTAGATGTCCTCGTACGCCTTCTTGTCCCCGTTCTTCCGCTTGAGGTAGTCGAGGTAGAGCGTCCGCTCCTCCCCGCTGGGGGGACGGGAGAGGAGGGTGTAGAAGATCTCGCTGAGACGGTCGGGCGCCGATTCGCGCTCCTTGAGGATCTCCGCCAGGCGGCCCCACTCGGCCTTGACGAGGCCCTGGAGGTCGTTCGAATTCATCAGCTTGAGGGCGAGGCGGACGCTGCCCGTGTACTTCGTCGCCTCGGGCGCGATCCCGGTCGGCGCGAGCAGTCCCGAGGTGAACTGGTGGAGGTACATCCGGAAGACCTCGGGGTTCCGGTAGCTCTCGGGCAGGTCCTTGTTGTCGTAGAAGGACTTGTAGAACTGCTTGAAGAAGACGTCCATGTTGAGCGTGTAGACCAGGGTGTTGAGCAGCTGGACGGGATTCTGGGGCTTCAGGATCATGCGCGCGTGGGTGGCGGGGTCGTGCTCCTTCGACGCGTCGCACGGCGCCTGGTAGGCCTTCGACGAGAGGATCGTCCTCATGAGGGGCCGCAGGCGAGTCTCCCCCCGGTTGAACTCGGCGCAGAGGGCGTCGAGGAGCTCCGGATGGCCGGGCTTCGTCTTGTCGCTGAACTTGTCGACCGGCTCCACGAACCCGCGCCCCATGAAGTGGGCCCAGAGGCGGTTGACGATCGCCCGGGGGAACTGGGGGTGCTCGACCACGTACTTGGCGAGCGACTTGAGCGGCTGTTTGGGGTCCTCGGGGGCGCGGCCGTCAAGGAAGTGGGCGCTGACCTCGATCTTCGTGTCGGGGATGGCCATCATCATCCCCTTGGGCTCGCTCATCACCTTCACGCCGAAGCCGTCGAACGTCTGGCGCGCCTTGGGCTTGAGACCGTTGAAGAAGGCCGTCAGGCCCCAGAAGTCCTCCTGCGTGTACTTGTCGAACGGGTGGTCGTGGCATCGCGCGCAGTGGATCTGGAGGCCGAGGAAGATCCGGGTGGTACGCGACGTCAGCTCGTGGGGCGGTTCCACCATGGCGGGGTCGAGCGCGGCCAGGATGAAGTTGCTGGCCGGCTTCAGCTTGTAGTCGCCCACGTCGGAGAGGAGCTGGGTGACGAAGTCGCGGTAGGGCAGGTCCTTGGCGTGCGCGTCCTTCAGGTACCCGCGGAAGGCCGGGAAACTGATCCGGAGCGGCGCGGTCTCGTCGAAGTGGTAGTTCATCAGGATCCGCAGCCACGTGTCGGCGAAGAACTCGGCGGCCTCGGGGCTGTCGAGGAGCTCGTCGATCTTCCTCGAGCGGTCCTTCGACTTCTCGAAGGCGCGGATCTCGTCGGGTTTGGGGAGCCGGCCCAGGACGTCGAGGGAGGCGCGCCGGAGGAACTCGTGGTCGCCGGCGGGCGCGCCCGCCTTGATGCCGCTCTCCTCCCAATGGGCGTCGAAGTAGCGGTCGATCGGGTTGGCGGGGGCGTCCTGGGCGGCGAGCGAGCCCGCCAGGAGCAGGATGGCCGGCGCGATGAGCCTCATGAGAACCTCCTGAACCCAGTGTACCGGAGGAATCCCGGGGAGGTTTCGGAGGATGGAGGGAATCACGAATTGCGAATCACGAATCAAAGAGGGTGCCACGGGACAGGGAGGGGCCGGTCGATGATCCGTGATTCGGTCTTAAAGGGCCACTTCCACGCCCAGGCCGGGGACGAGGGTGCGGGCCATTGTCGTCTCGCGGACCCACTTCGCGAAGTCCTCCGCCGCGTCGACCTCGCCGTGGACCACGAAGGCGTCCTTCAGGGTGTGGGCGTGGGCGCGGATGAAGGCCTCGAGGCCGGGGCGGTCGGCGTGGGCGGAGAGGCCGTCCATCTTCGCGACTTCCGCGCGGAGCTCCATCTCGCGGCCGTGGACGCGGATCTGACGGAGGCCGTCGAGGATCTTCCGGCCCAGCGTGTGCTCGGCCTGGTAGCCCACGAAGAGGATCATGTTCCGCGCGTTCTGGCCGTGGTGATAGATGTGGTGGAGGATGCGTCCGTGCTCGCACATGCCGCTGGCCGCGATGATGATCGCGGGGCCGTCCAGGTCGTTGAGCTTCCTGGATTCTTCGGGGGAGCGGACGTAGCGGAGCGTGTCGAAGCCGAAGGGGTCACCGGCCATCCAAGTCCCGGGCTCGTGGCACTCGGGGTGGCGGCGGTAGACGTCGGTCACGTTGGCGGCGAGGGGGCTGTCCACGAAGACCGGCACGTCGGGAATCTTCCCGTCGAGGCGTTTGAGGCGGTAGGTCAGGTGCTGGGTCCGGCCGACGGCGAAGGCAGGGATCAGGATCTTGCCCTTGCGGTCGATCACGCGGCGGATGAGCGCGGCCAGGTCCTTCTCCTCGTCCTCCTCGGGCGGGTGGACCCGGTTGCCGTAGGTGCTCTCGACGATGATCGTGTCGGCGCCCGAGAGGAGCTCGGGGCTCTTCAGGATCGGGAGGGATGCGCGGCCCAGGTCTCCCGAGAAGAGGATCTTCCGCGTCCGCGTCTCGACCCGGACGAGCGACGAGCCCAGCATGTGGCCCGCGTCGTGGAACGAGAGGCGGACGCCGTCGCCGATGTCGAGCGACTGGTGGTAGGGCAGGGGCTTGAAGAGCTTCGCGGCGGCCTTGGCGTCCTCGACGGTGTAGAGCGGTAGGATCGGGCGGCCTTCGCGCCGGCTCAGGAACTCGACGTCGCGCTCCTGGATCGCGCCGGAGTCCTGGAGCATCAGGTCGGCGAGATCGGCCGTGGCGGGAGTGGCGTAGACCGGGCCGGAGAAGCCCGCCTTGACGAGGGCGGGAAGGGCGCCCGAGTGGTCGATGTGCGCGTGGGAGAGGATCACCGCGGAGATGGACTTCGGGTCGAACCCGAAGTTCCGGTTCCGCTGGGCGCTCTCCTCGCGGCGGCCCTGGACGAGGCCGCAGTCGAGGAGGATCTTCCGGCCGTCCACGTCCAGGAGGTGGCGGCTGCCGGTGACGCTACGCGCCGCGCCGTGAAAGGCAAGCTTCATGGTTGGCGATTATACCGGTCCGCGCTATACTTTGTCGATTGTGCGCAGGCCGACCGTCGCGAGGATCACGGAGGCGGACCCGAGGATGCGCCGGATCCACGTCGTGGGCGAGGTGCACCCGGGCGAGCTGGCCGAGCGCGGGTACGTCCGGCGGGGCGAGGAGTGGGTGCTGGACGTCCGCCGCCCCAAGGGGCCGGGGCACGACGCGGACCCGTTCGTCGCGGAGTTCGACGCGCTGAGCCGGATGGGGTACGATTTCGCGGAGGGCGACGAGTGGTCGCCCCGCGAGCTGCTGGAGAGGCTCCGCAGGGAGAAGCCATGAGCGCGATCAAAATACAGGTGCAGTTGGGCGGCCTTCTGGCGCGGGTGACGCTGAACCGGCCGGAGAAGTACAACGCCTTCGACCGCGAGATGCTTCGCGAGCTGGGCGATCTGGTCCGCGGGATCACCGAGTCGGAGAAACTCCGCGTCCTCCTGATCACCGGCGAAGGGAAGGCGTTCTCCGCCGGGGCCGATCTCCAGGCGGCGGTCAAGAGCGACTCGATCTCGAACTATCTGGGAGCGCTGGTCAAATCCTTCCATTCGGTGCTCCAGACGCTGGCGGAGAGTCCGGCGCTGGTGGTGACGCTCGTGAACGGCCCCGTGGCGGGGGGCGGTTACTCGCTCGCCCTGGCGGGCGACTTCCGGCTCGCGCTCCCGGAGGCGGTCTTCCGGGTGGGGTACGGGCGCGCGGGACTGACGATGGACGGCGGGCTCTCGTGGCGCCTCCCGCGCGTCGTGGGATCCGCTCAGGCGCAGCGTCTGGTCTTCGAGGATCCGGACGTGGACGCCGACGAGGCTCAGGCGCTGGGGTTGGTGCACCGCGTGGTCGCGGCGAGCGACGTCCAGAAGACGGTCGAGGAGCTGATCGAGCGGTCGAAGCTCCAGAGCCGCTCGTCGATCCTCCGGAACCGGCAGCTCCTCCTTGAGAGCCAGGGCCGGACGCTCTCGGCGACGTTCGAGGCGGAGGCGATCCTGATGAAAACCGCCGCCGGCACGCAGGACGGGCGGGAGGGAATCGCCGCGTTCGTGGAGAAGCGGCCGCCCAAGTTCACCTCATGAACACGGACGCCCTCCGGGGCCTGATCAAGGGGTTCGATCTACAGACCGACCTCTGGTGGCTGGCGACGCTGCTGTCGGGCCTGATGGCGACAGTGCTGGCGGCGATCGGGTTCCCGGACCACGGGGTCTTCTGGGCCTACGCGACCGTGATGGTCCGTCTCGCGATGGTCGCCTGCCTCTCTCAGCAGTCGTGGGGGGCCATCTTCGGGAAACTGCTCGCGCTCGGCTTCGCGACCGGGGTGTTCGAGATCTTCGCCGATTACCTGATGGTCAACTGGGGCCGTCCGGAGAGCGGTCAGCGGGTCTACCCCCAGGGGAGCGCGCTGTTCCTGGCCTCGCCGGCCTACGTGCCGCTCGGGTGGGCGTGCGCGATGGTGGACTTCGGATACCCGATCCTGCGGATCTACGGCGCTGTGTCGAAGCACCTGACGGGGGACGCGGGCATGGGCGTCACGATGGTGGCGGGCGGGTTCCTGGCGGCCCTCGTCACCGCGTGCACCGAGTTCCTGGCGGTGCGCGCCGGGTGGTGGAGCTACCGGGGGGGCATCCTTCTCGGCGAGAGCTGCGCCTTCTACGTGGTGATGGGCCAGTTCTTCTCCTTCTTCGCGTTCCTCCCGATCTTTGCGCGGTACGTGGCATGCGCGGGGACGCGCCTCTACGCGACCGTCCGTTTCGGCGTGATCTACGCGGGGATCATCTTCCTCTCCCTCGCGCTCTCCCACTTCCTGATCGAGCGCCGCGGCTGATCACTCCCTGTGGCGCCCCTCTTCGCCGCCCAGGACGTAGGGGGCCAGGCCGAGATACGGGTCCTCCAGGTCCACCCCCAATATCTCTCTGAAGAGACGGACCCGGATCGCCTCGGGCTTCGCCATCGGCTGCTCCGCCAGCATCGCGTGGACCGCCGGCATGCGCAGCTCCTGGTTGTACTCGGCATCCTCGTGCAGGCTCGCTTGGAACGGGTCGGGCGGGAGACCCGAGAGGGCGCGCTTGAGAGGCATCTCCACGACCGCCTTGCCCGCGTCGGCGATCCGGCGGCCGGCCGCGACGGGCGCCTCGGAGCGGGACCGGTGGTATTTCGCGACCCGGCTCCGGGCGGTCCTGGGGTCCTCCCCGAAGAGCCCGATAAGGGACGCGGCCTTCCGGGCGCGCTCGAGGTACTCCGCAGGGGTGGCCAGACCCGGGACGAGATCGACGACCTCGCCTGCGGGAGTGCAGAAGTAGGTCGCGATGTTCCCGTTCAGCGTCCGGGTCAGCTTGATGCCGTTCCCGAAATCGATCTCGACGCGCGGGACGGGGCGCAGGGTCACGGCGGCGCATTCGTAAGTGTCGTCTAGGAATTCCGCGATGGCCGGGTCTGCAAAGAGCACGCTCCTCGCGATGCGGGCGTTCGTTCAGCAGAATTCCTCGTCGAGCCGGCCCAGGAGCTGGAACACAAGGACGGGCTTCCCGCTCTTCACGGCGGCCAGGACGGCCCTCTCGGTCGTGTCGTGCCAGCGGATCGTTCTCATGCCTACCGGAGAAGGAAACCGCCGGCGGGGGTTACGCCCTCCGCAACAAAACAAACGGTTTGTTTCGTTACGGGCTACTTGGTCGTGGGCGCGACCCCCGAGGCGACGAGGGGACGCGTGGCGCGGCGGAGGAAGAGGATGGAGAAGCAGGTGTCCCAGGTCGTCCCGATCCAGTCCCCCTCGTCCTTGCCCCACGAGCCGTCGCCCTTCTGGATCCCCAGGATGGCGTTCGCCCCCTCACGATACCAGTGATGAGTGCCGATCATCTCAGTCCCGTAGAGGATGCCCATGCGCTCGAGGGCGTACATGTAGTACCCATTCCACGCCTGGATCTCGTACTTCTCGGCCATCCACGTCATCCCCGACTGGACGGTCGGGTCCTTCTTCCAGTCCTTGCCCTGGATGTAGGCGTAGATGACGACGCTCCCGACGGCCCCCGTGGTCATCGCGGGGTAGGGCGCCTTCTCGTCGGTGGCGCTGTTCTTGTAGTTCCATCCCGCCGGGCCCTTCTTGCCCGAGGCTACCATCGCCTTCCCGGACTTGTCCTTCCGGTCGGCCTCGGCGAACTGCGAGTCGCGCCACCACTTGAGGGCCGCCGTGATGACCGACGCGGGGATTGTGATGCCCGCGTCGTGACACGCGCGGAGCCCAAGCGCCGCATAGAGCGAGTTCGAGTTGTCCCCCGCCTCCGGACCCTCGCCGGCCTTCGAGACCGGGATCTTCTTCGTGGGCTTCGGCCGTCCTCCCTTGCCGCCCGCCGAGGCGACGTCCCGCTTCTCGGGTTCGCCGACCGGGACGTTCTTTACCGACTCGACCTGGTTCCCGTACGACCACTGGCCGTTCTTGCACTGGTTGTCGACCAGGAACTGGGCGCACTGGGCGATCTTCTCCTGGTACTTCACGCGGTCGAGCTCCTCCAGGATCATCGCCAGCAGCGAGACCTTGTAGGTCCTCTTGAGCGGCTGGGTGGTGACGCTCCGGAAGAGCTCCTTGAACTTCGGGTCGGTCTCGGGGACGCCCGCATGGATGAGGGTCCAGAGGATGAGCTCGTCGGAATTCGTGTAGGCGCCTTTGAGGTCGGGAGAGGCGGCGCTGCGGAGGAATTGGACGCCTTTGTCGATCGCTCGCGCGACGGCGACCTCGTTGACCCCGCCCGCGGAAGGGTTGGGCTTCTCGTCCTGGGCGGCGTCGGCCGCGAGAAGAATGACAAGGGCCAGGCTCATGAACGACCTCCCGGAACCGGCTCGCCCCGACCCCCGCTATACCCGATCGGGCGTCCCGGATCAAGCCTGCCTTCGGCTCCGCCCGGGATTCGTGATTCGGCCCTTTTACTTCTTGAACAGGGTGTGGTTCGCGTCCCCTCCGCTCTCGAGATACGCCACGAGGTCCAGGATCTCGTCCCTCTGCAGCGTCACCAGCATCCCGGTCGGCATCAGGGACAGCTCGGCCACCTTCTTCGCCTGCACCTTGGACTTCGGAAAGACCGTCACCTCGGCGGGCTTGAGCAGGTTCGTCATCACGTGCAGCGCGTCGGCGTCCTCCTTCAGGACGAGCCCCGTCACCACGTCGCCGTCGGTCGTCTGGATCAGCCACGTCTTGAACTGCTCGTTGATCTCCGTCGACGGCTCGATGATCTGGCGGAGCAGCTTCTCCCCCTTGTACTTCTCGCTCACCTTGGCGAGGTCGGGGCCGATCTTCGCCCCCTCGCCGCCCATCACGTGGCACTTGATGCAGCCCGCCGCGCTGAACATCTCCTTGCCCCGCGCGAACGTCCGGCCCGAGAGCGCCTTCGCGTCCCCTTCCAGCTCGGCGAGCGTCCACATCTTCACGAACGCGCGGCCCGGAGCCGCCGAGACCGCCTCGACCGGCGCGTCGACCGCCACCGACGCCGCCTGGCCCTTCTCGACCACGTGCATCACGCCGTTCATGACAAGCCAGTGGCCGGGGAAGGTGCAGACGTAGGGGTACTTGCCGGTCTGTGCGGGCGCGGTGAACGAAAGCTTGGCCGACTGCCCGGGGTTGACCATCCGGGTCGCCCAGAGGATCTTCTTCGTGTCGGGCAGGAAGTCTTTCGCCTGCCCCTCCAGGCCCATCTTCTCGGCCGCCATGCCGACCTCGGCCATCGCGCCCCGCTCGGTGATCACCAGGTTGTGCGGCATGATGTCCGTGTTGTCGAAGAGGATCTCGACCGCCTTGCCCGCCTCGACGACGATCGCCTTGCGGTCGAACTGCATCTGGTCACGGATCGGGCGGATCACGAGGATGTTGACGTCGAGGCTCTTCAGGCGCGCGAGCGCCTGCTTCCTGTCCTCGGCGGGAAGGAGTGAGGCCAGATCCTGGCCGAAGCGGAGGCCGTCCAGTGCCGCCGCCGTCGTCCGCTGCTCCTGCGGGAGCGCCGTCGCCCAGGCGAGGATCGTGTCGATCAGGGTCCGCGCCTTTTCCACGGACCAGGCCGAGCGGTCGACGTGCCGGATCGCCTCGAACGCGCTCGCAAGGGTTCGCCCGCCCTGGATCAGCGCCGCAAGGTCCTCGAACTTCTCCCTCTCGTGGCCCGGGATCGATCCGAGCGAGCGGATCGCGGCGTCCTGGAGCGTCTCCCCTTGGACGGCCGGGCCTGTACCCGTCAGGGGCCTCTTCCCGAAGCCGGGGCCCTGCCACGCGGCCTCGAGGCCGTGTCCCCCGCCGTTGTTGAAGTAGGTCACGACGACGGAGTGGCCGCCCGCCTTCAAGGTGACGTTTCCGCTCTTCTCCTCCATGCCGTGCAGGCCGTCGTTGTTCACGACCGGCTTGCCGTCCACGTAGACGCGCGAGCCGTCGTCGGAGCTCACGAAGAAGGTGTACGCCCCGTCCTTCGGCGCCGCGATCGTGCCGGTGAAGCGGAGCCCGAACGGCTGGCTGGGGGCCTTCACGAGCGGCAGCTTGAGCGTGACCCCGTCGGACGTCCCGCTCGCCTTGGGCTTCATCTTCGCCAGCGTCTCCTGCTGGGCGTTGTGGGGATTATCGTCGTAGAAGTCGACCTTGAAACCCCTGGCAATCACGGCCGCGGGGGCGACCTCGGCGGTCCGCAGGTGCGCGGGGAGGCCATAGAGGAGCGGCTTCACCCGGGGGTAGAGCGCGCCCCGGATCGCGGCGTCGGGGATGAGCGGGATCGAGCGCAGGAAGGCGCCCAGGCCCTCGAATGTCTTCTCGGCAGCCCCGTAGGGCGCGTCCGCCGTTCCGAGGAACGTGACCCACGCCGCGTAGCCGCACTGGCGGGCCTCCGGCGTCGGGCCGGTGAGCGCGACCGACATGATCCGGTCGCCCGAGCGGAAGAGCTCCTGCTTCGAACGCTCCACCAGAAGCTTCCCCAGTTCCGGCGTCACGTGTGCGCCGTGCTCTCCCGGGTCGGGACGGCCGATGAGATCGAGCAGCGTGTTGATCTCGTCCGCGCCGCGCAGCTTGGCGAGGCCGGCCAGCGCTTCGCGGCGGGTCTCGACCGGCACGCCCATGCGCGTCAGCTGGGCGAGGAGGACCGCCTGGGTCTTCGGGAGCTTCGCCAGGTCGGCCGTGCTCACGGTGGCGAGCAGGAACTCGGCCGCCGCCGGATTGTCGCCCGAGACGTTGAGCTTTCCTTCCTTGAGCGCCGCCTTCCAGACGGCGTCCAGCGTCTGCATCGTCTCCTTGAGCGCGAACTCGAGGAGCGGGTCGCGCGGGCGCTTGAGCGCCTCGAGCGCCACGGCGGCGGCCTGGCCGTCCTGGAACTCGCTGCATGCTACGACCGCCTCGAGGCGGACGCGCGCGTGCTCGTCGTTCGCCTGGACGGCGAGGAGATCGAGCGGCTTGGCCACGTGGTGCCGCATCCAGCGCAGGACGCGGGTGGCCGCGGCCCGGGCGTGCGGCTCGGGGGAGCGGAGCATCCGCTTGAGCAGGTCCTCGTTCAGGACGTTGTGGCTCTGGTGGAGCCAGAGGGCCTCGAGCAGGTGGTGCTCGTAGTCCCTGTCGTTCTTGTCGAGCCCGGCGATCCACTTCGGACAGGCCGCGATCACGTCCGTGGTCTTCCGGCCGGAGAGCTCGATCCGCGCGCGGGCGCGGACGCGGTCCTCGGGCTCCTTGAGGAGGTCGAGGAGCTTCTCGATCGGCTGACCCGCGATGGGGGCGGGCTTGAGGAGTGGGCGGTCGTCGACGGTCAGCCGGTAGACGCGTCCGTGGACGTGGTCGCGGCTCGGGTCGCGCAGGTTGTGCTGCATGTGGCCGACGATCGGGTTCTGCCAGTCGGTGAACCAGAGCGCGCCGTCGGGCCCGATCTCCATGGCGGCGGGGCGGAAGTTGGGGTCGGAGGACTGCAGGAGCACCGGCTTCTCGGTACCGTTGTACCCGGAGCCCTTCTCCTCGAACTTGTACTGGAGGATCCCCTGGAACCCGATGACGTTGGCGACGAGGAAATTGCCCTGGAGCTCGTCGGGGAAGTGGCGGCTGGAGAGGACCTCGGTGCCGGGGCAGGGGCGCGTCCGCTGCTGGTAGGGCTTGGGCGGGCGGCCGTGCTTGCGGGGGAAGTCGACGCGCCCGCTGAAGGAGACCGCGTCGTAGGTGTCGGCGCCCGTGCCGTCGGTCACGAAGTCGGCGCCCCAGCGATTGAACACATGGCCGTGCGGGTTGGCGAAGCCGAAGGAGACGTAGACCTCGAGCCTCTGGGTGCGGAGTTCGTAGCGGAAGACGCCGGCGTTGGCCAGCCGCTGCGGAGGGCCGTAGGGCGTCTCGACCTGCGTGTGGTGGAAGGTGCCCTCCTGGAAGTAGAGGGACCCGCCCGGGTCGATCACGAAGCTGTTGGACGCGTGGTGGGTGTCGGCGGTGTCGATGCCGTGGATGAGGATCTCGCGTACGTCCGCCTTATCGTCTCCGTCGGTGTCCTTGAGGAAGAGGATCTCCGGGCACATGGCGACGACCACGCCGCCGTTCCAGAACTGGAACCCCGTCGGGTTGTGCAGGCGGTCGGCGAAGGTCTTGCAGCGGTCCGCCTTCCCGTCGCCGTCGCTGTCCTCGAGGATGAGGAGCTTGTCGTTCATCTCGTCCTTGGGCTTCCAGTGGGGGTAGGAGGGCCAGGCGGTCACCCAGCAGCGTCCCTTCGCGTCGAAGGCCATCTGTTGCGGCTTGATGAGGTCGGGGAACTTCTCCTCCGAGGCGAAGAGGCCGACCTTCATGCCCTCGTGGACCTTCATCTTCGAGATCGCCTCCTCGCCGGAGAGGAAGAGGTGGGCGCCGCCGGGGCCGGCCCCCGGCTTGTTGGTGGTGACGGGGATGAAGGGCGGGGTGTTCGAGTCGTCGACCTTCAGCTCCCTCCCCTCTGCGGCGGCCCAGATCCTGGGGTCTCGATTGGCGGTCATGACGTCGAGGACTTCCATCTCCCGCTGGGCGACCACGCGGTTGGTCTGCCCCTGGACGAACTTGAGGTCGGCGCGGCCGCCGAAGATGGAGAAGCCGTCGGTGGTGCGGTAGCGGTTGTACCAGTGGAAGTTCTTGTCGAGGACCGCCTGGCGGATCCTTTCGAGCGCGGCGCTCTCGCGCGCGGCGGGGGGAGGCCCGAAGAGGGCGCCGTCGGCCGCGGCCGCGATCTGGCGGTTCCCGTCGGTCGTCAGATGGATGCCGTTGATCGTGAGGGGCTTCGCGGCCGCGGCGTAGAGCTTCTGCGAAGGATGGAAGAGGTCGACGAACGGCACGCCGTTCGCCCTGGCGACGTCGCTCATCGTCTTCGTGTAGAGCTCGAGGTTGGGGTTGGTCTTCGAGCCGTCGGGCAGGTTGGGGTCCTTCGTGTTCTCGTGGGCGATGGGGGAGAAGAGGACCAGGCGCGGGGCGCCCTTCCCGTTGTACTTCTGCGAGAGGGTGTTCTTGACGAACGCCTCGAGGTCCTTCTGGAACTTGGGGAGGCCCGCCTCGCCCCCGAAGGATTCGTTGTAGCCGAAGAAGGCGAGGACGACGTCGGTCTTATGGGCGGCGAGCCATTGGTCGGGGCTGCCGAAGTTGGAGGAGCGGAGGCGGACGGTCAGTTCGTCGCCGGAGTAGCCCAGATCGCGGAAGGTGAGTTCCAGCTGCGGGAAGCGGGCCTGGATCATCGTCTCGAGCCATCCGTCGTGCTGCATGCGGTCGGCGAGGGTGTTGCCGATGATGCTGACGTGGTCTCCCTTCTCGAGCTTGAGGCGGCCTCCCTCCTGGGCCGGCGCCGAACCGAACGCGGCGAGGATGAAGACGGCGCAGAATCCCCTCGTGAGATGCGTCATGGCGGAAGCCTCCAAGAATCCACCCCGGCCGACTTCCCCCTATATAGCCGAGCGGCGGCGGATTTGGAGCGAATCCCGAAATCGGCCCTCCGAGGGGAATCCTCGGACCTGAAAGGCATTTCTTTTCCGCGACGAAGATCGAGGTGAATAATATATGGGGTATGCTATCCGAGCGGGAGGCGCGGGCGCTGGGTCGCCCGCAGAAGGGTTTTCTCAGGGATGGCACAGACCGGAACCGAGCGCGAGGCGCGTCTCGACCTGCTCCTGGGCAAGATCGCCCTGGAACGAGGGCTCATTACGCAGATCCAGCTTCGGGAGGCGCTCGGAGAGCAGGCCCTGGGCGTGGCGCGCGGCCGGAAACTCCCGCGCCCTCTGGGCGCCATCTTCGCCTCGGAGAAAGCCCTCACCGACGCGCAGGTCGCGGCGTTGACGGCTGAGCTCGACCGGGTCCTCATCGGAGAGGATGAAGGCCGTAAGACCGACACGTTCCTCGGGCAAATCCTGGTGGACGCGGACCTCGTGGCTGCCAAGCACCTCGAACTTTGCCTCGTGGTCCAGGCGGAGATGCTGGAGCACGGTCACCATCCGATCCCCCGCCTGGGAGAGATCCTCGTCCAGCAGGGTTTCGCCACCGGGGCCGACATCGATCAGGCCCTCGCGCTCCAGAAGGCGATGGTCCGCGTCTGCACCGCGTGCGGGAAGTCGTGCAGCCTCTCGGGCTCGGGGGCGCCGGAGCGCTGTCCGGTGTGCGGCGGGCCGCTCCAGCCGCACTTGGCGCCCGGGAGCCTCTCCGGCTCGGTGCAGGCCCCCGCGGCTCCCGAGCCGGCGGCCGCCGCCGCGCCCAAGCGCCTCGGAAAATATGTCCTCCACCGCGTCCTGGGGCGCGGCGGCATGGGCGTGGTTTACGAGGCGCTCGACACCCAGCTCAACCGGAAGGTCGCGCTCAAGCTCATGCACCGGGTGAGGGGCTCGGATCCCCAGGAATCCTCTCACGAGATCGAGCGTTTCGTCCGCGAGGCTCAGGTGGCCGCGAAGCTCCGCCACCCCAACATCGTCAGCATCTACGAGGCGGGGGTCGTGGACGGCGAGCACTACATCGCAATGGAGCACATCGAGGGCCTCTCGATGGCCCAGTGGCGCAAGAGCGGCTCGATCACCATCCGCCAGCAGGTCCGCGTGCTTCGGGACGTGGCCCTCGCGGTCCATCAGGCCCACCAGCAGGGGGTCACCCACCGCGACCTCAAGCCGCAGAACGTCATGATCGACTCCCGGATCAAGCCGTACGTGACCGATTTCGGCCTGGCCAAGAAGGCGGGGCAGGACGTGAGCGTCTCGCTCACCGTCGAGGGGGCCATCCTGGGGACGCCCTGCTACATGAGCCCCGAGCAGGCGAGGGGGCGGAAGAGCGTGGGGAAGCGGTCGGACGTCTGGTCGCTCGGCGTCATGCTCTACGAGATTCTCGTGGGTCGCCCGCCGTTCCGGGGCGAGACGCCGATGGCGATCCTGATGAAGATCCTGCGCGAACCGGTGCCGCCGCCGACCCAAGTCGCGCCGTCCCTCCTAAGAGGCCCGCTCTACCGGCCGCTCGAGGCGATCTGCATGGGAGCGCTCCAGAAGGAGCCGGAGCAGCGCACCGGCTCCGCAAAGGAGTTCGCGGACGACCTCTCCAAGTGGCTCAAGGGGGAGGACGTGCGGGTGGTCGTGCGCCGTCCGCGCCGTGCGCCGAAGTGGGCGATCATCGCGGGGGCGGCCGTGCTGGTGGGACTCGCCGTGGCCGCAATCGTCGGAGTGGCGGGTCAGGGCTCGCGCTCGTCGCGCACGCTCTTGCGAGCCCGGGAGTACCTCGATTCGGGGCAGTCCGACGCGGCGCGGCAGCTCTTCGAGCGGGTCCTTGAGCGCGAGCCGGCGAACGCCGAGGCGATCGCGGGGCTCCAGCTCGCGAAGGCCCGGCTCGAGGCCCAGGCGGCGCGCGAGGAGATCGAGGAGCTCAAGGCCCAGCTCAAGAGATCCCTGAAGGAGGCGGTTTCGCAGGAGGAGCGGCGCGGGATCGAGGACCGCCTCCGGGCGGCGGAAGAGCGTGCCACTCGGTCGCGCCCGTCCGAGCCGGCGCGCTGACTCGCCCTCGGACCGTTCGACAACCCGGGTGGGCGGGGCATGAGCGCGGCCTACGGACCCGGGGCGGCGGTCGATCTCCCGGCCGCTGCGGCGGGAAAGACCGCCCTCGCCCAGATCGCCGAGACCGGCTCGGCCCGGCTCTCGCTGAGCGCCAAGCCGGAAGCTCAAGGCCGGCTTCCAGCTTCCTTAGGGCTTCTCCCGCCACTCGTGCTTCGGGTACTTTCTCTGGAGCTCCTTCCTGAGCTTCGGGTAGTGCTCCTTCCAGAAGCCCGCCAGGTCCCTCGTGATCTGCAGCGGACGCTGGCTGGGAGCGAGAATGTGGACGAGCGGGGACACGCGGGCGAGCGCGATCCTCGGCACCTGCCTCACCCCGTAGAGTTCCTGGATCCGCAGCGCGAGGAAGGGCGGCCCGTCCGCCGAGTAGGTCACCTTCGGCGTCTTCCCGTTCGACAGCTTGAGCCGCTCGGGCGCGTGCATTTCCACAAGGTCCTGCATGGCGGGATTGAGCCACTCGCGGAACGCCCGCTTCACTGGCCGGTCCTTCACGTCCTTCGCGGCGACGGCGCCGTGGCAGAGCTGCTCTAGGAGCGTCCGGCGGTCGGCGTCGGTGATGGGGGCGACTTCGAGCTCGGGGCACTCGCGGGCGAGGAGCCCGAGGCGGAGGATCCACTGGTCGACCCCGGCGTCCCAGTCCGAGAGCTTGATCCGGCCGGCCAGGATCTCCTCCGCGAGGAGCCGTGCCGCGGCGTCGGCGGGCGGCGGCTCGAACCGTTTCTTCTCGAGCACGAGGTCGCGAAAGCGGAGCCACTCCTCGGCCAGGACGCGCTTCGCCGCCGGATCGTAGAAGACCTCCGATCGCCGGCTCACGTCGCCCGGGAAGAGTTCTTCGAGCCACGCGGGCTCGATGGCCGTCGCGAGGCTCAGGATCGTCCTGTCCTTCGTCTTCCCCTCGACCTCGCGGATCTCGGCGGCGACGAGGAGGGGACTCTTCCGGACGACGCTCTCCCGCGCGAGCACGCCTTTCCGGCCGTGGACGACTTCGCAGTCGAGCGTCCCCTCGTCGGCGCGCTTAGCCACCCGGTCGGAGAAGCCGATCAGGATGCACCGGCGCAGCGCCTCGTCGCCCGGGGAGCGACGGTCCGTGTCGAGCCCTTCGCGACGGGCAGTGGCTAGGAACTGCTCCAGGAGCGGACCGACCTGCCGCGCGGTGACGGCGTGGATGCCCGCCCTCTGGCAGGCGTCGAGCCGGAAGTCGTTCCTCGCGGCGAGCTCCCACGCCTTCATGAGGACGGAGAAATCCGAGGAGCCCGCCTCCTTCAAGCGATCGTCCCGGTCGGCGTGCCGGAGGAGCAGGTCGCGCCCCTGCGTGAGAGCGGCGACGAGCGCCGCCTCCCGGACGCAGCCGAGCTCCTGCGCGGCCAAGAGCATCCGGGAGTAGCGAGGGTGGACGGGGAATGCGAGCATGCGGCGGCCCAGATCGGTGATGTCGCCCTCGCGGATCGCTCCCAGGTCGGCGAGCAGCTCCTCCGCGTGCTGGAGCGCGCGGGCGGCGGGAGCTTCGAGCCATCGGAACGCCCGGAGGTCCCGCACGCCCGCGGACTTCAGCGTGAGGACGACCTCGGAAAGGTCGAGCCGCTTCACCTCGGGGAGTTCCCGGGCCGGGCGGGCGGCGTGGTCCTTCGCCGTCCAGAGGCGGATGCAAAAGCCGGGAGCGGTGCGGCCCGCGCGGCCCGCGCGCTGGTCGGCGGAGGCGCGGCTGATCTTCTCGACGGTGAGGGTGTTGATCCCCCGGTAGGTATCATAGCGGGGGATGCGGGCCAGGCCGCTGTCGATGACCGCGCGGACGCCGTCGATCGTGATCGACGTCTCGGCGACGTTGGTGGCGACCACGACCTTGGGCTGCGCGGTGCGCGCCACAGCGGCGTCCTGGTCGCGCGGGGAGAGTTCGCCGTGCAGCGGCAGGAGCAGGCGGCCCCGGGATTCCTTGCGGTCGCGGATCGCGTCGATCGTCCGCGCGATCTCGTACGCGCCGGGCATGAAGACGAGGGCGTCGCCGCGGCCGGCCGACCGGGCGAAGGCGTCGGCGGCCTGCTCCCAGACGGGGCGGGCGTCGGCGGCGGGGGCGTACTCGATCTCGACCGGGAAGGTACGGCCCTCGGAGACGAGCCGCGAGCAGGGCTTGAGGTAGGTCTCGAGCGCATCGCCATCGAGCGTGGCGGACATGACGACGATCCGCAGGTCGGGCCGCTCGCGCTCCTGGAGGTCGAGGGCCCGGGCGAGCGTGATGTCTCCGTAGAGGTGGCGCTCGTGGAACTCGTCGAAGATCAGCGCCGCGGTGCCCGCGAGCTTCGGGTCGTCGATCATCCTTCGGAGGAGGATCCCCTCGGTGACGAACTTGATCCTCGTCGCGGCGGAGGCGACGTTCTCGAATCGCACCTGGTAGCCGACTTCGCGGCCGAGCTCTGTGCCGAGCTCTTCCGACACGCGGGCGGCGAGGAGCCGGGCGGCCAGCCTCCGCGGCTGGAGGATCACGACCTGCCCGTGTCCGAGCAGCCCGTGCTTGAGGAGCATCTGGGGGACCTGGGTGGATTTCCCCGAGCCGGTGGGGGCCGAGAGGATCAGCCGGCGGCCCTCCTTGAGTTTTTCCAGGAGGTCGGGTTCGAGGGCGTAGATCGGAAGAGGGGTGCTCATGGGCGTGGGCCATCCTAGCGTCGGGGGGACGGGCGCGCGCGGAATTCGTCGAGGCGAAACGGCCCTGGATTCCCAAGAATCTTGCGACTCGCCCCCCGTCGCCCTTGTTCTCATAGGTGATGGCGGGGGAAACCCCTCCATGAGCCACGCGCAGACCTTGTTCAGGAACGCCCGGGCCGCGATCCTGGTCCTCCTGCTCTCGTGCTCGCCGGCGGCCGAGGATAGCAAAATGAAACGGGAGTGAGAAGCGGGGATGAGGGGGGAAGGGAAGGGGTACGGGAGGAGGGGAAGCGGAGAAAGTCGGACCTCAAAGCCCGCCGGAGCAGGAGGCGCGGGCTTTTTTCCAAGAGGGGTGGGTGCGTTGCATCCTTCTATTGTTGGAACGCCTCACTTCGTTCCGAAAACATTGGCGTACCGGTAGTAGACCTCGAGAGTGAGGGCGTTGATGGCCGTGCAGTAGATGCGTCCCCCGGCCACGCTCCAGCGGTCCACGGGATCCCAGCTCCCGTTGCTGCATAGTGTCACGTCCAGCAGTTGATGCCCGACGATTGCCTCTTTCAAGTCCTCATTCCATGCCAACCAATACTGACCCATGGGACCATCGTACTGGAACAGGGCCAGGCTGGCCCAGTGCCAGTAGTTGAAATCCAAGGCATTGGGCTCCCACCGTGGCTTGTCGCGGATCAGGAGGCGGCAACCAGCTTCGATACGGGGATCTGACTTACGTTTTTCCAAGAAGATTCGTACCGCCACAGTCTCGGCGGTGCAAGTTTCGTGGCGCTCGAACCGGGCGTCTGATCGGCCATATGAAACACCTCCACCGCCCCTCGCAAGGTATCCTGCGCGACCGTCCGTCAGCTCAGTGACCTCGTCGTACCAGGCGCGGCAGCCGTCATAGCCGGTGCGCGGGAACGAGAGGCCGGAGATCTCGGCCGACTTGAGCACCATGGCCGCCCAGCCGGTGACGGACGAGTCGTTGTCGCCGCACTTGTAGCTGTAGCGCCAGGCCTTGCCGGGGTTCTGCGCGGCGATCGTGAAGTCGACCGCCTTCTGGGCCTGGTCCTTGAAGAGGTTCGAGCCGGTCAGGCCGTACGCCTCGGAGAGGGCCAGGGCGCAGATCGTGTGGTTGTACATGTACTTCTGGGCGTTGCGCGAGCCCACGCAGCCCTCGGGGTCCTGGTGGCTCATCATCCACTGGAGGCCCTTGCGGACGACGTCGCCGAAGCAGATGCCGTCGTAGGTGTCCTTC
>CAZSCC010000699.1:0-3408 GCA_964604905.1 uncultured Planctomycetales bacterium
GATCGATACGGGTGCCGGCATGAAGTACTTCCCCCCTCTTTCTCTCCGAAGGGAAGTGTATCATTCTGCCGGACTCAGCAATGAAGAGCATTCCGAAATACTTAATGGTTTCTACTTAGATCCGCAGGGCGCGGCCGAGGAGATACAAAGACGGCGAATCCGCTGGTCGGAGCGGAGGATCGGCCCCCTGCGAGGCCCGATGGGCATGAGCTTCATCCAGGGCGGGGCTCAACGCGTTCGGGGCCGGGAAGCCGGAAGGGGCGGGCGCCTCCACCGGCGGGGAGGCGGGCTCGTCGACCACGTCCATCGAAGGTTCGAGGTGGATGCACGGGGTCCCCGGCGCGCGGTCCTCCCCCTCATCCTCGCAGCAGCTGCGGCCGTCCTCCGACGCGGAGCCGCACGGCGGACAGTCGTCCTTTTGGGAGCAGAAGGCTCCCCGGCAGCAATTCGAGAACGAGACCGTCTGACCGGCGGTCAGCCAGAGCGCTGTGAGGAATGCGAGAGTTCTCACGACCAGCATCCTGAACGAAGCGGGGCCGTATTCTATTCATTCCAGCCTACCGGATGGATTCGAGCCTCATGCCGGTCAGCTTCTCGAGCTCGGCGACCGCCAGGTTGAGGTCCGCGAGGCTCGCCGCAAAGGCGATCCGGGCCTCCGCCAGCGTCCGCTGGGCGTCCAGCACGTCCAGGAAGGAGAACTTCCCCTGCCGATAGCCCTCGTTGGTCTGCGAGAGCGCGCGTTCGGCCTTGGGCAGGATCTCATCCCGGTAGACGACCACCCGCTCCTGTGCGACGGCGAAGGTCCGGTAGGCCTCCGTCAGGCGCAGGAGAAGGTCGTTCCGGGCGACTTCGATCCCAAGTTCGGCCTTCCGGATGCGTGCCTCCGCCGATGCGATCCTTCCCTGGTTCCGGTTGAAGAGCGGAAGAGGGATGGAGACGCCCGCCTCGACGAGGGTGGAGCCTTCCCCGTCCACGCCGGCCAGGAACTCCAGGCTCGGGTCCGGGATCCGTTCGCTCTTCGCAAGATTCAGCTCAAGCTGGGCCGCCTCCTTTCGCCGCGACGCAGCTTCCAGGAGCGGATGTCCCGCGGTCAGATGCCCTCTCAGGGCTTCAAGGCTGGGCGACGTGAAGCGGGCCCCCAGTTCTCCCGCGAACCTCTCCTTCGGGAAATCGAAGTCCCCGATGAACGCGTGGAGCGTCTTGAGGGAGACGGCGAGGTCCTTCTCCACGAGCTTGAGGTCGATCTCGGACTTCGCCAGGTTCACCGCCGCCTTGAGGAGCTCCATCTCCGGGATCGCCTGCGCCCTGAACCGCTCGTCCGTCACGTCGTGAAAGGCCTTGGCGAGGTTCCGGGTCTCGCGGGCGAGCCCGGCGTTCTGGCGGGCCGCGAGAAGCGCCACGAACGCCTTCTGCACCGCGCCCAGGATCTCCCGGCGCCGCCAGACGTAGTGGATGGCCACGATATCACGCTCCTTCTCCGCCAGGGAGGTCGCGGCGCCGATCCGCCCGCTCACCACGATCGGGATCCCGATGCCCGCCACGCGCTTGGCATCTCCCAGGGATCCCCCGCGTTTCGTGGGGACCTCCTCGATCTGGGCGATGAAGGAGGGATTGGGATAGAGCTTCGCCTCCCAGAGGGCCGCCGCGGCGATATCGATGTTCTTCCGCTCGGCGGCGAGCTCCGGGTTGAGGAGGTCCGCCAGGGTGAGGACGTCCTGGAGCGTGAGCTCCTCCTTTTCCAGGAGGGCCTTGGAGGCAGACACGGACTCCGGGCCCGAAGGAGCCTGATAGCGTCGGTCGAGGCCGTCCAGGTCGACCCAAGGGAGCGGCTCGGGTGCGCCCCCGCAACCGCTCACGAGCCCGAGTGCCGCCAGAAGCGCGACGCTGCATTTCATGGCCATCCCCTAATGCTTCTCGCCGGACTTGTGTTCGTGCCCCTTGTGGCTGTCATTCGCGCCGGAGTCACACCCCGTCAGGCCGAATGCCAACGCCACCCCTGCCAAAGCAACGAGCGCCAGACGCTTCAAATTCAACATGGACGCCTCTTTTCTAGACAGGATCCTTCTTTCCAAAATCAAACCAGCGATAGACCCCGCAAATCGACGCGCGCGATCAAACCCTTTCCTGTTCATCCACTCTCGATGGGCGCGAACCGGAACGCGAGGTCGGGCACCTTCTTCCGCGAGATGGCCGTCCCCACCTGAAGCCGAAGCCAGCCCGTCGCCTTGTGAAGGCGCGTCAGCGTTTCGAGCGGATCCGGGATCCGCTCCTTGGAAACGAAGCAGACGGTCACCAGCAGGTGGCCCGCGTCGGGCGCGGGAACGACCGACTCCACGCCCAGTTCGCCCAGCATCTCGTCGCCGCAGCCGCCCGCGAAGGCGACCGCCAGCGCCTCCTCCACCTGCTTGCAGAAACGCAGCGTCTTCCACTCGCTGCTCCGGTTCTTCCAGGAATAGTCGTCAACGTTCATGAAGCTCCCAAATCCGATCAAGGAATCACAGCGAGGGGAATGAGAGCTCCGGCACGGAATCGGTCGGCGGGAAAGGCTAGCCGAGGCGGGGGCGGAGGCTCAACGCGCGCGCGCGGGTTGCAATCGGCTGCACGGCGGACCTCCTTGTCGAACGAAGAACCTGAAAATACATCGGAGCGGGAGGAGATTCAAGAGGGAAACGGCCGGAGACCGCGGAGGGGGAATACGCACTCCGCGGCCTCCGGACGGACGACGACTCAGGGGATGCTGAGGGTCACGCGCTGCGACTTGCCGCCCCGCACGATCAGGAGATCGACCGCCTGGCCGGGAGATTTCTTCTGCATGAGGTAGGCCAGGAACTCGCCCTCCGTGACCAGGTTCTTCTTCCCGTCGGCCTCGACGATCACGTCGCCCTTCTGGAGCTTTTGGGCCGCATCCTTGTTCTTGTCCTTCACCCAATCGGGCGGGAACCCTTTCACGCGGATGGCCATCCCGCTCTCTGCGACGCCCAGCTTCTTCTTCTCGTCGGCCGGCAGGGTCTCGAGCGGCTCGGTGCCCATCAGGCGATGGCGCATGCTCCACGTGATGACGCGCCAGCTGAAATCCTCCTTGTGGCGCCACCCGACGGCGAGCGGCACGCTGAGGTCGGACTTCTGGCCCCCGCGATCGACCTCGAGCTTTACCGAGCCCGGCTCCTTCGCGTTGTGCAGGACCCACTGGACGTCGGCGATCGAAAGGATCGGCTGGCCCTCCATCCGGGTGATCTTGTCGCCGGACTTGACGCCGGCCTTCTCGGCGGGCGATCCCGCGGCCACCGTGGTCACGGTCGCCTTCTCCTTGGGGTCGAGCGAGAACCCGAGGGGGTCGGGCATTGGGAAGGGCCACAGCACGCGGTCGCCGATCGGCTGGCCGCCCCGGCGGAGCGACCAGGCGGCGGC
>CAZSCC010000700.1:0-1591 GCA_964604905.1 uncultured Planctomycetales bacterium
CCGCGCCCTGCTGCCCTACAGAAAGCCGCTGACGCTTCTGTACCTGATCGTCGTGATTCGCACCCTCGCGGCGCTGAGCTTCGCGACGTTCATGCCGGTGATGCTCACGCGGCGCGGCATGTCGCTGACGGAAGCGGGCACCGCCATCGGGGTGTACTTTTTCGTCAGCAGTGTCGGCGGGTTTCTCGGCGGTCCGCTCGCCGATCGATGGGGTCCGCGCAACGTCATCATGTGGTCGCTCGTCCTTGCGGTGCCCTTCCTCGCGATGGCGCCGATGCAGACCGGCTGGACCTTTGTGGCGCTGGTCTCGATCGGCGGTTTCCTGCTGCAATCCACGCTGCCGGTGAACGTGACCTTTGGCCAGATGATCGCCCCCATCAGCGCCGCCACCGTCTCGTCGCTGATGATGGGCTTCGCCTGGGGCATGGGCGGCGTCAGCGTGCCGTTTGTGGGAATGCTCGCCGACCGGATTGGGATTGAACGGACGCTGGTCGCCATGGCATTCATGCCACTCGTGGCTGCCATGTTTGCCGTGCCGCTCCCGCCGGGCACATTCGGGCACACCCCGGCACGCGCATCTGACGTGGGCCATGCAGAACCCACAGGTACGGATGTTGATCAGTAAGCGCCAGTTGGAACAGACTGGAACCAACTGGTACGCTTTTCGAATTGCGACCGGGCCCCTCCGATGTCGCGGCCCGCAGTTCGCGCTCGGAGGCTTGTTGTGAATCGTATGCAGTCAGTCCGAACGGTCTAGCAAATGCGTTCCCGCTATCCCTCCTCGTCGAATTTCGCCTACTCGTTCGGCCCTGGACCCCTGACGCCGGCGATTAAGGCGCTGATTGTCGCGATTGTCGCTGCCTTCCTCGTCGCCCTGGTCGTGCCTGCGATTACGCTGCGCTTCGGGTTGCGTCCGGCCGACGTGGTCGGGAGCCTGCAGATCTGGCAGCTCGTCACGTACATGTTCCTGCACGGCGGGCTCTTCCACCTCCTGTTCAACATGCTTGCGCTCTGGATGTTCGGCGTGGAGCTGGAGAAGATGTGGGGCAGCCGGTTTTTCACCAGGTTCTACTTCATTGCCGGCGGCGGCGCCGGGCTGACGACGTTACTGCTGTCGTTCACGCCGCTGCCGTTCGCCAACCAGTTGTACTACTCGCTGACCATCGGCGCGTCGGGCGCGGTGTACGGCGTGCTGCTCGCCTACGCGTTGTACTTTCCGCACCGCCCGATCTACCTGTACTTCGTCTTCCCGGTTCCGGCGAAGTACTTCGTGATGATCATCGGGGCGATTTCGCTGCTGTCATCGATGAACGGACCGGGCGGCGGCGTCGCGCACACGACGCACCTCGGAGGCCTGATTGCCGCCTACCTCTACCTGAAGGGTGGCACCCGCGCGCAACTGCTGGTGGACATCAAGTATCGGTATCTGAAATGGCGCATCAACCGGATGCGCCGCCGGTTCGATGTGTACTCAGGCGGCCGCACCGACGACGTTGACCGACGCGTACATTAGTAAGCGGTAGGCAGAAGGAGCTACTGTCCACTGCTTACTGCCTACTCCCTACTCACACTGAAAGGCAGTCTCAATCCG
>CAZSCC010000701.1:0-3929 GCA_964604905.1 uncultured Planctomycetales bacterium
CTCGTTCGTCCCGAGCGCGACGGTCCCACCGCGGCTCCCTGCCGCCGGCTTCCACGGGTGGACCATCGATTCCCTCTTCTCCGCGCCGAAGCAGGCGATGCTCCCCTCCCGCGTCACGACGAAGAGACGATCGTCCGCGGCGATCAGGCTGGCGGGCGTCCCCCGGAGCTCCCCGCGCCAGACCTCCTTCTCGTTTTCGTAGGCCAGGACGCGCCCCTCGGCGCCCGCGTAGATCCGGCCACCCGCCAGGATCATGCACTCGATCTTCGGCGCCTCGATCGTCCGTGCGGGGCTCAGTTTCCACAGGGGCTTCACCGACTTGTTACCTTTGCGGTCGAGCGTCTCGATCGTCGTGGCGATCGGGGGCTTCGCAAGCAGCAGGTCCCGTGTCTTTCCCGCGTACCAGATCGTCTCCGGAGTCGCCACGATCGCGCGGTTCACGTCCCCCACCCACATGCCCGTGGCCAGATCGTACGCCGAACCGCCGGCGTAGAAGTACGATCCCGCGGCCGCGACGTCGACTCCGCCGCGGCGCGCGTTCTTGGCGAACTCGAAGTACTTGAGTTTTCCGGTCGCCCGGTCGTAGCAGGCGGGAACCGACCGGCCGCCCGGGATGAGGAGCCGGTCGCCGCTCACCGTCAGGGGCCCCTGCGGCGCCACCCCCGCGAACGCGTCCGTGTTGTGAGGCTGCTGCATGTAGGTGCAGCCGTCCGCCTCGTTCTGCCAGATGACCTTTCCCGTCCGCGCGTCGAGCGCGTACAGGAAAATCCCCATGAAGGGCCAGATGCCGGCCGCGAAGTAGACGGTCCCGTCGGCGATCACGGGCGCGCCGCGGGCGGGCCAGGTCGAGATCAACCGCTCGTTGCCCAGGATCCGGCGGTCGCGCGGGCCGCCGAAGAACTTCCAGCGGAGCGCGCCCGTCTCCGCGTCCAGGCAGTAGAGGTGGCCGTCGTCCGAGCTGAAGCAGACCTGTCCCTCCCAGGCGGCGGCCGGATAGCGCACAGGGCCGTCGGTGAAGAAACGCCATTTCTCTAGGCCGCTCCGGGTGTCGTAGGCGGTCAGGCTGTCGGTCCGGGAGGAGGGAACGAACATCGTCCGGCCCAGGACGACGGGCTCGTACTCGGCGTCGAGCTGCATGCGGGGCTGGTCGGGCCATCCGGGCTTGAGCGCGGGGAGTTCCCGGATCCACTGGAGCTGCAGCGTCGCGGGGAGCTCGTGGGGCGTCGCCCCCGTGTGGCCCGCGTCGTGGCGCCACATGGGCCAGTCGGTAGAAGCGTCCTTCGGCGCCGCGCCGAGGCAGAGGAGCAGCCAGACACCCATGACTCCAATGACGCTCGCCCGGTGAATCATGTCAGGATGACTATTCTATGTCTGCGGAGACGCGGAACGGACGGATTTATTTCGACTTGAGCGACTCGAGGTACGCGAGGAGCGCCGCCAGATCGCCGCTCGTGAGCTTGTCGGCCAGCCCGGTGGGCATCACCGAAAGCTCCCGGCGGATCCGCGCCTGGAGGCTCTTCTTCGGGATCAGGGTCGCCGTCCCCTGCACGGTGCGGACCTCCACCTCGTCTCCGCTCTCGCGCGCGACGAAGCCCTCGATCACGTCGTCGTTCGTCAGCTTGAAGCCCTGTGTCTCGAAGCCCTGCGCGATCTTGGCGCTGGGCTTCAGGATCGACTCGATCAGCTCCGCGCGGCTGTAGCGGGTCGCGATCCCTCCCAGGAACGGGCCCTTCGGCGTCTCGTCGGCGCTGACCGTGTGGCACGCCCCGCAGCCCTGCCGCGCGTAGAGCGCGGCGCCGTGCTTCGGATCGCCCTTCTCCTTCAGGGCCTCCGCGACCGCCTGCTCGTACGGCAGCTTCTCGATCGGCGTCCCCTGCGAGACCTTGTTGAGCCCGAGCTGGTCGGCGGCGTAGAGGGCTGCTTTCTTCACGTCGGGCCGCGCGTCCTTGGCGAACGTGATCACCTGGAAGGCGTAGGCGTTCTCCCGAGCCCGGCCGATGGCTCGGAGGAGCGGGACGAGCAGGTCGGCCTGCGCCCAGGCGCGCTCCACGGCCTGGCTCGCCGCCGCCTTCGCCTCTTTCGGAGTCCCCTTGGCGCTGGCCAGGCGCACGAGGACGCCGAATGCGACCTCGCTCTTCTCGGAAACCGCCAGCGCGGAGAAGCGCTCGACGTCCTTCGCGTGGCGGCCGTCCCGGACGAACTCCTCCCATACGGGCTGGAGCTCTCCCTCAGGCTTCGCGAGAGCGCGAACGACGGCGTCGGACGCCGCGCCGGCCTTGACGAGGGCGCGCAGCGCCCGGGCCCGGAGCGCGACGGGCTCCTTCTCGGAAACCGCGACGGCGGCGAAGAGCTCGACCGCCTCCGCGGGGAGCGGAGAGCGCGACGAGAGCAGTTCCACGGCGACGGGCCGGAACGACGGATCCTGCGCGGCGAGCTTCAGGACGAGCGGCTCCGCCTCGGGGAGATCGACGCGGTTCTTCTGGAGATCGACCAGCAGCGGACGGAGCGCCTCGGGCTTGGCTCCGCCGAGCGCGCTCGAGAGCGCCTTCCCGATCCGCTCGCTCCCCTCCCACTTCACCGGGCTGTAGTACGGTCCCCGCGTGTCCGGCCGGGTGCCCCACCACTTCCCATCCCACGGGGCCTCTCTATTGTAGAGGCGGCAGAGCGCCTTCAGGATCGGGCCGGAATCCTGGGCCCGGGCCAGCCGCTCCAGGAGACCGTCGACGACGGGCATGTCGTGAAGCGCCTGAAGGACCCGGCAGGCTTTTGGATTCCCGGCATCGAGCGCCGCGAGGCAGGCCTCCGACGCGCGGAGCGCGACGAGACTGTTCACGGTGACGTGGACGACGAGCGGGTCGGGATCGGAAAGGAGTTTCACCAGGTCCGGGGCCGCCTCCTTACGCCCCAGCCGACCGAGGCCGACCGCGGCCTGCAGGCGGACGCGCGGGTTCGCGTCCCCGAGCGCCTTGACGAAGAGGCTCGTCGGGACGCGGTCGCTCTTCCGGTCGGCGAGCGCCCTCAGGGCGAACTCGGCCAGGTCCTTGTCCAGGGCGAGCTGCTGGAGACGGTCGAAGGCAAGCTCCCCGCGCAGTTGAGAGAGCGTGAAGAGGGCCGCCACCCGGCCGGCGAGCGGATCGCCGGGCGCCGGATCGATCGGGAGCGTCCGGTTCCCCCGGCGAAGGATCTCCCTCTGGGCGGCCAGGCGCGCCACCTGGCTGGGCGACGACAGGGTCTTGACGAGCTGCTCCTCCGTCGACTTCCTCAGCTCGGGAAACGAGGGAGGCTTCGCCCCCGCCGGGGCGACGCGCGCGACGAAGCCGACGTTCGGCCCGCTGTAGTTGAAGCCGCCGTTCTTCCAGCTGGCGATGTAGACCTGCGACCGGCCGTCGACGTCCATGTCGGTGGGACGCTGGATCTCGACGAAGCTCTTCTGCTCCGCCTTGAAGCCGGCGCCGGCGGGGGTCAGCGGATGGTGGAAGACGGCGCTGCGGCCCCACTCGCACGTGTAGAGGCCGCCCGGAAGTCCGGGCTCGTCGAGGAAGATCGACCCGCAGGGCGAGCCGCCGCCGTAGTCGGCGAGGGGCTGGACGATCTCGTCGCCGAAGCTCTTGAAGAGCGACGGATAGCCGAAGTGGGCGGTCGGCACCAGGTGGCTCAGGCGGACGTCCCAGCCGCCGCCGTCGTTGGTGTTGTCGCGCGTGAAGGCGTTGAGGAAGGGGTCGACCGCGACGTCGTAGATGTTCCGCTGTCCCTGCGTGTAGAGCTCGAGGCCGGAGCCGTCGCTGCGGACGCGGGCCACGCCGCCGCCGTGGAGCTGCAGCTCGGTGCCGTCCTTCCCCGTCGCCTTCACGAACCCGTAGTCCCCCACCGCGATGTAGAGCCAGCCGTCGATGCCCAGGCGCATCCCATTGGTGGTATGGTCGGCCCCG
>CAZSCC010000702.1:0-8993 GCA_964604905.1 uncultured Planctomycetales bacterium
GATCAACGGCTGGCAGAAGCTCGAGGGCGTGATCGAGAAGTCGAAGAAAGGAGAGTTGATCCTGAAGGCTTCGTAAGCGAAGATCACTTACGCGGCTTCACAGGGGGAACGCCGATTTCCACAGGTTAAGGGACGCTGCCCTCATTTGTCGTCGGGCAGTTCTTGGCCGAGCGGCTCAAGGCCAACGGGCGATGAGCATTCTCACTAATGGAAGAGTACAACGAACCCACCTCCGACTCTTGGTGGGAACCGATCCAAGGCGGGACGAATGGCCAGAAGATCTTCGGCTTGCATGAATTCCCCCTCTCCAGTGCCTCTCCATGGGGTTTATTGGCACTTGGAGCCGAGGGACTTGAGCTAATTGTTTCGTTGTAGGACTAAGAACGGCCGAACTCTCCAGTCTATTTCGGCTTGCCCGGGGGTACGACCTTACGCTCTATCAGGAATTTTGAGATGGCGGCCGCGATGACTCTTGAAAACGGCTGGGAATAGTGGACTTGATCCACATAGATCGGTTCCTTATGACCCAGTTGGAGATCTGCCAGCCAAAGGAAAGAACCGCCCATATCGGTACGCGCGACCGTCTCTTCCATCATCGGATAGCCCATCTTTGAACAGATGGCGCGCCCGATGTCCTCCTGCCGGAACGGATAGTGCGGTGATTCCATCTTGTAGGTCGGGACGGGCTGCCACACGAAGACCGGCGTCACTCCATAAGCACCCGCAGCGGCTTCAATCAACCGCTTGTTGGCCAGGTACCGGTCGATGACGCTCTTTAGGGCTTCAGGACTCTGATCGAACGTGTCTTGGGGTGCTCGGTCCTGGCCCATCAAAGCCCGGACCGCCTTGACGACCGGAATCGAAGGCCATCGGGGGCTTCCCTCAAAGACCTGCTTGAACCTCTCCAGCTGGGGGACTTCCATTCCCGTGTGGTTGAAATCATTCAAGCCGTCGATGAACACGGCCACCCGGGGGACGATTCCGGCCATGAGGAGCTGCTCAAAAAGCACTCGCTCCTGAGTCGAGTAGTAATAGATCCGGCCGAAGTTGTATACCGTCACGTCGCGCCGGAATTCGCGGAGGAACCCTTGGAGATAGGCGGGGATCGTACCCGGGTCGGGCGTGCATCCGAACGTCGTCGAGCCACCGAACACGAATACCGTGATCTCGTCCTTGCGGGGAGGCCAGGACCCTTCCTCAAGATGGCGGACGCCGTTCCGGATATTCACGTATTGTCCGCTGCAGTCCTTGTTTCGGAAGTGGGTGAACGGCTCGAACACATACCGCAGTTTCTTCAACTCGCTGAAATGCTGCTTCAACTGGCTCTCGCTGAGGCTGGGATAGAGCTCCGAGTTGAGGGAGTCCGGCACTTTGCGGAAACCCCCGTCTTCGGGGGCGGGTCGGTGAATCTTGAGACCCGCCCAGCAGACCAGATTGAGCAGGACGAAGAGAACCAGCGTATTCAGCACGATCAGTGCAACCGCCTTGTATCCGCGGACAAGTCCTGTGAATCGGATGTTGGGCGGCTTCTGAGGAATGCTCATCCTATTCTCTCCCTCCTGGGCGACATCGCAGCGTTTCGCCAGACTATCTTCAATCGGGAACGGGTGCCATTGCTTTCACTCATGAGGGAACCGGGCAGGACCGCCAGCTCTTCTCGAAATCCGAGTCCGACCCCCTGAGCTGCCTTTCCGGCGACACACTTCCGCGGTGCGGGCGGGCCGCGAATCGGCCTCGCCGTGCCTACGGCCGCGCGCTTGGGAATCCGACTTCCTCTCCTGGGGCGATCATGTTATAGTTCCTGAAACGCTGAGCCCCGGGACGGGGAAGAAGGGGAAGCGCCCCCGAAAAGAGAGACGGGAAGCGTGGAATCATGAACCGAAGGGCCCGAATCCAAATTTTCGTCACCGGAGTGATCTGGTCGTCTCTGTCGGCGCTCTCGTTTCTTTACTTCCACTCGCCTCGTCGAGGATGGGTCTTCGCGGGGCTCGCCGCCTTCTTCATCCTCTCGGCGACCCTCGCCCCTCCGGTCGCCCGCGCGATCCACAAGATCCTCTCGACCCTCGTCCAGGCGCTCGCCAGCGGGGTCACGTGGACGCTCTTGTCGATCGTCTACTTTCTCTTCTTGTCCCCGCTCGGCCTGGTGCTCCGGATGACGGGCTCCCTCAAGACCGCCAGGAACGCCGATCAGGTTCTTGAGTCCTATTGGGTCGACCGCCCCCCCGAACCACTCGACCCCGCCCGGTACTTGAGGCCGTTCTAGGATGAACATCCTCGGAATCTCGTGTTTCTATCACGACGCCGCCGCGGCGCTGGTCCGGGAAGGCGAGATCGTTGCGGCGGCCCAGGAGGAGCGGTTCACCCGCAAGAAGGCGGATGCGGGATTTCCGCGGAACTCGATCGAGTACTGCATGCGCCAGGCCGGGATCGGAATGGGCGACCTCGATTTCGTCGTCTTCTATGACAAACCCCTTCTTAAATTCGAGCGCATCCTGGACACCTACCTTTCGATCTCGCCGAGAGGGATCACGTCCTATCTCAAGGCGATTCCCATCTGGATCCGCGAGAAGCTCTGGATGAGGCGCGTCCTCCGCAAGGGACTTCCGGGCTACAGGGGCCGCATCCTCTTCACCGAGCATCACGAGTCCCACGCCGCTTCGGCCTTCTTCCCTTCCCCCTTCGACGAAGCGGCCATTCTGACGATTGACGGGGTCGGGGAGTGGGCCACCGCGTCCATCGGCGTGGGCCGGGGGAACCGCGTCGAAATCGTCAAGGAGATGAACTTCCCCCACTCCCTCGGCCTGCTTTACGCGGCTTTCACCGCCTACGCGGGCTTTAAGGTAAACAGCGGAGAGTACAAGATCATGGGGCTCGCTCCCTACGGCGAGCCCAGGTACGTGGATCTGATCCTCACCAAGCTGGTGGAGTTGCGAGAGGACGGCTCCCTCCGGCTCAACCTCGAGTACTTCGACTACCTCGGCGGCCTGGCGATGACGAACCGGGGATTTCATGACCTCTTCGGCGGACCGCCCCGAATCCCCGAGACGGATCTGACGCAGAAAGAGATGGACCTCGCCCGCTCCATCCAGGAGGTCTGCGAGCGGTCGGTGCTTGGAATGGCCCGACACGCGGCCAAGGTCACGGCCATGAAGAATCTGTGCATGGCTGGGGGCGTGGCCCTCAACTGCGTGGCAAACGGGAAGATCCTGAGGGAACGGATCTTCGACGGCTTCTGGATCCAACCCGCCGCCGGGGATGCGGGGGGAGCTCTGGGGGCCGCACTCACGGTCTGGCATCACGTCGCCGGCAAGCCGCGCCAGGCGGACCCTTTACGGGACCGGATGAAGGGGGCCTACCTCGGACCGGAGTTCCCGCAGGAGACGATTGAAGCCTTCTTGATGCAGAAGGGAATCGCCTTTCAAGGGCACACTCGCGAGGAAATGCTCGCGGAGACCGCCGCCCTCCTCGCGCAGGGGAAGGTGGTCGGCTGGTTTCAGGGGAGGATGGAGTTCGGGCCGCGCGCCCTGGGCAGCCGGTCCATCCTGGGGGATCCCCGCGACCGCACCATGCAGGCACGCATGAACATCAAGATCAAGAAGCGCGAGGGCTTCAGGCCCTTCGCACCCTCCGTGCTCAGGGAACGGGTCGCGGACTACTTTGAAATGGACTGTGATTCCTCCTACATGCTGTTGGTCGCGCCCCTGAAGAAAAACCGGTGCATCCCGATGACCGACAAGGAAGGCAGGCTCTGGGGCATCGACAAGCTCAACGTCCCGCGATCCGATATCCCCGCCGTGACCCACGTCGACTATTCCGCGCGGGTCCAGACGGTGCGTCGCGAGGACCACCCCCTCTATTACGACCTGATCCGCAAGTTCGAGGAGGAGACCGGGTGCGCCGTCCTCGTGAACACGAGCTTCAACGTCCGCGGGGAACCCATCGTGTGCACGCCGGAGGATGCGTACCGCTGTTTCGCCACCACAGGGATCGATTTCCTCGTGATGGGGAACTGCATCGTGGACAAGACCCGTCTCTCGGAAGGCCAGCTAGCTGCGGCCGCCTCCGGGCAGCAGGATTTCGGACTGGATTAGACGATGAAGGATGAAAAGGCACCCGACTCGCTGCCTCCCCAACCGGGCTTCTGGGGAGATCTCTTCGCCTACGCCCGGAAATCTAAGAAATGGTGGCTGATCCCCCTCATTCTCGTCCTGGT
The DNA here is from genome assembly GCA_964604905.1 of uncultured Planctomycetales bacterium. Classification (GTDB taxonomy): domain Bacteria; phylum Planctomycetota; class MHYJ01; order MHYJ01; family JACPRB01; genus JACQFK01. The sequence goes on from CAZSCC010000702.1 coordinate 4,214, forward strand.
GAGCGTCGGGCTGCTCGCGATCTTCATGACGAGCTCGGCGGCGCAGGCTTTCATCTACACGTTGTTCTAGGATGGACCGGCGCATGGCCTGCGCCCTCAGGAGGTCAATTTCGAGCGTGGACTTGGCTGACTTCAGCCTGCAGGAGAGGGGTCAAGCACTGAGCGTAGAGGGAATGGCCTGCGGCGTTGAAATGACCATCCAGGGCGAAGAAAAGTTTCCGGGAGGGTGCCGCGGCGCGGAACTCGCTCGTCACCGCGTAGAACCTCAGCCCCGCCTTCGTGCACGCCGACCGGATGGCCTGATCGGGAGCCCCTGAGGTCAGCATGTCCCGGGTCAGCGCGAACCCGAGATTCTCCCCGACCTGATGAGCGCTGGGGCTGACGTAGACCTTGTACGGCACGGAGGCCACGATCACCGTGGCTCCGCTTTTCGCGCCGGCGGATTGGATGCGGCCCAACTGGGCGGCCATGGAATCGATCAGCTTGAGCGCAAGTGGATCCGTCAGCTCCAGGGTCTTGCTGAAATACCCAGGATGCCTCAGCCCCAATCCCACGATGTGCGGGCTTAGGTCTCCGTTCCGGAAGGCATCCCTTACTCCCGGCTCGAGGCTGTCCAGCCTCTGTCGCCCCTCCACCGGAATCTCGGCGATCACCTGCTGCGCCTGGGTACGCCACAGTTCAGCGAGATCCTGCTCCGAATGGGTCTTGTGCGAGAACAGTTCTGATCTGAGGCGCAGGACATTCGGGATGGCAAGCTGCACCCCTCTCCTGAAGAAGCCGGCCTGACGGCGCGGCTGCTCCATGTCCAGCTGGGAGAGGTCGTCCCCTTGCAAGACCGCAACGAGGACCAAGTCCGGCCGGAGAACGGGAATGGCCCGTTCAGCAATCGCCGCATAGGTGAGCGGGCTGCCTCCGGGGACTCCCAGATTCAGGATTTCCACGTTGGCCCTCTGCGCTTTCAAGGAGCGCTCGAGGACCATGGCCCAGGAATCCTCAGAGTCCACTCCCCATCCATAGGTGAATGAATCTCCAATCGCGAGGATGCGGACCGCCGTTCCCCTTTCCCGCGTCGCTTCAGAACCGCGGAATCCCAGCGAGTTTGTCTTTGCGGTGAATTCGAATTCGGGGGTCTTGTAGCGGACCTCGGTGTTGGGAGGAAACGATCCCGGTCTGGCGGGAAGAGCCCACCCCGTCAGCCGGTCCACGATGATGATGAGGAGAAGACTGGCGGCAACAACGAACGACCAGAACGCGAGTCGGACTCGAACTGTTCTCCATTTCATAGGGGGCAAGGAACCGCGCCTCCAGTCCGGCCCGTCTCGAGTATCGTATGAAACCCTCTCTGAACGGGCAAGCGCAAGAGGAGGTGCGCCGGAGCCCCGGGATGACGGGCGGTCCTTCTTCCCCCTGGAATCCTTCACGCAGAAGCCGAAGCGCGGCGAGTGCTCCGAAACCGGGACCGGCAAGACCGCCAGAGGAGCCTCAGGAGGTGGACCCCGTACTCCACGATGCGTGCCTGGGATCTTCCTCATTCATGCATGAGAGGCACGACGGCGAACGGGATCGGAGGGCGGAGGCTCCCTCTCAGCCCTGAAGTACGGCACTCCAGCCCGCCTGAACGTCATCCTGCCGGCAGGGACGGCGCGGGAGTCGGTGAAGTCGCCGACCCGGCCGGACTCGGGTGTCTGTCCAGGGTCCAAACCACCCACACCCAGAGCGCGGGCACGAGGTGGAGCAGCAACCGCATCACCTGGAACTTGATGACGTTGGCCAGGACCAGGGGCGGAAACGTCATCATGATCGCCGCATAACTTCCCCACTGGAGCACCAGCGGGAGGAGCCATCTTCGGTCCTCCCGGTCAAACGTCCGAGCCCGCAGGATGAGCGCCGCCCCGGAGATGACCGTGAGGAACGACCAGTGCTTCAGGGAGCTGAGATGGCTCACGAACCGGGAGACGATCAACGGGATCGAGGACGGATGCAGTTCCAGGAACCTCTGGGTGTTGTTCTCGAAATCCAGCGGCAGTCGGGATGAGATCAGCAGCCAAGCCGCGGCAAGAAGTCCGGGGAGGAGCGCCGGTTTGAGGACCCATCGACCGAGCGCGAAAGCGATGACGAAGGCGGCCCCTTCCTCCTTCATCTGCGAGATCGCGCAGAGGAACAGGACGCCCAGAGGCGTCTCCGAGCCCAGCGCGAACAAGACCAGCATTCCAAAGGGAGCGTCGCCGTAGGCGCTGATGGCGCCTCCCGCATCATGCCAGAGCGCGGGAAGCCACGCGAATAGCATGACCCCGATCGCCGCGGCGATCCGGCTCGCGCGCTGCCGGATCGTGTCGTACATCCCCGCCAAGGCTCCGATCTGGATCAGCGCGAACCAGAGATTCAGGAGCCGCCCATGGGGCGCCCCGAGGAACAGGTACAAGTCCACATAGATGACCGGAAGCAGGATCGGCCGCCGGTGGGCCACGTGGAAACGGTCCGGGTCGGTGAAGATCTCGTTCCAGAAGGTCCCGAAGTGGACGATCGCCTTCGCCTTGACGTCATACATCGACAAGGGGTCCAACCCGCTCAGCGGCCAGGAAACGGCCCCCCAGACGATGAACCCCGCCCCCAGGGCGATCAGCGCGCACGGCCAGGGCGGGCGTTTCCACACCAGCTCGCGCCGGTACCCCCACCGCCCGATCCCCACGAGGACGGCCGCGCCCGCGAGGAGGCTGACGAGATTGACCGGGACGCGGACCCAGAGGAGGAGGCAGGTCCAGAGTCCAAGCCCCATCACTCCCGTGAAAAAGCCCAGCCCCAGAGCGCCCGGGCCGGAGCGTGGCCGGCGCGACAACCTCGAAAGGATCGACAGGCCCGCCAGTTCCGTCACGGCCGCCGCGAGGATGAACCTAGCGAAGATCATCCAGCCTCTTGAAGTAGGCGCCCCGGGGATCGTAGCGCTCGCCGCCCAGGGAGATCACCCAGGTGATCTTCTTCTGGGCGATCCAGTCGCGCGCGCCGGCCAGGCTGTCGACTCCGAGCGGCAGCAGGTAGACGGGCCTGGGGCAGAGCCGAGAACAGACGTAGATCGATTCCACTTCGTACCGCAGCCGCTCCGGAAGGAGCAGGAGCACGGAGGCGTCGGAGGGAACGGACGCTTGCAGTTGGTCGAGATACTGCTGAAATGGGCCGAGCTCCCGAGTCGACCAATAATACCCCTTCAACCCTGCGAAGAAGAAGGAGCAGAGGAGGTACCCCCCGATGGCCACCGCCAGCACGGGTTTCTTAGACAATCAGCGAATTATAGGGGATGCTGAAAGTCTTGGCAAGGTCGCCCACGGAACTCTGCCGTCCCCGAATCCCGTTGCACGACGTCCGCAGACTGCTAGAATGCCGCAGTCTTGTGGACGGGGCCCGGTCCCTTCGACATAAGAGGCCATGGATTTCATTCCAGTTTGCGAACCGAATCTCTCGGGCCGGGAGCGCGAGTACGTCCTGGACTGCATCGACTCCGGCTGGATCTCTTCGAGGGGGAAATACGTCCCGCTCTTCGAGGACGCCGTCGCCAAGGCGGCCGGCACCCGACACGCGGTTGCCGTCTGCAACGGGACCGTGGCGCTGCACCTGGCCCTCGTGACTCTGGGGATCGGGCCGGGAGACGAGGTCGTCGTGCCGAGCCTCACCTTCATCGCCACAGCCAACGCGGTGGCCTACACGGGTGCGCGCCCGGTGTTCGTGGACAGCGATCCGCGGACCTGGAACCTCGACCCCTCGAAGCTCGAGGCGACGATCACCCCACGGACAAGAGCGATCATCCCCGTGCACCTGTACGGCCATCCCTGCGATATGGATGCCATCTTCGACATCGCGCGCCCTCGGGGCATTCCCGTGATCGAAGACGCCGCCGAGGCGATCGGGTCCCGCTACAAGGGAAAGCCGGCCGGCTCCGTTGGCGCCATGGCCGTGTTCAGTTTCTTCGGCAACAAGACCGTCACGACCGGCGAAGGCGGGGCTCTCGTTACCGATGACGCGCGGCTGGCCGATCGGGCGCGCCTCCTCAAGGGACAGGGCATGTCTCTCACGCGGTACTATTTCTTCGAGACGCTGGGATACAACTATCGGATGACGAACATCCAGGCCGCCTTGGGCCTGGCGCAAATGGAGAAACTGGACTTCTACCTCGGAAGGAAGAGGGAGATGGCGTCCCAGTACACGAGCCTCCTCTCGCGGGCCCGCGGCCTCACGCTGCCCGTGGAAGAACCGTATGCGTTCAACTCCTACTGGCTCTATTCGATCCTGGTCGGAAAGATGTTCGGAAAGAGCCGCGACGGGCTGATGGAGCACCTCAAGGAGCGAGGCATCGAGACGCGCCGGTTCTTCTATCCCTGCCATGCGATGCCGGCCTTCCAGGGCCTCTCGAAGGGATTGCCTGTCGCCGAGCGCCTCAGCGAGGAGGGTTTGAGCCTGCCCAGTTCGACGAAGCTCACCGCCCTGCAGGTGGAATACATCGCGCGCGCGATCCTCGAGGCGGCGGCGTGATCGAAATCGTTCGCTTGAGCGCGGGTCATCTCGCTCTGACGACCGAGTTCTTCCGAACGATCGACACGCCTGAGATCCGGGACCATTTCCACCCCCACGAGTTCACCGAACGCGAGGCACGTGCACGCTGTGCCTATTCCGGGAAGGACGAGTACTTCCTGCTCCTGGACGGCGGCGGTGCTCTACGGCTTCTTCGGCGAGCACGCGACGCGTAACGTCGCGGATCCGCGCTGGCTGCGGCTGCTCTCGCGCCTCTCGA
>CAZSCC010000703.1:0-2273 GCA_964604905.1 uncultured Planctomycetales bacterium
GGGGCACTTCAAGGGGGTAGGTTGGCACTACATCGCGGGCCGGCCCGCTTCGCGGGCCCGGGCCCGCGATTCCGTGCCGCATTTCGAGGCTGACGCCTCGAACTATTTTCCTGGGCTACCTAACTGCGGAAGTTGGGCTAGCCGTCGGCAGGCGTTATACTTCAAGCAGGTGGGCCGGGCGGGATTCCTGCTGGAAGGGAGACGCGTTGAGCGTCCAGAAACCTGACGCCATGACCGTCAAGATCTACTGCCCGTGCGGCCAGAAGCTCGCAGTCAACGAGGACCTGCTCGGGAAGCACGTCCGCTGCCCCCGCTGCCAGCGCGTCCTCGCCGCCCCCCAGCCGCTCCTCAACCACACCGAGATCAACGAGCCCGACGACGACAACGAGACGAAGAAGATTCCCCCCGCCCAAGCGCCGTGAAATGTTGAAGCGACGCGTCGCCGCGATCCTGGCCGGCGCGATGCAGATGGCCTTCGTGTGGGTTGATCGTAGTGCCCCCTTCGAGCTGGGCCCCCTCTTCCCCAACCTGATCGTCGGCGCCGCCTCGTGCCTCATCGTCGCCGCCGTGGCGCACTGGGCGGCAGGGCGCGACGACCGCGCGCTCTCCTTCCTGGCCCACGCGGGCACCGTTGGACTGCTGGCGGCCCTCTTCTGGTTCGAGGCCGGCTACCTCTTCTCCCGCCTTCCGGAGTACTCGGGTCTTGGCTCTTCGGGCCTGCGACCCTGGTACCGGATCCTTCCGACGTGCATCGTACCGTTCCTCGTCGGCGTTCTTCTTGCTTCGCTTCCCGACAACCGTGTCAAACTCGCCAATCCGTTCCGGTCGCCTGACCGGATTCGTGATTCCTGATTCGCGATTCGTCCCCTCTACTTCTTCTCCTCCCCACTCTTCTCCACCGCCTGCACCGCCTTCCCTGGAAGCTCCTGGCTGATCCCGCCATCCAGCGGCATCCGGTCGGGCATCCCTCCGGTCTCCCGGCGGAGCTGCGCCATCGCCTCCCGAAGCTCCTTGAGCTTTCCCTCGGCCGCGGGATCGTCGATCCGGTTCCGCGTCTCCTGCGGATCCGCCCTGAGATCGTAGAGTTCGGCCTTCCAGCGGTCCGCTCCGCCGTCGCCGTGAGGATAGTGGACGTACTTCCAATCGTCCGTCCGGATCCCCCGCACGTTGGGCGTGTAGGGGAACTCCTTCTCGTAGTCGTACTGGTAGATCCACGCCTTCCGCCAGCCGTCGGCGTCGCCCTCCAAGAGCCGCCTCCAGGACCTGCCGTGGGCGTTCTGGATCGGCTTTGCGCCGCAGATATCGAGGACGCTGGGCGCCAGGTCGATGTGCAGCGTCATCTCGTTCACCACCCGCGGCGCGCGCGCGAGCGGCGGGTAGCGGACCAGCATCGGGACCCGGATCGACTCCTCCCACATCGCCCGCTTGTCGACCGCCCCGTGCTCGCCGAGCAGGAACCCGTTGTCCGTCGTGAAGACGAGGAGCGTGTTGTCCAGGATCCCCGCCTCCTGGAGCGCAGCATAAACCCGACCGACGCCCTCGTCCACCGACAGGATCGATGCGTAGTAGGCCCGGACGAACGGCTCGTAGCCGTCGAAGCCGCAGGCCTTGTAGATCGGGCCGTCGATGCCGTGCCAGGTGGTGACGCGCTGCCGGACCCAGTCCGGCTTTCCCGCCCCGGTGTCCTTTGCCGTAACCGGCCGTTTCATCTCCATCCCGTCGAACGCGTGCTCGTGCTTCGGTTCCGGGACGAACGGCCCGTGCGGCGCCTTATGGCCCACCACGAGGCAGAACGGCTTGTCGTGCGGCTTGCGGATCCACTCGACGGCCTTCTCCGTAACCCGCTGCGTGATGTACCCCGGGAGGAGTTCGCGCTTCCCGTTGATGTTGAAGGTCGTGTCGAAATAGTTCCCCTGCCCCTTGTGGCTCATCCAGAAATCGAAGCCCGGGCGGGCCTCGTCGTTCCCCTCCCCCATGTGCCATTTTCCGATGTACGCCGTTTCATAGCCGCTCTCCCGGAGTCGGCTGGGATAGCTCGGGAGCGCCGCGGGATACTCCGTGAAATTGTTGAGCACGCCGTGGGCGTGGGCGTAGAGGCCGCTCAGCATCGACGCCCGGCTGGGCGAGCAGAGCGACGTGGTGCAGAAGGCGTTCGCGAAGCGGACCCCTTCTCTCGCCAGCCGGTCGAGGTTCGGGGTCTTGAGGAACGGATGGCCCGCGCAGCCCATCGCATCCCACCGCTGGTCGTCCGTGAAGATGACGACGACGTTGGG
>CAZSCC010000704.1:0-1680 GCA_964604905.1 uncultured Planctomycetales bacterium
CCTGGGCGAGGAGGGGGCCGCCCTCCCGGACGTCCCCGCAGGCGTGAAGCTCCGGTTCCTGGCGATGGACCTGGCGGCCGCCTGGAGTGCGCTCGGGGACGGGGAGCGGAGGGGGCGATACCTGTCCGGATTCGTGCGCGACCTGTTCAACCTCGGCGTGCGGGACGGGCTCCTGGACGCGTCGGACCTGAAGGCCTCGCTGGTCTATCTTTCGAGCCGTCTGTCGTGAAGCCCACAGAGAAGGCCGTCCGGGACGCCAATCGTCGCGTGTTCGAGGCGAAGGACTTCGACGAGTACGCGTCGAACTCCAGCATCTTCGAGCGGTCGCGGCAGGAGGAGATCTCGGCCATCCTCCGGTCGGCCCCGCGACGGGAACGGCTTCTGGACATCGGGTGCGGGACGGGGAACGTCCTCCGCCTGGCCCGGCCGCACTTCGGGCAGGTGGTCGGCGTGGACCTGAGCCGGCCCCTGCTCGCCGAGCTCCGCCGCCGGGAGGGCCACGCGCTCGCGGCGGCGGACGCGCTGTTTCTCCCGTTCCGCGACGCCCAGTTCGACCTCGTCTCCCTGTACGCGATGGTCCACCACCTGCTGGATCCGGAGCCGGTCTTCCGCGCCGCCCGCCGCGTGCTGCGCCCCGGCGGGTTGATCTACATGGACCACGATCCGAACTATTTCTTCGGACGCTTCCATCATGTCTATTACCGGGTGCGGTGGGCGGACCGTCCCGGCTTCGGAAGCCGGGACGCGGAGATGTCGGAGTGGCACCACACGAGGACGGGGGGGCTTCATCCCGACGAGGTCCGGGCGAAGCTGGAGCGGGTGGGGTTCCGCGACGTCGAGGTCCGGTTCCGCATCACGACCAACCCCGACCTCCCTCTGGGGTTCCGGGTGCTCCGCTCGGTGATGCGGGCGCTGGTGAGGGTCTACCCCTTCAAGTCGCTCCATACTCATTTCTGGATCGTGGCCCGCGTATGAGCCGCCTCCGAGTCTTCCAGGTCATCACCCGCTGGGTCCGCGGCGGGGCCCGGGGAGTGGTGCAGGAGCTGCTCGACCGGCTCCCGCGCGGCGAGTTCGAGCAGACGCTGGTGTGCGGTTCGGGACCGGCGCCGGCCGGGGCGGTGCTCGTGCCGGAACTGGTCCGGGAGATCTGCCCGGTGTCGGACCTGGTCGCGGTCGCGAAGCTCTCGGCGCTCTTCTCGGATCGGGCGCCCCGGCTGGTGCACGCGCACACGTACAAGGCGGGGGTGCTGGCGAGCGTGGCGGCGCGTGTGGCGCGCGTGCCCGCCGTGATCTTCACGCCCCACGGCCATATCTTCTCGAAGGGTTCGGGCATCCCCGGCGTGCCGGGCGGCGGGCCGGGGCTGGCCGCCCTGCGATGGATCACCCGCGCGGCGCAGGCCTGCGCCCACCGCGTGACGGCGCTCTCGGAGACGGACCTCGCCGGGCAGCTGGCCCTCCGCCTCTCGCCTCCGTCGAAGTACGAAGTGATCCGGAACGGGATCGACGTCGACCGGTTCGACCGTCCGGCGGCGACCCCCTCCGGCGGGTTCGTGATCGGCGCCGTGGGCCGGTTCGCGGCCGAGAAGGGCCACGGAGTGCTCCTTGAGGCCTTGGCCCGGGTGCGCCGGACCCTCCCGGAGGCGCGGCTCGTGCTGGTGGGCTACGGCGAGCTCGAGGCCG
>CAZSCC010000705.1:0-7290 GCA_964604905.1 uncultured Planctomycetales bacterium
AAGATCGCCGACTTCGGCCTGGCCACCGCGCTCGAGGAGCAGGAACGGCTGACGGCCACCGGGGACATCCTCGGCACGGCCTGGTACATGTCGCCCGAGCAGGCGTTCGGAAGCCCCGACGAGATCGACGCACGGGCCGACCTCTATTCGCTCGGCGCGGTCCTCTACGAGATGCTCGCCGGCCGGCCGCCCTTCGACGGCGCGCGCGCGTCCGCCGTGCTCAAGCGGATCGAGACGGAGGACGCCGCGCCTCCCTCCCGCGTCAACTCCTCGATCGACCCGCGGCTCGATGGGCTGGTCCTCAAGGCCCTCGAGAAGGACCCGGCGAGGCGGTACGCGGCCGCCGAGGAGTTCGCGGGGGCGATCCGGCGGTCGATCGAAGAGACCCGCAGACCCGCGTCCGCGTGGGCTCCCCTCCTTCGAGCCTGGAAACCCATCGCGATCGCCGCCCTGGCCGCGATCCTGGGCGGCGTGATCTACAAGTCGGTCCCTTCGCCTCAGCCGTCCGTGGCGCCCCCGGTCGTCCTCGTGCGCGAGGCCCTCGAACGGCCGCAGGGGAAACGGGCGCTGCTCGCCGCGACGGAGGCCCTCGCCGTCGCGCCGCGGACCGGCGAGGAGGAGTTCTGGCTCTCGAAGGCGCTCCTCGAGCTCGGGGCCGTCCGTCGGGCCCTCGAGGCCGCCACCGCGGCGATCGACAAGGGCTACGCCACTTCGGCCACGCGGGCCCACCGGGTCTACCTGACGGTCCTGCGCTACAAGGTCTTCCACGGGACCGCCCGCCTCACCTTCCTCCATCCCCATTCGACGATGGGGGTGGAACGGGAGATCGACGCCCTGCGCGCCCTCCCGACCTCCGCCGAGGAGATGCGGCTGGCCGAGGTGTCGCTCCTCTGCCTGCAAGGAAAGCATCAGGAGGCGATCGATCGGACGACGCCCAAGGAACGGGGCCCACTGGCGACCCTTCGCTGGATCGCGCTCGTCCACCGCGCCTGGGAACCCCACGAGGAGGGACCGCAGCGCGCGTGGGTGAAGACGGCGCGCGAGGAGATGACCCACGACTCCGCGGCGTTCTTTCGCGCCCTCCTGGCCGACTCCGAAGCGGAGGCGCGAAGGCAATCGGCCGCGCTCTTCGACGACGTCTCCATGCGGTTCGCCGAGCCGTTCCTGCTTCGGGCGATCGTCATGGACCGGCAGAACCGTCCCGATCTCGCCCTGGAACACCTGGACCTCGCGCGACGCATCGATCCGAAAGACCCGCTTGCGAGCGCCTACCCTCAGGCGATCCTCCTGACCGTCACCGAGGAGGCCCGGAAGGACCCGGCGGCCTTCGCGCGCGACACGAGAGCGTCCGCGGCGCCGAATCCCCCCTTCCCCGCGCCCTACCTCCTGGCGGCCGTGGCGGACCTCATCGACGGGAAGGACCAGGAAGCGGAGGCGACGTTCCAGCGCGCGCGGCTGAGATTCGGAAGCCCGGACTCCTGGGGCGAGGCCCAGGACTGGGGGAAGCTGGAAGGGCTCAAGGACCTCGTCCTCCATGCGGGAGAGAAAGGACCCCGGTTCCTCCTCGAATCCGCCCGGCTGCTCTCGTACTTCCGGCTTCCCTCGGCGGAGGCGGCGCTCCGGAAGGTGGAGAGCCAGCTCTCCGCCCCCGACGCGGCCCAGCGCTTCTCGCTGAAGGGAGAAAAGCTGCGGGACATGAGGGCTCACGTCCACCACGAACTCGCCGCCCTCTGCGCCGCGCAGGGTCAGCTGGACGGCGTGGTGGAGAACCTCCGGAAGTGCCTGCAGTCCGGAGGAGACATCGAGGACGTCCTCGAGGACACCCGATTCGACCGTTTCCGGGAGCACGCCCGCGTGAAGGAGCTCAGGACGAAACGTGACTAAGAACGAGGACGAACTCGTCCAGCGTGCGGCCGCCGGCGAGCGGGCCGCCTTCGACCTCCTGGCGAAGGACTACACGCCGCGCCTCGAGCGCTTCGCCATCCTGATGGGCGTCGAGGAGGCGGCCGACGCGGCGCAGGAAGCGTTGCGCGAGGCGTTCGAATCGATCGCGGCCTTCCGCGGCCAGTCGAAGTTCTCATCCTGGCTGATCGGGATCGCGCTCAACTTCTGCCGCCGCTGGCACCGGAAGCGCGGGGCGAAATCGGCGGCACGGACCGGCGACGTCCCGGACCGGATCGACTCACGCAACCCCGACCGCAGCGTCTTCTCCGCCCTCGTGCGGAAGGAGGACGCGGAACGGGTCGCGCTGGCGCTCGACGCGCTCGCCCCCTCCTTCCGCGAGGCGTTCGTGCTCAAGTACGTCGAGGACCTCGACTACAAGGAGATCGGCCGCCTGACGGGGGTCTCGGAGGGCACGGCTCGCGTCCGCTCCCACCGGGCGGGCGTACTGCTCCGCACCGAGCTCGGCCCCGCCTTCGCCACGCTGCTGGGTCAGTCGTCCCGGAAGTAGCTAATTGCGCCCGAAGCGGACCTCGACGTGGCAGTGGAGGAACCAGCCGGCCCAGTAGAGCAGGAAGGCCGCCGAGAGGAACGCCGCCCCGTGGGAGGGGAGCGCGGGGAGCATCTCCGCGAAGGGTTGGACGCTGGGCTCCCCCTTGAACGCGACCAGTCCCGCCGCCCCGGTCGTCAGGACGAGCCCGCCCAGCCGGCGCCAGCGGCCCGCGCGACCACCGAACGCGAGGAAGAGCCCCAGCAGCGCCCCCGCCCCGCCGGCCGCCGCGGGCCACGCCTTGATCCCCGCCATCGCCTTCTGCGGATCGCCTCCAAAGGCGAACAGGTGGAGCGCTCCCAGGGAGCCCAGGACCAGCAGCGCGCCCCCCAGTTTTCCCATGCGGCGGGCATCGCCCGCCATGCCCAGGACGAGCCCCGCCAGGAGCCCCCACGCCGAGAGGGGCACGAGCACGCTGGGGTGGACGAGCGACCGCGCCATCCCTCGCGCAGCCTTCATCAGCAGGGACCCCTCGGAGACGTCGAGCGGGGCGAGGAGCCCGGCCGCGTACGCGCAGAGTCCCGAGAAGATCGGAAGCATGACGACCGCGCCCGGCTGCAGCGACTCGCGGATCTTCTCCCGATTCGCCACGAAGGCCATGACGTAGGCGCCGAGCGCCAGCGCCGCCAGCGCCCATCGGGCGATCCGCCCGGCATCGTCGTGCAGGATCGGCTGGGGCAGGTCCTCCCAGAAGTGGCCGCTCCGGGTGCGCGCCCCAAGCGCGCCCACGGCGAAGAAGAGCGCGCCGCCCGCCAGGGCGCCCAGCCAGAAGACGAAGGTCCGGCCCCACGGCCCCGACCTGCTCCGAGGTGGAGGCTTGGCCGGGAGAGGCGGAGGGGGCTCCTTCACGACCTTCGTGACGGGAGGAGGAGGAGGCGGCGGCGGGGGAGGAAGAGGGAGCGGCTCGGGAGGAAGCGGGCGCGGGGGAGGCGGCGGGACGCGCTCGATCTCGCGGGGGACGATCGGCCCGCCCTGCACGACGCGCTTCCTGGGGCCGGCGAGGATCTCGGCAACCGGAGCGGGCGCGGCGGCGGCCGGCGCAGCCGGAGGCGCAAAGCGGTGTGGCCGCATCGGCATCGTCCGCGTCGGAGGAGGAGGCGGCGCCGCCGGCGCGGGGGCCGCCGGTCCGAGGATCGCCTCGAGCGCCCCCTTGAGTTCCCCGGCATCCTGGAATCGGTCCTTGGGGTCCTTCCGCAGGAGCCGCGTCACGATCGCCGCCATCCGAGGGTCCAGATCGGGTACCCGGCCCTCGAGCGGGATCGGCTCGGCCTTCACCTGCTGCGTGGCCATCCCCACGGGGCTCAAGGCCTCGAACGGGAGCGCGCCGGCGAGCATGAAGTAGTAGGTCACGCCCAGCGAATAGAGGTCCGCCCGGTGATCCACGGCCGGTCCCATCACCTGCTCGGGCGCGACGAACTCGGGAGTCCCCATGAACGCGCCGCTCACGGTCTGCCCGCTCTTGACCTTGACGTCCCGCGCCAGCCCGAAGTCGGTGATCTTGATGCCCCCGTCCTTCCCGACCAGGATGTTGGCCGGCTTGATGTCGCGGTGGACGATCCCCTGGTCGTGCAGCGCCTCGAGGCCCGCCGCGACGTCGCGCGCAATCCGCGTGGCCATGACGGGGGCGAGCTTGCCGTCCTTCTCGAGCAGGCGATCCAGGCTCTCCCCGTCGACGAACTGCATGACGATGAAGTGCTGGCCGTTCTCCTCCGCGACGTTGAGCACCTGGACGACGTTCGGATGCTCGATCCGCGCCGCGGCCTGCGCCTCGCGGACGAACCGTTTGACGAACGCCGGATCGGACTCCAGGTGCTCCGCCAGGAGCTTGAGCGCGACCCGCTTGTCGAGCGCCTGATGCTGGGCCCGGTAGACGACCCCCATGCCTCCGCGACCCAGGAGCCCGTCGATGCGGCACCCGCCCAGCGTCATGCCGATGAGCGGATCGTTCTCGGGTCGATCCGGAGGGGCGGCTTTCATATCCTCTCCCAGTTTACCCCCCGCTGCAGCGGGGGCATCAGGAATGTCGGGCGGCGGGCGGTCCGAAGAGACGCCGGAAAAGGCGGCGGAGCTTCCCCGCCGAGGGTGCCTGGGGCGCGGGGTTCGCCACCGCTGCGACGGCGGCTGCCGGAGGACGCAGGTCCCGGACCGCGGCGGCGCGGGAAGGATAGAACCTCACGAAATCCATGAGGCCCATCGTCTCGAAGATCACCTTGACCTTGGGCTGCACGTTGACGAGCGCGACCGCCCCGCCCGCCTCCCTCACGGTCTCGGCCATCGTGATCAGGTAGGCCAGGCCGGTCGAGTTGATGTACCGCACCTCGCCCATCTCGAGGAGGAAGAACCGGATGCGCCGCCCCCGCAGCGCCTCCACCTCGGCGCGGAACGCGGGGACGCTTTTCGCGTCGATGGGCCCGCTGATCGTGAGGCGCGCCCCGCCCGGCAATCCCGGCGCGGCGCCGTACTCGATCGTGAATTCCGCTGCGGCCACGACGGGGATCATAACCGGCCTAACAGGCTGTTGCAAAACCGATATCCACCCGGAGACCCGAAGAGCATCTTCAAGGAACCGCTCCGTGGGCTCCATGGCCAATCCTGTCGAAGAAGGCCCGGATTGGAACTGGCTCCTGCGTCCATAGGAGGAGTGAACCGCAGCCCGGCGCTCTGCCTCCTCCTCCTCCTCGCCGGCGCCGACCTGGCCGGCCCGCTCGCGTACGACAAGGTGGGCGTCGAGCTCGGCGGGAAACGCACGCCGTGGAAGGACGTGTCGTCCATCACCGAGACCGATCCCGCCGCAGCAGCCGCCGAGATCGCCGGGGCCGACCTGGACCTCCTCGCCGCGGACCCGTTCCATAAGGAGGCATTGAAGCGCGTGAAGCCGCTTCTGGACCGGAGAGCGCCGAAGACCGCGCTCCGCCCGCCCTTCGAGGGGCGATGGAAGGCCGCCGTCGACGCCACCGGCCACCACCGGATCAAAGCCTTCGCCCTCCACGCGATCGACTTCGTCCGCGTCGACGGGAAGGGCAGCCTCTTCACCGGCGCCGGGAAGGCGCTCGGGGACTACCTCGGATACGACCACCCGATCCTCGCCGCCGCCGACGGCGAGGTCGTCCAGGCGGAGGACCGCTTCGACGATCTCCCCCCCGGCCAGCTCGGAAAATTCGACCAGGCGAACTTCGCCACGATCAAGCATTCCGCCGAGGAGTTCACCTTTTACGGGCACGTCCGGAAGGGCAGCGTCGTGCCGAAGATCGGCGACAAGGTCGCGAAAGGGTCCCCGATCGCCCGTGTCGGCAACTCCGGCGCGAGCGGCACCCCTCACCTCCATTTCACGATGCTCACGCCCAACCGCAGCGGCTGGCTCTCCGTCCCCTGGCGCCTCCACGGCTTCACGCTGGTCGACGCGCACGGCACCGCATGCGCGGTCGAGGCGAAGCAGGCGCGTCCCCAGGAAGGCTGGACCCTGGCCTGCCCCAAGCCCTGATCTTCAGACCCCTTTCGTTGACACGGCCCGCCGAATCCGGTAGGTAGAGGTTCAAGTCTATGACGACCTCGATCGTCCTCGCCGTCGACGTCGGGTCCACCACGGTCAAGGCCGTCGCCGTGGACCCCGCGACGAAGCGCATCCTCTGGTCCGATTACCAGCGCCACGAGACCCGGCAGGCCGAGAAGGTCCTGGACCTCCTCGTCGCGATCGGTAACGAGTTCCCCGCGGCGGAGTTCCGGATCTTCATCACCGGCTCCGGCTCGGGACCCCTCCGCGAACCCCTGGGCGCCAAGTTCGTCCAGGAGGTCAACGCCGTCACCATGGCCGTCGACCACCTCCACCCCGACGTCTGCGCCGTCATCGAGCTGGGCGGGCAGGACGCGAAGATCATCCTCTACCAGGAGAACCCCCAGACCGGCGAGAAGCGCGCGATCGCCTCCATGAACGACAAGTGCGCCTCGGGGACCGGCGCCACGATCGACAAGTGCATGATCAAGGTCGGCATGGCGCAGGAGGAGGTCGCGAAGCTCTCCTGGGATCCGTCCAAGCTCCATCCCGTCGCCGCGAAATGCGGCGTCTTCGCCGAGACCGACATCGTCAACCTCGTCAAGAGCGGCATCCCGTCGCCCGAGATCATGTGCTCGCTCGCCGACGCGATCGTCTCCCAGAACCTCTCGGTGCTCGCGCGCGGGAACACGCTCAAACCCCGCGTGCTCCTCCTGGGCGGTCCGAACACCTACCTCCCGTTCCTCCAGGCCTGCTGGCGGCAGCGCATCCCGGAGACCTGGGAGTCTCGCGGCTTCGAGTGGCCGAAGAACGTGCCGGTCGAAGAACTCATCTTCGTCCCGAAGGACGCGCAGTACTACGCGGCTTATGGCGCGGCCCTCTACGGCCTGCACGAGCCGGCGGAGGTCGGGGTGTATCGCGGCCTCGACCCGCTCAAGGAGTTCATCGCCCATGGCCGCGCCGCCAAGCTGGGCGCCAAGGCCGGGCCGGGCCTCGTGGCCGACCCCGCCGAGCTCGAGGCCTTCCGGACGGAGTATTCGATCCCGAAGTTCGTTCCTGCGAGCTTCCACCCCGGCCAGCTCGTCCGCGCCGCGATCGGTCTCGACGGCGGGTCGACGTCCACCAAGGCGGTCCTGCTCGACGAGGAAGGCGCCCTCCTCTGCAAGGAGTACGTGCTCTCGAAGGGAAACCCGATCGCCGACACGAAGGAGATCCTGGCGAAGCTGAAGGCGTTCGTGCACGGTCAGGGAGCGACGCTCGAGGTGCTCGGCTTCGGCGCGACGGGCTACGCCGCCGACGTGCTCGAGGA
>CAZSCC010000706.1:0-60349 GCA_964604905.1 uncultured Planctomycetales bacterium
GACGGCCCTCCCTCCACAGTTCTTGTGCTCTCACACTTAAGAACCGCTGCGAGGGAGGGCCTCATTCAAGAATCGCGTCCGAATTGCCAAATAGATGCGTTTTACGAGCACTTCACCCGGCTAAGCAACAGGAACTAGCTAAGCAGGTCCAACTTGGAACGTGAGCATGAATTTCACCACAAAGGCACAAAGCCCACAAAGAAGACTCGTTCTCTCCTCCGGACAGAGGATCTTCTTGGTGTTCTTTGTGCCTTTGTGGTGAGAAACGTGCTCACGATTCCACCTGGACTTGCTTAGGCGCCGGAATCTCCCAATTCCTCCCGCAGGCGCTGGAGCACCCGCGATTTGGCGACCCGCACCGCCCCGGAGGTCATCGCCATCTCGACCGCCACGTCCCGCGGCGCACGCCCGTCCACCGCCGTCCGCCAGAACGCCTGCCAGGTTCGCTCCTCGAACTCGAGGAGTACTTCACGGGGGCGCGGACCCTCCTCCCGAAGCTGATCGACCGCCACAGCCTCTACGACAAGGCCCTGGGCCGGCGCGTTCCCGACGACGACTGGGTGGAGCGGATGAGCCGGACCCTTTTCGATTCCACGCCGGAGGCCGCCGCCGACGCCGCGGCGGGCGCGCTGGCGGAGGGGATCGCCCCGGACGCGATCCACGATGCGATCGCGCTGGCCTCGAACCAGCTGGTCCTCCGCGACGAGGAGGCCCGGGCCCACGGAGCCACCGTCGGCGTCCACGCGTGCGACACGGTCAACGCCCTGCGGAACATCGGCGGGGCCAGCGAGCCGCGGAATGTCATCGCAGGGGTGATCCTGGCCGCCTACTACACGGCCTCGGACGGCGATCATTCGAAAGGCAACCGGCGGAAGTTCCTCGCCTGGGAGCCCTATCCCCGGGCGAACGCCCGGGAGCAGGTGAAGTCGAGCGATCCGGAGCCGCTCCTCCGGGACCTGGACGACGCGATCCGGCAGAAGAGTCAGTCCCGCGCCGCCGCCCTGGCCCACCGGTACGGCGAGCTCGACGCCCCAGCGGCGCCGGTCTTCTCGCTCCTCCGGCGCTACGTGATCAGCGAGAACGGCTCCAAGCACGGGGAGAAGTTCTTCGGGACGGTGACCGAGGAGTTCGGCAAGGCCCGCGCCCGCTTCCGCTGGAGACAGCTGGTCGGCATGGCCCGGTACGCGGCCAGCATGTACGGCGAGCCGGCGCCCGGGTACGCGGAGGCGCTCCAGCTGCTGGGCCTGCAGGACGGGCGGGACGCGAAGTAGGCGATCCCGCTACGGCGCCGTGCGGCGCGCCGACTCGCGCGGCTGCTCGATCGCGAGCACCGCCTTCGGCGACTGGACGCCCTTTTGGGCCGCCTCTTCCTTGCTCACGATCCACACTTCCAGGCAGTACACGTTCCCGCGATCGTCGGCGTACCAGACGAGGTGGGAATTCCCGCCCGGCTTCGGGTACGCGGCAAACGGCTTGCCGTAGCTGCCTTCCAGCTTGAAGTGCGATTCGAAGAACATGGTTCCTCCCTGTTTATCGTGGCGCGATCCTCCCATGTCCCACCCCGGAATGCAAGTTTCCGCGACGGGCCGCGGCGTCCTTGCCGTGGAGACCCGCGCTGATCTCCCGATCGGAATCGGTCCCGAAACATCCCGGACGCGGGGGGCGTACCGTCCTGTAGACTCTTTGGAGCGGATCGCATGAAGAATTTCCTCCTCGGCGCCCTCGCCCTCGGCCTCGTGGGCGCGGCCCCGCAGGCCGACCCCGACAAGGCCCTCACCCACGTCGACAAGCCGCCCGCGAAACGGCGGCCCGGCCAGCCGGTCGGCCTGCTCCTCACCTTCCACGGCGCCAACGGGAACGCGGGCTCGCTCGTCGGCAAGGCCGAGGAGATGCTGCAGAAAGTCGACGTGCGCGACGACTTCGTCGTCATCGGCGTGAAATCCAAGGAAGCCGGCTGGACCGACAAGGACGACGAGCCGGTCAAGGCGTTCATCCCGTGGGCGGTGAAGACCTACTCGGTCGATCCGCGGCGGGTCTACGGCTTCGGCGTCTCCTCGGGCGCGTGGTACCTCAACCGGTTCGCCCCGGCGAACTCGGAACTCCTGGCCGGGGCGATCTCGTACGTGGGCGGCATGGGCAACCCTCCCGCCTCCAAGGCCCCCAAGAGCCACGCCGAACTCTACTGGGTGATCGGCCACAAGGACGACACGCTCCCGCCCAGCCGCACCCGGCCGCAGGCGGAGGCCTTCTTCAAGGCCGGCTTCCGCGCGGTCTACCGCGAGATGTTCGGCCACGCCCACGAGGGGCCCAAGGACCCGACCCAGGAGGAGGCGGTCCATTGGATGCGCGCCCTGCGGAACAAGCGCGTGGCGCCATCGGCCGCGGACCAGGAGTTCCTCAAGAAGTTCGAGGACCCCGCGGCTTCGGCGTCGGCGCTCTCGACTTCGAGCACCTGGGTCCGTCTGGCCGCGATCGGCGGACCGCAGGCGGCGCCCGCGGTGGTCCAGGGGCTCGCGAGCGACCGTTCGGGCACGCGCACCTACGCCGCGCAGGCGTGCATGCAGGTGATGTTCGACGATGCGGCGGTGGACGCGCTCGTGCCGCTGCTCGAAGACAAGGACACCAAGGTCCGACGGACGGCCATCGTCGCATTGACCTTCCAGGGTAAATGGAACTACGCGCAGGCGCAGGCGGCGCTCTCGGCGGTCGCTCGCGACGACAAGCGGCCCGAAGGCGACCGGCGCGCGGCCGCGCAGGGCCTGGCCGAGATCGTGCGCAACGACCTGCTGGGGACGTTCCTCTACAAGGAGTCGATCTGGACGCTGGTGGGCCTGCTCGGCGACCGGGACGGCGCCCTCCGGCAGACGGCGTTCCAGGCGCTCCAGCCCGTCCAGGCCGACGCGTTCGGCTATCAGCCCGCGCAGGCGGACGCCGCGCGCGCCAAGGCCCTCCAGCGCTGGGCCGAGTGGTGCGAGAAGACCTGCGGCCCGAGGGGATCGTAACCGTCCCTGTTCCTCCATTTGCGCGGACGAAAGCAAGGGCTCAGACTATTTTCATTTATTGGGAATTGTGAAAATAACGTCAAGCCCGTCCTGGGGGCCTTCTCGGATGCCCTCTTGAGGGTCCTCCGCCCCGGGTATACTGGTCCCGGAGGAACCACCCCATGCCCCGTCTGCCCACTCTCGGCGCGGCGCTCCTGACGCTCGTCCTCTCGGGCGCACGGCAGGCCGGACCGGAGCCCGGCCCGCTCCAGAAGGCGCTGGGCGACATGGAGGCCGAGAGGGCCTGGGTCTACGACGACCTCCCCGCGGGGTTCGGCCTGGCGAAGAAGACCGGCAAGCCCCTCCTCGTCGTCTTCCGCTGCGTGCCCTGACGCGCGTGCAGGTTCCTCGACGGGCAGGTCGCCCGTCGCGAGGCGGAGGTCGCCGACGTCCTGGACCGCTTCGTCTGCGTCCGCGTGGTGCAGGTCAACGCCCTGGACCTCGCGGCCTTCCGGTTCGACTTCGGACTCACCTGGGCCGTGCTCTTCATGAACGCGGACCGGACGGTCTACGGCCGTTACGGGAGCCGGACGAACGCCGAAGGCGCGAGCGACGTGACGCTGAGGGGCTTCCGCCAGGCGGCGCTGGCGGCGCTGGAAATCCACCGGGGCTATCCCGCGAACCGGGACTCGCTCGCCGGGAAGGCCGGGCCGGCACCGCGGTTCCCCACCCCGCGCGGCTACCCCTCGCTCAAGGACTTCCCCGCGACGGTCGACCCGGCCGCGGGCGAGCGCCATAACCCCACCTGCATCCACTGTCACCAGATCGACGCCGCCGAGTACCGGTGGATCCGGGAGGCGAAGCAGCCCGTCCCGGACCGCCTCCTCTGGGCCTATCCCACGCCCCGCGCGCTGGGCCTCGAGCTCGACCCGGAGGAGCGGGCGCGGATCAGATCGGTGGTCCCCGGCTCGCCGGCGGAGAAGGCGGGCTTCCGGGAGAAAGACGACCTCGTCCTCCTCGGAGGGCAGCCCCTGGTCTCGATCGCCGACGTGCAGTGGGTCCTCGAGCACGCGACGGAGGGCGCCGTCCTCAAGGCGGAGGTCCGCCGGGGCGCCGGATCGGCGTCCCTCTCCCTCGCCCTCCCTCCCGGGTGGAGGCGGAAGGGAGATTTCTCCTGGCGAAGCACGATGGGAGAGGAGATCGGCCCGGAGGTGGCCGGGGAGGGCCTGGCGCCGGCGGAGCGCCGCGCCCTGGGGCTTTCGGAGGAGGCGATCGCGCTCCGGATCCGCCGCGCGGGTTCGGCGTTTGCCGGGGACGCCCTCCGGAAGGACGACGTGCTCGTGGAGGTCGACGGCCTGCGGAGCGGCCTCGCGACCTTCAGCGAGTTCCTCGCCCACCTCGCCCAGAAGAAGGAGCGCGGCGATCGGGTGGCGGTCACCGTCCTGCGGGAGGGGAAGGAAGTCCGCGGCTGGATCGTCGCCCGGTAGGGATCCCCGGGTCACCGCTTCGCGGGCGGGCCCGGCGGGCGGGCGGTCAGCCACGCGGCGTGCTTCTTGAGGATGTAGTCCTCCGAGCCGCGGTAGTCGCCCCACAACTCGACGGCCCGGGCATAGACGCTCCGCGGGACGCGAAAGACCGTGTCGCCGGCGGGGCCGTCCCGATGGGCGAAGGGGATGTTGCGCTCGGAGAGCCACGCCTCCAGATCGCCCGTGTCCGTGGTCGTCTGGCTGGGATTCAGGTGGCAGAAATCGATGAACTCGTCGTCCGGGTCGATCATGAGTGGGCCCAAGGCCTGACCGAACTCGGCCGCCACCGCGGCCGTACTGATACTCTACGGTCCCCACCCGCCCCGTGGTTTTCCCTACTGTCGGACCTTTGGCCGGGGTATCCTCGACGGCCGTGGCCTCCTCCCGATTCACCGACCTCCAGCCCCGCGAGCTCCCCCCCGTCCCCCGCCTCTGGGCCGCGCTCGGGCCGGGGATCGTCTGGATGGCGCTCGCGCAGGGGTCGGGCGAGCTCTACTTCTGGCCCTACTTCGTGGCAAAGTACGGGGCGCTCTACCTGTGCCTGCTCGTCCCGGCCTGCGTCCTGCAGACGCCGATCAACCTCGAGATCGGGCGCTACACGCTCCTGACGGGCGAGAGCGTCTTCCGCGGCTTCACCCGTCTCTCTCCCGCCTTCGGGCTCGGGCTCTGGATCGCGTTCGCCGCGAACTTCGTCTTCATCGGCGGGTGGGCCAGCGCGGGAGGGACGGCGCTCGCGGACCTCGTGGACTTCCCGCGCGGCTGGGACGCGCGCGGCCGGACGCTCTTCTGGTCCTACCTCATCACCGGCCTCTTCGCCGTGGCCCTCTTCGTCGGGCGCGTGGTCTACCGTCTGATCGAGCGCGTCATGCTCGTGATCGCGCTCGTGACAGCGGTCGGCCTCGTCCTGGCGTGCCTGCACCCGAAGGTCCTGGCCCACCTGCCGGCCTTCGCGAAGGCGCTCGTCTCCCCCTCCGCCGTGCCGGCGCCGCCGACGGACCCGAAGGAGCTCGAGCGCTTCATCACGATGATCTGCTACTCGGGCCTCGGGGGCTTCTGGAGCCTCTTCTATTCCTTCTGGCTCCGCGAGAAGGGATACGGGATGGCCGCCTACGCGGGCCACATCACGAGCCCGCTCACGGGAAAGAAAGAACTCGTCTCGTTCGACGCCTTCCGCTTCGAGGACACGGCGGAGAACCGCTCGCGCTGGCGCGGCTGGATGCGGACGCTCGTTGCCGACAGCGCGGTCGGCGTCCTCGGAAACCTCTTCACGACGCTCCTCATGGCGCTTCTCGCGTTTGCGATCCTGCGTCCGCAGGGGATCTGGCCCGAGGGCTGGCAGGTCGCCTCGCGACAAGGGGCGTTCTTCGGCGACCTCTGGGGCCCCGCCGCGCGGGTCCTCTTCCTCGTCATCTCGGGCTGTTTCCTGCTCGACAGCTGGCTGGCCGGGGCGGACGCGGTCAGCCGCGTCCACGCGGAGATGCTCTGCACCTATTCGGGAGCGGCGCGCGCGAAGGGCGTCCGGTTCTGGTACTACGTCTTCCTCGTCGTCATGGTCGGGGTGACCTGGACGGTGCTGCCCTACAAGGATCCCGCCGCGGTCCTGACGATGACCGGCGTGATCAGCCTGTTCGCGGTCTCGGTCTTCTCGGTGGCCCTCTGGGCGCTCAACTACGTCCACCTGCCCCGGCTTTATCCGGCGTGGATCCGGGGAGGGAAGCTGCAGCAGGCGCTCCTGTGGACGGTGATCCTCTTCTACCTCAGCGCGTCGGCCTACTACCTCAAGGTCCGCCTGGTCCCGGGGTAAGCTGGTCTCCGTGAATTCGTAAAGATGAATTCACCACAAAGTCACAAAGCACACAAAGAATGCACCTCTTTCCCCTTACGAATGTGGGTCTCCTTGGTGTTCTTTGTGACTTTGTGGTGAGAGTCATCTCAACTTTTTCAATGGGGCCGACTTAGAAGAGTTCGGCGATGGGCTTGCCGCCCTGGGCGTACTTCATCGTGCGGCCCTCCTCGATCGCGTACTCCTTGTCGGGGTCGAGACCGCACGCCTTGTAGACCGTCGCGAGGAGGTCCTGCACCGGGACGGGCGGGTCGCACTCCTTGCCGTCGGCGCCGGTCGAGCCGTGGACCCGGCCGCCCGCGAGCGCGCCGCCGGCCAGGACGACGCTGAACGCGCGCCCCCAGCGGTCGCGCCCTCTTCCGCCGTTCAGGTCGGGCGACTTCCCGAACTCGGTCGCGCAGACGACGACCACGTCGCGGAGCAGCTCCTTGGC
Organism: uncultured Planctomycetales bacterium; assembly: GCA_964604905.1. GTDB lineage: Bacteria > Planctomycetota > MHYJ01 > MHYJ01 > JACPRB01 > JACQFK01. The sequence continues at coordinate 6,784 of CAZSCC010000706.1, forward strand.
GACCAGGTCCTTCACGAGGGTCCCCAGACCCCGATCGAGTTCGGGGACCACGCGCTTCAGCGCCGCGGGGAAATCGGTGCGCGGGTGCCAGCCCCCCAGCCCGACCTCCACGAACGCGCAGCCCGCCTGGAGGAGCCGCCGCGCCAGAAGACAGTTCTCCCCGAAGGCGCCCCCGTACTCCTTCCGGAGCGCCTCGGGCTCCTCCTGCCAGTTGAAGGCCTTGAGGAGCGGCGTGTTCATGACCGCCTCGGCCCGGAGGAATCCGGAGTCCGATCGCCTCACCGCTTCCTGCTGCCGCAGCGCGGACCATTCCTTGTTCTGTTCCTGGGCCAGCAGGGACCGCTCGCGATCGCGCGTCGCGTCGACGTTCCGACGGATGTTCGGGATCGGATTGAGCCGGGTGTTCAGGCGGAAGGGCAGGTGATCCTCCCCAAGCACCGCCGAGGACGTCACGGCCGGTGGATCGATCGCCAGGTGGCCCGGCAGCGGATGGCCGAGCTTGGAGAGTTCGGAGGAGACGATCGTGCCGATCGTCGGGACCTCCTCGATCCCGGGAGTGATCCCCGTATGCATGAGCTGGGCGGCCCGCTCCAGGTCGCCCTCCTTGTGGGAGACCGTCCTCACGATCGAGAGGTGCTTCATCTGCCTCGCGCAGACGGGGAGGAGCTCGGAGACCTGGAGGCCCTTCACCGCCGTCTCGATCGCCTTGAAGGGGCCCGCGGTCTTCGGGTCCCACGTGTCGAGCTGGCTCATCCCGCCCGTCATCCAGAGCCAGAGGACGCCCTTCACTCGGCGGGGGGCGTCCTGGAGGGCCGCCAGCGAGCGGGGCAGCGCGGCGGCCGCGAGGCCCGACTTCAGGAAAGTCCGCCGGCCGATCGGGTTCACGTCGTCTCCTCGAGGAAGACCCCCTGGTCGATGAGACTGCCCTTCTCGAGACGGCGACGGGCGCCGTCGGCGTCGAGCAGATAGACGGCGCTCCCGGAGGTGTAGACGACCCCGCCCTTGCGCTGGAACTTCCACCCGTCGCGCTCGCCCTGCTTGAGGGCGCGGGAGATCACCCCCTGGCCGAAGCGGCTGACGACCTCGCTCGCGGGCCGGTCGCCCTCCTTGAGGTAGAGCTTCCCCGCCGAGGTGTAGGCGACGCTCAGCGGCACGGCCGGCTCCGGGCGATGGATTCGTCCTCTAACGCGGCCGCCGGGGAGAGTGCCCGATCGAGGGCCACCTGGGGCCGGTACCCCATCCGGAAGGTCTTCAGCGTGTACGGGCGGGACGCCTTGGGCGCGGGATGGGACAGCCCCTTCCGAATGGCGTGGTTGAGCGCCGCCTTGTAATGTAAGCCCGCGGTGCTTCATGAGTTTTCGGAGCATGGCCTCCACGTCGGAATCGAGCGTCACCGGGGTCCTCATAAGGTGATCCTATCATCATCCATCCAAGGTTCACCGGGTCCTCTCAGAAAGTTCGGCGACACTTCTCAGTAATGACGGGCCTCCTCCGGGCTTACACTTGTCATGATGCTCGCCCTCCTCCTGGCCCTGCTCCAGGAAACGGACCTCAAGGTCTCGATCGACTTCCCGGGCGGCTCGGCCCAGGTCGAATCGATCGATGCGGCGGCGCGGGCGGTCCGGATCAACCCTTCCCTCCATCCCGACCGCGGCTGGCGTTGCTGGTGGTACTTCAAACTCGAGGGGCTCAAGCCCGGCGAGACGATCACGATCGACGTGGGCGAGGCCCCCTGGGCCACCCCCGACCGGGCGATGACGAGCATCGATGACCGCGAGTGGGTCCACACGGCCCCGGGGAAGCGCGCCGGGAAACGGATCGCCTACCCGGTCGAGGCCAAAGCCAAGACCCAGTGGTTCGCCTGGGGCCCTCCCTTCACGCTCCGCCACGCCGAGGAGGCTTTGGCTGCCGCGGCCAAGGCCTGCCCCGGCGCCAAGCCGTTCGAGCTCGCCCGGACCCGCGACGGCCGGGCGGTCCCGGCGATGCGCCTCACCGAGACCGACGCCCCCGAGCGCTTCGGGATCTGGGTCCAGGCGCGGCAGCACGCGTGGGAGTCGGGCGGCAGCTGGGTGGGCCGCGGGTTCCTCGAGTGGATCGCGTCGGACGACGCCCGCGCGGTCGCGCTCCGCAAGCGGGCCGAGATCGTCTACGTCCCCATCATGGACCTGGACAACGCCGAGCGCGGGGCCGGCGGCAAGGAGGCCAAGCCGCAGGACCACAACCGCGACTGGAGCGACGAGCCCCACTACCCGGAGGTCCGGGCCGCGCAGGCGGCGATCCGGGCGATGGCCGATGCCGGCCGCTTCGACTTCTTCGTCGACCTCCATAACCCGGCCGCCGGCGATCCCACCTTCTTCTTCACGACCGTGAAGGATTCGCTCGGCGAGCGCGGCCGCCGCAACCACGACGCCTTCTTCGCCGCCGCGAAGACGGAGATGACGGGCGCCCTCGCCTTCGGCGGCCAGACCCGCGAGTCGGGCCCGAGCTACGACCCGAAGAACTGGCAAAAGATCAGCAAGAACTGGGTGTCGCGGGCAGCGAAGGACCACGCCGTCGCGCTCACCCTCGAGACGGCCTGGAACCGCCCGGAGAGCACGCCCGAGAACTACCGCCGCGTCGGGCGCGAACTGGGGCTCGCGATCGAGAAGGTCCTCGTCCCGTCCTTCCGGAAGTAGATCTCCCTCCCGGGGACGAGGGATGTACGATCGGGCCCCCCGGCCCCGTTCCCTGGAACATGACGATCCTCAGAGTCCTCGCCGTCTGGGCGGCGGCCGCCGGTCTCTGCACCGCCCAGGAGCCCAAGGTCGCGGTCTCGGAGATGCGCAAGGCCGTCCGGAAGCAGATCGAGGAGCTGGGACGCTCCAAGGCGCCCTCGATCTCCATCGGGACGCGGTCGAGCTGCACGCTGGTCAACGCCGCGGAACTCCCCGAGAAGGGCGCGGGCTACCGGATCGGGAATCCCGGCCGGAAGACCCATTTCGGGACGGATGAGATGATCTTCGGCCTCCTCGAGCTGAGCGTCCGCATGGCCGAGAAGCACGGCGAGGACGGGACCTTCTTCGTCGGCGACATCAGCGCAAAGGAAGGGGGAAGGCTCGCGCCCCACATCAACCACCAGGGCGGGCGGGACGTCGATCTCGGGCTTTACCTCTGCGACGCCGGCGGCGCGCCCAAGGGGAACCGGATCTTCACCCTGGACAAGGAGGGCAAGGGCCAGGGCGACCTGCGCCTTGACGTCGTGCGCACCTGGGAGTTCGTTTCGGGCATCCTGGAGAACCCCCACTTCCAGGACATGCATTCCATCCTCTTCGCCGACTGGCTCAAGACGATCCTTCTCGATCACGCCCGCGGCCGGCTGGCCGGGATCAGGAACCCGGCCGAGCGGGCCCGGCAGGAGGAGCTGATCAAGAAGGCCGGGAAGAAGCTGGTCCAGCCCTCCTCTTCCCCGCACGACAACCACATGCATCTCGCGCTCGCATGCACGGGGGCCGACCGCAAGGAAGGCTGCCGGGACTGAGGGCCCCGGGGTGGCGTAAACCTGCCTCGCAGATTCGCGCCACCCGCCGGGTGGCGCAAATCTGCGAGGCAGGTTTACGCCAGGCTACGACGACACGAGCTTCGGGACGACCTTGCCGTGGACGTCGGTCAGGCGATAATCGCGGCCCTGGAACCGGTGGGTGAGCCGCGTGTGCTCGATCCCCATCAGGTGGAGCACCGTCGCATGGAGGTCGTGGACATGGACGGGGTCCTCCGCGGGGTTGTAGCCCAGCTCGTCGGTCGTGCCCACCGTCCGACCGGGCGGAACGCCGCCGCCGGCCATCCACATCGTGAAGGCGCGCGGATGATGGTCGCGCCCCACGAACTTCCCCTCCCCGTTCCCCTCGTTCATCGGCGTCCGGCCGAACTCGCCGCCCCAGAGGACGAGCGTGTCCTCGAGGAGCCCGCGCTGCTTGAGGTCGCGCACCAGGGCCGCGGCCGCGCGGTCGGTCTGGCCGCAGAGCATGGGGAGGTTCTGGACGAGATCGTTCCCCGGGCTCGTCCCGTGGTGGTCCCAGCCGCGGTGGTAAAGCTGGACGAAGCGGACGCCCCGCTCGACCAGCCGACGCGCGAGCAGGCAGTTGTTGGCGAAGGAGTTCGCTCCGGGCTCGGTTCCGTACATCTCATGGACCCGCTTCGGCTCCTTCGAGAGGTCGACCAGGTCCGGGACGGCCGACTGCATCCGGTAGGCCATCTCGTAGGCCGCGATGCGCGAGGCGATCTCCGGGTCGCCCGTCTCGCGCCGGTGCTTCTCGTTGAGCTCGCGCAGGAACTCGATCGTCCGCCCCCGCGTCGGACCGTCCACGCCGTCGGGGTTCGAGACGCACGGGACGGGATCACCCTTCGAGCGGAACTCGACTCCCTGGTACGAGGCGGGGAGGAACCCGTTCGACCAGCACGAGCTCCCCGCGCCCGGGTCGAGCTGACCCGAGACGAGGACGACGAAGCCCGGGAGATCGCGGCTCTCGCTCCCGATCCCGTACGTGAGCCACGAGCCCATGCTGGGCCGGCCCACGGTCGTATGGCCCGTGTTCATGAAGACCTGGGCGGGCGCGTGGTTGAAGTGGTTCGTGTGGACGGACTTCACGAACGTAACGTCGTCGGCGATCGAGGCGAGGTGCGGGAGGAGCTCGGAGACCGTGGCGCCCGACTGCCCCCGGCGCGCGAACTGGAAGGGCGACCCCATGAGCTTGGGCACGCCTTTGATGAACGCGAACCGCTCGCCCTTGATGATCTCCTCGGGCACCTTCTCGTCGTGGCGCTTCTTGAGGACCGGCTTCTCGTCGAAGAGGTCGAGCTGCGAGGGCGCGCCCATCATGAAGAGATAGATGATGTTCTTCGCCCGCGGGGCGAAGTGGGGGGCGCGGGGGGCCATCGGGTCCTGGGCGAAGAGGTCGCGCTTGAGGAGGGCCGAGAGCGCGATCGTCCCGATCCCGAGCCCCGCCTGGCCGAAAAAATGTCGGCGGGTCGTGTCGCGCAGGTCGTTGCCGTCCACGGTCACTCCTTGGTCACGGTCTCGTCGAGGTTGAGCAGCGCGTTGGCGACCAGCGCCCACGCAGCACGGTCAGGGATCTCCGAATTGGGGGAGACGATCGTCCACCCCTTGAAGACCGCCCTCGCGGCCGCGGGGTCGGCGCTGAAGTGCTCCAACTCCCGGCGCCAGGCCCGGACGATCCGGTCGGTCTCCTCGGCGTCCGGCCTCCGTCCCGTGCAGAGGCGGAACGCGTGGACCGCCCGATCGGCGGGCTCGGGGCCGGCCTCCGTCACGATCCGCCGGGCGAGCCCGCGGGCCGCGTCGAAGTAGGCGGGGTCATTCATCCCCCCCAGCGCCTGGAGCGGCGTATTGGTGCGCAGCCGGCGGACGGTGCAGGTCTCCCGCGTGGGCGCGTCGAAGAGGCCGAAGGCCACGAAAGGGGCCGTGCGCCGCCAGTGGGTGTAGAGTCCGCGGCGGTAACGGTCCTCCCCCTCGCTCGGCGTCCACCGCGTGTCCACCTTGTTGATCGCGACCACGCCGCTCGTGTCGGCCTGGAGGGGGAAGACGCTCGGGCCGCCGATCTTGAGCGAGAGGAGGCCGCTCGCGGAGAGCATCACGTCCCTGATCATCTCCGCCTCCATCCGGAACCGCGGGCCGCGCGCGAGGAGGCGGTTGTGGAGGTCCCGCTCGAGGAGCGCCGGCGCGACGCGCGACGACTGGCGGTAGGTGGACGATAGGACGATCGCCCGGTGGACCGCTTTCATGCTCCACCCGAGGCGTACGAACTCCGTGGCCAGCCAGTCGAGGAGCTCGGGGTGCGTAGGCCGCTGCCCCTGCGTCCCCAAGTCCTCGGCCGTCTCGACGAGCGGGCGGCCGAAGAAGAGGTCCCAGAAGCGGTTCACGACCACGCGGGCGGTGAGCGGGTTCTCCTCGGAGACGAGCCAGCGCGCGAGGGCCAGCCGGTCGGGCCGCGTCCCCTCCGGGAGCGGCGGGAGGGACGCCGGGACTCCCGCCGTCACCTTCTCCCCCACGTTCGTGAATCCCCCCTTGATCCGGAAGTGGGTGGACGGCACCTCCGACGTGGCGCGTTCCTGCAGGACGAGGGCGGTCGCGCCGTCTTGCCGCGTGTGGAGCTGGTAGAGCCCGAGGAGCCGGTCCCCCAGCTCCCGGAAGCCGGTCATCTGGGAGCGGCAGAAGATCACGACGTCGTTCCGCTGGGTGTTCGTCCGGTTCGCGTAAGGCACCTCGAGCGCCTTCCGGACGCCGACGGGGAGCTGGGCCTCCGCGACTTTCCGGAGCTCCTTCTCCTCGGCCGCGATCCGGTCACGGACGGCCTGGCGCTCCGCCTGCTCCTCGGGCGTGAGAAGCTCGAGGCGCGGCTCGTCGGAGTGGTCGAAGAAGGCGAGGAACCGGTAGTACTCCTTCTGCGTGAAGGGGTCGTACTTGTGGTTGTGGCACTGGGCGCAGGCGAGCGTGCTCCCCAGCCACACGAAGGCGGTGGTGTTCACGCGGTCCAGCAGCGTCTCCCAGCGCGCCTCCTCCTTGTCGGTCCCGCCCTCCTCGTTGGTGAGCGTGTTCCGGTGGAATCCCGTCGCGACCTTCTGGTCGAGCGTGGCGCCCGGGAGCATGTCCCCCGCGATCTGATCGATCGTGAATTGCGTGAAGGGCATGTCGGCGTTGAGCGCCCGGATCACCCAGTCGCGGAACTTCCACATGGTGCGCGGGCTGTCGAAGTTGAAGCCGTTGGTGTCGGCGTAGCGGGCGAGGTCGAGCCACGGCCGCGCCCAGCGCTCCCCATAATGGGGCGAGGCCAGCAGGCGTTCGACGCTCCTCTCATACGCGTCGGAGCTCCCGTCGGCCAGGAAGGCGTCGGTCTCCGCGGGCGACGGGGGGAGCCCGCTGAGGTCGAGCGAGACGCGGCGGAGGAGCGCCTCGCGGGGCGCCTCGGGCGAGGGCGCGAGGCCCTCCTTCTCCAGGCGCGCGAGGACGAAGGCGTCGATCGGGTTCCGCACCCACGCGGCGTTCCGGACCACCGGGCTCGCGGGCCGCGCGGGCTTGGCGTACGCCCAATGCGTCTCGAGCGTCGCCTCGCCCCCCGCGGAGTCGGGCCATTCGGCGCCCTGGTCGATCCAGCGACGGATGAGGTCGATCTTCTCCCGCGCGAGCGGCGGCGCCTTCTGCGGCATCCGCGCGTCCTCGTCGGCCTCGAGGAGCAGCTTGACGAGCGGGCTCTCCGATCCCTTCCCCGGAAGGATCGTCTTTCCCGAGATCCCGCCTTTGAGAGCGAACGCCTTCAGGTCGAGCCGGAACTGCCCCTTGGGCTTCTCGGCGCCGTGGCATTTGTGGCAGGAGGCCTTGAAGATCGGCTGGAGGTCGCGGAGGAAATCGACGTTCTCGTCCTGTCGGCCCTGCGCGGAGGTCGAGCCCAATACGAGGGTAACGGCGAGGAGGAACCGGTTCACGGCACCATCCTCGCTTCTTCCCGCATCAACCTCAACACTTTCAGCCGACTACTGGCGGGCGCGCTCGTGCATGGAGGGGTTCTTGAGGGCCGTCTGGGTGCGGGCACGGATCTCCCCCGCCACGGCCGCCAGGCGCGGCTCGCGGGTGAGGCTGAGGGCGGCCTGCTGCCGGAGCGTCCGGACCACCCAGCGGCACTCGGAGACCAGCTTGTCCTGGTTCCCCCCGATCCGCGTGAGGGCGTCGCCGTAGGCCTTCACGCGCTCCTGGGCGGCGGCGCCCTCGTCGTCCAGCAGGCTCTTGCGGAAGTCCTCGTTCATCCGGGCCACCTCGTCGGGAGTCCGGATTTTCTCCTTGCGCTCCTCGAAGCGCGCGTCGAGCTCGAGGACGATCTGGTCGAGCTCGTCGATCGGCCCCGCCAGCTCGGGGTGCGCCTTCTTCTGCTCGGCGAGGTAGCTGCGGACCTTGCGGCCGAACTCGACGTAGGCGGAGATGCGGTTCCGGATGTGGGTCACGAACACGAGCGTGCCGTCCAGGAGCTTGAGCACCTCCTCGCGGCGCTTCTTCTGCTCGCCCTTCTTCCAGATCTCGATCAGCGCGTCCCGCGCGTTACAGGTCGCGACGCCCTTGTACTCCTGCTTCTGGCCTTCGAGGTCGAGGATGTACTCGCAGGGACCGACGCCGAGCGCGTTCCGGGCCACGTCGACCACGGTGAAGCGGTCGGGCGGCGTCTCGGGCACGCGGTTGAAGGGGAAGATCACGGCCGGCCCGCGGTAGGAGAGCGTGGGGACGAACTTCGTCCGCGTCTCGATCTGGAGCGGCTGGAGATAACCGCGGCGCTCCGGGTCGGACCAGACGGGATACGGGAAGAAGCCCAGCACCTCCGTGAAGCGGCGGCGCGTCGCGTCGTTCACGGTCTCCGCCGGGCCGCCGAACCACGCGGGCTTGACGTACTCCTGGTTCTTCTTGTTCTGGAGGAGCATGTCCCAGCTGTCCGCGAGGCCATTCGGCCGCGTCATGTCGCAGCGCCACGACGCCACGAACGGCATCGTCCAGTCGAGCGGCATGACTTTCTGGGCGTCCTCCGTCCGCACGTCGACCGAGTGCCAGATCTTCGGCTCGGCCAGCACGGCCACCCACGCCTTCTTCCCCGCCCCGAACTCGATCAGGGAGGCCGTGATCCGCCGGGCGACCCCCTGGCCTTCCAGCTCGATCCGCACGTCCTGCTCGCGGTTCTCGAAGACGGCGACCACCAGCGCGTCGCCCGTCCCGGCCAGATGGAGGAGGAAGTTCTCACTCGGGAGCTCCGAAGACGCGCCGGGGATCGCGGCCGCGTCTACCAGGATGTCGTCGGCAAAGAAATCGGGGAGGACGACGAAACGCGACGGGCACTCCACCCGCAGGCGCGCCGCGCCCGTGCCGGTCTGGGCTTCGAGGGCGACGTCGCCCCGCTTGAGACGGAATTGGGCCGACACCGAGGCGCCCTTGGCGGTCTTCCCGGCGACCTCGACGGCCACGCCGCCCTTGCCGATCTCGGCCACGGAGACCGCGTGGAACGCAGCGACCCTCTCGCCCGTCGAGGTCTCGAGCGCGAGCCGGGCCCGCGGGACGGTCGGAGCGTAGAGGTCGATCGTCCCGTTCTGGCGGCGGAAGGCGACCGTGATGGGTCCGCTGGTGACGACGGCGTCGCCCTTGAGCGAGGGAGAGGGCTCGGCGACGGGCGTCCAGCCGGTCCGGGCCGTGATCTGCGCGGAGGGGAAAGGTTCCGTCGAAGCGCTGCCGGTGTCCCACGCGGCGACGCCCGCGCGGCCTTCCTGGGCGAGGGCCGCCGAGCCGAGGATCAGCATCCATCCGAGGGCACGCATCGCTCACCTCTCGTTCACGTCCGCTCCGCCTTCAACTTCGACACCCGGAGCGGCCCACCCTCCCCTGCGGGCAGGGAAGATTCACCACGGAGACACGGAGGTCACGGAGAAGGCCGATGTTTTTGAGGAGATAAGAAGAGAATCTCTGTGTCCTCCGTGTCTCTGTGGTGCAAATCGCTCTCACGTGCACCGGCTCAGAAATCCCGCTTCCCCTTCATCACCTTCTCGATCTCGTCGATCTCCCGGGGCGCGGCGGCCGAGAGGCGCTCGCAGCCGTCCTTCGTGACGAGATAGATGTCCTCGATCCGGATGCCATAGCCCGCGTCCTTGTCGTACCAGCCCGGCTCGATCGTGATCACCATGCCGGGCTCGAAGCGCTCGCGATAGCCGCCGGAGTCGTGGACCGACATCCCCACGTAGTGGCCCAGCCCGTGCCGGACCTGCCCGTCGTTCGAGTGGGCGTACGACCACTTGCGGAGGCCGCGGTCCTCGAAGACCTTCCGCGCCGCGCGATCGAGGTCGCCGAACGTCGCCCCCGGCTTGAGGATCGCCTCCGCCGCCTTCTGGGCGTCGAGCACGCACTGGTAGTGCTTCTTCTGCTCATCGCTGTATTTTCCCGAAGTCGGGAGCGTCCGGGTGATGTCGGTCACGTAGTTGTCGATCGCCGCGCCGATGTCGCAGACGATCAGGGTCTCCTTGGGGATCACCTGGTTGTTCTTACTGTAGTGGAGGGTCGTCCCGTTCATGCCCGCGGCGACGATCGAAGGGAACCCGAGCTCCGGGCAGCCCCCCTTCCTGAAGGTCGCCTCGATCACCTCCTGCAGCTCCTTCTCGTTCATCCCGGGCTTGAGCGCCCTCATCGCCGCCAGGTGGGCCGCGTTGGTCGCATCGGAGGCCTTCCGGATGAGCCGGATCTCCGTCTCGCTCTTGATGAGGCGGAGCTTCGTGAGCTCGGGGCCGAGCCTGGAGAGCGTGACCTCGGGCTTGGGGACCGCGGCCTGGAGGAGCTCCAGGTTCTTCCCGCGGAGCTTGGCGTGGATCTTCGCCTGCCCCGCCAGGTTCTCCTCCGCCCATTTCGCGAACTGGCCCACGGGGAAGACCGCGTCCGCCAGGGGCACCGCCGTCGCGGGATCGCTCACGAAGACCGTCATCTTCCGGTCCTTGATGACCAGCAGGCCCTTGTCGTCGTGGATGCCGCAGAGGTACTTGAAGTCGAAGAGGGGGGTGTTGTCGTCGTTGCCCAGCTCCTTGAGTTTTCCGGACTCCAGGACGAGCGGCGCGTCGGGGAGGCGCTCGAGGAGCGTCGCCCGCCGCTTCTGGAATTCCGCCGAGCCGATGCGCAGCGCCTCGGTCGCTTCCTGGGCGGAGAGGAGGGAGGGGACGAGGAAGAGGAGCGCCAGCCGGGCGAGCATGAAGCCTCCGCGAAGATGGACCACCCTTATATACGACAGCCGGGCGGGAATGCCAAGGCTACGGGCGCCCGCCCGCCGTGAGGCGGAGCTCCACGTCCTTCCGCTCGCGGACCGCCTTCAGCACCGCCGCGTCGCCCGGCTTAAGCGTGCCCAGCAACGCGCGATACTGGTCGGCGGTATCGACGCGCGTCCCGTTCACCGAACGGACGATGTCGCCCTTCCTGAGGCCGCCTCGCGCCGCGGGACCCTCGGCCGCCACGGCGCGCACCTCGAGGCCGCCCTCGACGCCGACCTCGTTGGCCAAGTCGTCGGGGATCGTGCGGTACGAGAAGCCGAGGGTGGCCGCGGGGGTCTCGGGTTGGGGGACGAGCCGAAGGGTCTTCTCCCGGTAGTCGATCGTCGAGACGAAGCGGGAGATGAAGGTATAGCCCAGGATGCCGTCGTAGGCGATGCCGAGCTTCTTGAGCGGCACGTCGGCCTGGGGCACGGCCATCACGGCGACCTGGATCTTCCTGGCTTCCGCCTTCCCGACGGCGATCGAGTCGACCTCGAGGAGCCGGGCCCCTTCGCCCATAAGGTCGCCGGGTCGGAGGCGTTTCTCGGGGGCCGGATCCTTCTTCTTTTCGACCAGGCCCAGCGCCTCGGCGGTCTCGGGCTTGAGGACCGTCATCCCCGCGCCGGTATCAAAGATGAAGGAGAAAGGACCCTTGCCGTTGACCTTCGCCTCGACGAAGACGATCTGGTTCTTGAGCTGGAAGCCCGCGGTCTCGCCGACCTCCTGGGCGAACGCCGTCCCGGAGAGGGCGACCAGGGTCCCCAGGACCGGACCAATGCGACCCATCGGCGATCTCCTTCCGAAATTGGCCAATGAAACCGGGGAGTTTCGCATTCAAGAGAACGGCCTCCCAGGTTCCCCGGAGTCACGAGGGGCCGGCAACTTAGACTCTACGCCTCCCCCTCCGTGACGTTGGGGGCGGGGAGCACCCATAATCGCGTGAACCCATGGGCCTGGAATGCGTCTAAGAGGTACACCCGGAGCTGACCCGGGGTTCAATAATGCGCGTCCACGTTCGTGGAACCGTGAACGCAGGCTACACTGAGGGAGCACCTCGGCCACCGGAACCAGGAGGGATTGAGATGTCCGACACGTCGGCGATGAGCACGTTCGAGAAGTACGTCCACGGCCTCTCCCTCCTCACGGCGGACCAGCTTGCCGCGTGCAAGAAGACCCAGGAAGGGCTGCGGGAGCTGGGCCTGCCCAAGAACCTGGAGGAGATCGTGATCCGGCTGGGCATCCTCGACAGCGCCCGGCTCGGCGAGATCCTCGCCGACATCAAGAAGAAGTGGAACATCTCCGTCCCGCGCCCCGTGATCTACGAGGTCTCCGAGGCGGACGACAAGGCGATCCAGGAGAGGCTCGTCCTGCAGAGCCCCCAGCAGGCCTCGCGCGTCCTCGAGTGTCGCGAGATCCGGGAGAAGGCGGCCCCGCTCGGCGTGACCCTCAAGGTGGCGGAGATCCTGATCGGAAAGGGGTATTACACCCCGCCCGCCGCCGAGCCGTCGATCGACGACCTACTCCCCGACGAGCCGGCGCCTCCTCCGAAGGCGGCGCCCCTGATCGCCCCGCGCAAGACGGCCACCGCGCGCAAACCCGCGGCGGCGGCGGCGCCCGCGGCGAAGCGCCCCGCCCCCTCTCGCAAGGAGGAGGCGCCCTCCGAGCCCCCGAAGAAGAACAAGAAGCTGCTCTGGATCGGGGTCGGCGCCGGAGCAGCGCTCGTCCTCCTCGTCGTGATCGTCCTCATCGCGACCTCGAAGCCCGACGCCCCGCCTCCCGAAGTGGTGAAGGAGGCGCCCAAGGTCACCGGCAAGCAGACGCTCCTCTTCGCCGAGGGCTTCGACACGATCCCCGTCTACAGCGAAGCCAATCTCCTGGCGTGGCACGTGGGCAAGCCGCCGAAGGCGGACGTCTCGGTAGCCGTCAACACGCCGGTGACGCTCCGCTCGTTCCTCCGCACCGAGAAGAGCCTGTGGTACTTCGTCCGCACCCCGAAGGGCGTCGAGGGATGGGTCAACGCCTCCCAGGTCAAGGCGAACTTCGACCTCGCGAGCCTCGCGCTCCAGGATTTCGGCGCCGAGTGGTCGGACAAGCTCGCCGAGGCGAAGGGGCTGCCCAAGCCGGTCGCCAAGGTCGCGGAGAAGCCTCCGACCGCCGCCCCGCCGACTCCCGCGCCGAAGCCCGCGGTGAAGGAGCCGGAGCCCGCGCCGAAAACCGAGCCGGAGCCGGAGCCCGACCCCGCGAAGCCCGATCCCGCTCCGGCGCCCCCGCCGGCGCCGAAGAACCCGGTGGCCGGGATCTGGAAATTCGAAGAAGGGGCCGGCAACAGCACCGGGGACGCCTCCGGGAACGACAACCCCGGGTCCCTCGGGGGCGGAACGGCGTGGGCCGACGGCCCGTTCGGGAAGGCGCTCGTCTTTGACGGGGTCGACGACTACGTCTCCTGCGGCGTGGGAGGGATGCCCGCGGCGAGCGGGGCCCAGACGATCGCCGCCTGGTTCCACGCGGCGGCGGTCCCGTCCAACGTCCAGCAGCTGGTCTGCCTCTGCAATGAGGATGCCAAGTCGGGCGTGCACGTCGGCTTCCGGGACTCGAAGCTGGCGGTGTGGAAGTTCGGGGGCAGCGTCCTCGTCGCCGCCGCCGCTCCCGCGCCCGGCGCGTGGCACCACGTGGCCTACACATTCGACGGCACGACCCACCGGCTCTACGTGGACGGCGCCGCGGCGGCCACGTCGACGGCCGCGCCCTCCTCGTCCCTGCCCAACAAGCTGGAGTTCGGCCGCTGGGAGGGGATCGGCATCAAGGAGTACTTCAAGGGGATGATCGACGAAGTCCGCATCTACGCCCGCGCGATGAGCGCCCCGGAGATCCGGGACCTCGTCCCCGCCGGGGGGATCGCGAAGGCTCCCGGAGTGAAACCGTCCGCTCCTCCCAGGGCCGGCGACCCGGCGCGCGAGACGCGCGAGAAGAAAGCCCAGGCGCTGTGGGACCTTGCGGAGAAGCTCGATAAGGAGGGCAAGGTCGCCGAGGCCCAGGAGAAATTCCGCGAGATCCGGACCCGCTACCGGAGCACGTCCCTCTACTTCGACAAGATGATCGAGATCACGGATCGGATCAACGACCTGGGGCAGAAGGTCGCCGCGGCCGCCCTCCTCAAGACCGCCTTCTACAAGCGGCCGCACATGGACGCCTGGTGGAGCTTCGAGTTCGTCCCGCCCGAGGGCTGGAAGGGCGTCCCGTCGCAGCCCAACCTCGTGGGCGAGCAGGACAACGACGAGTCCTTCTACAAGGGCCGCACCTACCAGATCGCCCGCTACAACGCCCCCTACCTGGACAAGCTCTACATCGTCATCCTCAAGACCTTCGCCTGCACGGGGCTCGACAACCTCGAGTCGAAGGTCACCGGCGAGCTGGAGGAGCGGTTCAAGGGCCTCAAGGAGCAGACGAAGACGGCCCTCGCCGGCAGGATGCCGTACGTGCGCAAGACCTACCTCTCGAACGACGGCGACCGGATCGTCGTCTACTACTACTTCGCCGACCGCAAGGGGATCGCCCTCGCGGGCGTCTGGCGCGCCGGCGGCGACGGCCTGTACGTCTCGATCACGACGTTCGGCCCCGAGGGCAAGTCGACGCGCAAAACGTCGGACCGTCCCGTCTCCGAGGGGGAATTCGCCGCGGCGCTGAAGGTCTTCGACCAGTCCGCCCGGACCTTCTGGATCTACGACGCCGCGTCGCGCGCGGGCAAGCGGACGAGCCTGGGCATCGGCGGCTCCCTCTGCAGCGACTGGAGCACGCTGACCTCGTCGAAGGGGAACTACATCATCGAGTACGCCACGCGTCAGGACTTCGCCAAGCGCTGCGGGGAGGAGATGGAGCAGATCCAGGCCCTCTACCGTCACGTCATCCCGACCCAGAAGCCCATCCCCCCGTGCCGGATCAAGATCTTCGACCGGGAGGAGGACTTCAAGGACTACAGCGGCGCCCTGGGGGCGGCCGCCTACTGGAGCCCTATGCAGGCGGAGATCGTGGGCTACCGCTTCGAGGGGGACAAGCTGAAGCTGGACTCGAACGAGGAGATGACGATCGCCGAGGACCGGAACCCCGAGGAGGTGACCTTCAAGATCCTCTACCACGAGGGGTTCCACCAGTACATGCACTACTACATGGGGAGCGCGCGCAGCATCTACGTCCCCTCGTGGCTGAACGAGGGGATGGGTGACTACTTCTTCGGGGGCGAGTGGAACAAGACGAGGAACAAGTTCACGATCGGGATCAACGACTGGAGGATCCGGAAGATCCACGCCGCGGTGAAGAAGAACGAGCACGTCCCGCTGGACAAGATCTTCCGGTACGAACAGAGGGACTACTACAGGAACGCGGGGCTGTGTTACGCGGAGGGCTGGTCGATCAACTACTTCTTCCAGATGAGCGACGTCGCCCGGAAGAAGGGTTACGGCGCGATCCCGAAGGCGCTCATGGAGGAGCTCAAGGCCTCCGGGAACTGGGAGAAGGCGACCGACAAGGTCCTCGGCGGCATGGACCTGAAGAAGATGGAGGAGGAGTGGAAGGAGTTCGTCCTCTCG
The DNA here is from genome assembly GCA_964604905.1 of uncultured Planctomycetales bacterium. GTDB lineage: Bacteria > Planctomycetota > MHYJ01 > MHYJ01 > JACPRB01 > JACQFK01. The sequence goes on from CAZSCC010000706.1 coordinate 22,170, forward strand.
CTCCCCGTGCCCAAGGACGCCAAGGGCGGCGACGAGAGCGACCCCTTCAACGACAAGTAGTTACCGCGCAACAAGACAGACCGTCTGTTTTGTTACGGACCCGGCGCCCGCTCCGGGCGGCGGGGTGGATGGAGTCGTGGACTGCATGCCCCGGAAAATGTTCGCCCGGCTCCCGGCTGGAGTCCTGATCTTCTGCCTGTCTTCCTGTTCCGCCGCGCCTCCGAAGCCCCCGGACCCCGCCCCCGATCCCTGGGCTCCGGCCCTCGAGGCCGCCGCCCGATTCCACGCCGCCCGTCAGGATGCTCTCGAAAACTGGGGCGAGATCCGTCACCCGCTGCTCGAGAAGTGGATCCCCAACACCCGTCTCTTCCGCCGAATCCGGAAGCATCGCCCCGAAGGAGTCTCCTGGGGCGTCAGTCTCCTCACAAAGGACTGGGACGTCACCGATCTCGGCGGATTCCTGAACGCCCACACTCTCCTCCCCGGCGCGCTCCGCGATGCGCGCGCCCGGACCGACGAGGATCGGATTGAACTGGGCCAGATCTGCGTCTTCATTCTCCGCCAATATGCGGAGGCCAAGGAGGCCGCGGAGGACCCTTCGAAGTTCCGGGGCGAACTTCAGCGTCGGGACTCCGTCCCCTACGTTCATTTCTGCCACTTCCTGAGCTTTGGGGATCTCGACGTGGGGTTCGACCCCGAGGGTCGAATTGCCGACGTCCGGGGATATCGGGACGTGTGATCTGAAATCTATCGGTAGCGCGGGAACAGATCCTCCTTCGGCCACTCGGCGACCGCGTCCGCCGCGCGGTGGAGCGCGGGGTCGATCTCCGAATCCTTCGCGGAGCGCTGGTTGAAGAGCGCCGCCCACACCAGCCCGTCGTGGCGCCGGACGAGGAGCGTGCTCGTCCCAGGGAGCGATCCCGTGTGCCACGTGTTGGCCTTCCCGTCCTTCCCCACGGGCCGCACCATCCACCCGCAGCCGTAATAGGCGGCCCCTGGTTTGAGCCCCGCCGGGCGGGCGAACATCGCCTCCTGATGCTTCCGGTCGAGCACCGTGTCGAGCGACGAGGCGAAGCGCACGAGGTCGACCGCCGACGCAAGCCATCCCCCGTGCGCATCCATCGCCTCGAGATGGAAGCCGCCGTACGGCCAGTCCACCGCGCCCTCCCCGCCGAAGACCGAGCGCTCCGCCTTCGCGCCCGGCTGGCGGTACGCCACCTCGTCCTTCGCGCGCTCCTCGAGCCGCGTCCTCCCCAGCCGCATCCGGGCGATCCCCATGGGCTCGAGCACCGACTTCTTCACGCACGCCTCGTAGGATTCCCCGGAAACCTTCTCCAGGATCCGGCCGAGCACGCAGTAGCCGAAATTCGAGTACGCGTGGCGCATCCCCGGATCGAAGTCGAGCGGCTTCTCCAGCATCCACCGGAGGATCGCCGCCGCGTCGGCGGGCGGCCGCAGCCCCTGCGCCTGCGCGATCTCGATCGACTTGAACATCGGGTCGCCGCTCTTCTCGCGGTCCCAGCCGGCCGTGTGCTGGAGGAGGTGGCGCACCGTAATGTCCGCCGCGCGGGGGTCGGCCGGCTTCAGCCCCAGGATCGCGAACGCCTTCGCGTCGAGGTCCAGCTTCCCCTTCTGAACCCAGGCCAGGATCGCAATAGCGGTGAGGGGCTTGGAGAGGCTGGCGATCCGGAAGAGCGACGACGGCTCGATCTCCGCGCCGTAGCCCTTCGCATGGACGAGCCGCCCGTCCTTCGCCACCGCGAGCGCGCCGCCGGGCGCGCCCCGCTCCTTCAGGAACGAATCCATCGCGGCGTCGAACGGATCGAGCCGCGGAGCCAGGGCCATCGCGAGGAGCGTCAGCCGGAGGATCATGCTTCCCATATTAGTATCTTGAATCGCGAATTCCGATGTGATATCAATCACTCGGTTCTCCGAGGGAGGTGACGAGCGAAGTGGACGAGTACGACGTAACCCTGCGCGGCGTGACGAAGGCCTTCGGCGGGCGCCGCGCGGTCGACGACATCTCCCTCGACATCCGCCGGGGCGAGTTCTTCTCCCTCCTGGGGCCCTCCGGCTGCGGCAAGACCACCCTCATGCGCATGATCGCCGGCTTCGAGTCCCCCGACGCGGGCACGATCGCGCTCGGCGGCCGCGACATGGCCGGCGTCCCGGCCCACAAGCGCGACGTCAACATGGTCTTCCAGAACTACGCGCTCTTCCCCCACCGCTCGGTCGCGGAGAACGTGGCCTTCGGGCTCAAGATCGCCCGCATGGACGACGTGGCCGGCCGCGTGAAGCGCGCGCTCGACATGGTCAACCTCGCCGGCTACGACGCCCGCGAGCCCCTCACGCTCTCGGGGGGCGAGCAGCAGCGCGTGGCCCTCGCCCGCGCGATCGTTACCGGCCCGCGCGTCCTCCTCCTCGACGAGCCGCTCGGCGCGCTCGACCTCAAGCTCCGCAAGGGCCTTCAGGAGGAGCTCCGCCGCCTCCAGCGCTCGCTCGGCATGACCTTCGTCTTCGTCACCCACGACCAGGAGGAGGCGCTCGCGATGAGCGACCGGATCGCGGTCCTCAACCGCGGGCGCGTCGAGCAGACCGGCACGCCCGTCGAGATCTACGAGCATCCCGCCACGCGGTTCGTCGCCGAGTTTGTCGGGAGCGGGAACTTCTTCGACGGCACGGGCGACGGGACGACCTTCCGCACGAAGGACGGGCTCGTGGTGCCCGCCTCCGCGAAGGGCGACGTCACGCTCCTCGTGCGCCCCGAGAAGATGCGCGTGAACGGCGGGGGCGGCATCCCCGCGCGGGTCGAGGAGATCCTTTACCAGGGATCATCGACGTCGATCATCCTCCGCGCCGGTGATCGCAAGATCCTGGTCGAGGACGCCAATGACGGCGCCCTGGAGCAGGTCCGTGTGGGCCAGACGACCACGGTGTCGTGGCGTCCCGAGGACGCGCTGGTGCTCCCCCGATGAGGGGGCTGCTCCTCCCTCCGACCGCCTGGCTGATCGTCTTCCTGGTGCTCCCGACGGCGGTGGTGGCGGCGATGGCGTTCTCCCCGGATGGGCTGAAGGCGCTCGGGGACGCGGCGACCTGGGCGCTCCTCGGACGTTCGTTCGCAGTCGCGGCGGTCTCGACGGCGCTCTGCCTCGCCGTCTCCTACCCGGTGGCCTACTTCGTCGCGGGCTGCGGCCCGACGTGGCGGAACTTCCTGCTCTTCCTGGTGGTGCTCCCCTTCTGGACGAACCTGCTCGTGCGCACCTACTCGCTCATCTTCGTGCTCCGGCCCCTCGGGCTCTACCTGACGCCCGCGGCGGGGGTGATCGGCCTCGTCCACAACTTCCTTCCCTTCATGATCCTCCCGCTCTACGCGTCGATCGAGAAGCTGCCCCGGGGGCTGCTCGAGGCGTCGCAGGACCTGGGGGCGTCGCCCTGGAGCACGTTCTGGAAGGTCACGGTCCCCCTCACGATGCCGGGGATCGCGGCCGGCTCGATCCTCGTCTTCATCCCCGCCTTCGGCATCTTCGCACTGCCGGAGCTGCTCTGCGGGACGTCGCTCACGATGGTCGGGAACCAGATCAACCTGCTCTACAAGAACGACCCGAAGTCCCCCGGGGGGGCGGCGTTCACGCTGGTCCTCATGGTCTCGACGCTCGCGCTCACGTGGACCTACCACCGGCTCCGGAAGACGGAGGGCCTGGTATGAGAAAGGCCTCCCTCGCCGCCTGGACCGCGCTCGTCCTGGCCGCGCTCTACGCCCCGACCGCGGTCATGGCCGCCTTCTCGTTCAGCGAGTCGCCCTACTTCCAGTGGAAGGGATTCACGCTCGACTGGTACCGGAAAATCTGGACCGACCACGCGATCCGCTCGTCGCTCTCCAACACCCTCGTCCTCGCGGCGGTCTCGACGGTCCTGGCGACGATCCTCGGGACGATGGCGGCGCTGGCGGCCCGGGATTCCTTCCGCGGGAAGCGGCTCTACACGACGCTCGTATCGCTCCCCGTCATGGTGCCCGACATCGTGCTGGCGATCGCGCTCCTCGCGCTCTTCCGGGCGGCGGGGATGTCGCTCTCCCTCTGGACGGCGGCGATCGCGCACACGACGTTCAACCTCTCGTACGTCGCGGTGGTCGTCTCGGCGCGCCTGCAGGGGATGGACCGTTCGACGGAGCTGGCGGCGCAGGACCTGGGCGCGACGCCGCTCCAGGCGTTCTGGAAGGTGACCTTCCCGGCGATCCTTCCGGGGATCCTCTCCGGCGCCCTGCTCGCGTTTACTTTGTCTTTCGACGACTTCGTGATAACGTACTTCACGACCGGGCCGGACTCGAGCACGCTGCCGATGCTCATCTACTCGAAGGTCCGCTTCGGGGGGACCGCGGAGATGCGGGCGCTCTCCACGGTGCTCCTCCTGGCGTCGGTGGGGCTGATCGGCCTGTCGCTCAAACTGTCGCGCGTCCCGGTCGCAGGAGGCGGAAGATGAAGCGGTTCGCACTCGCGCTGGCCCTGATCGCCGGCTGCTCCGACAAGGAGGGTCCGACGCTCCACGTGCTCTCCTGGCCCGACTACTTCGCCGCCGACACGGCGGCGGGCTTCGAGAAGGAGTTCGGCTGCAAGGTGAAGCTCGACTTCATCGAGTCCTCCGAGGACCTGAAGACCAAGCTGGCCGGGGGGAAGTCGGGGTTCGACGTGGTGATCCCGAGCGACGAGGTCGTGGCGGACCTGATCGCCCAGGGGCTGCTCGAGAAGCTCGACCCGGCGAAGCTCCCCAACCTGAAGAACCTCGCGGCGGCCTACCGCGGGCTGCCCTACGACGCGAAGAACGAGCACTCGGTCGCGTACATGTGGGGGACGACGGGAATCGCCTACAACAAGGAGAAGGTGATCCCGCCGCCCGACTCGTGGGCCGCGCTCTGGGACCCGAAGATGGCCAACCGGGCGACGCTGCTCGCCGACAAGCGGGAGGTCTTCGCCGCGGCGATGCGCCTCGACGGCGCCGATCCGAAGGCGGTGACGGCGGAGGCGATCCGGAAGGCGGCCAAGCGATTCGAGGGCTGGAAGCCCGCGGCGTACGAGTCGTCGCCCAAGGAGATGCTGGTGAACGGCGACGCCTGGATCTCGCAGTGCTACAGCGGCGACGCGCTCCAGACGGCCGACGATACGGACGGCAAGATCGGCTACGTGATCCCGAAGGAGGGCGGGACGCGCTGGGTGGACAATCTCGCGATCGCGAAGGGCGCGCCGCTCAACGATCTCGCGCACAAGTTCATCGACTACCTCCTGCGGCCGGGCGTCTCGGCCGCGATCACCAACGAGCGCTACTTCGGCAACCCGAACGAGGCGGCGGCGAAGGAGATCAAGGCGGAGGTGACGGGCAACCGGACGGCGTACCCCTCGGAGGAGGACCAGAAGCGCCTGACGCTCCTCCCGGCGGTCTCGCCCGAGGTGAAGAAGGAGCTCGACGCCGCCTGGGCGGCGATGCGGGCGAAGTGATTGAAGTGACAACTGTTAACGAAATCGCGCCGCGATTTCGTTAACAGTTTGAACCCCGCGGGGCGCCGTTCGTTCATCTTGGAGTGTTCGCCGCCCTGCTCCTGGCTCTAGCCCCGCTCCAGGAACCCGAGGTTCCCGCCCGATTCGCGGCCGCCCGGCCTTATTCCGGCAAGGGAATTTATGACCGTCTAGATCGACGCCCCGGGAGCAACTGCCGCCCTGCCCGACCCTGGTGTTTGAAGGCCGGCGGCTCGACGACGGTCGCCGCCGCGCTCCGCTGGCTGGCGCGAACCCAGAAGCCCGACGGAAGCTGGGACCCGGGCCGGGAGGACTTTCGGGCGGGGGTCACGGGACTCGCGCTCCTGGCCTTTGTCGGAGCCGGCCATACTCATGCCTGCGTTGAAACGGACGGGGGAACCCGCCCGGGTGACGTGATCCGCAGGGCGCTCGAGTGGATCCTGCAGAGGCAGGACCTGGACGGAGGTCTCAGCCCTGGAGCGGGCGCCACTGCCCGGGTCCAACACGCCATCGTTGCCCTCGCGGTCTCCGAGGCTTACGCCGTGAGCGAATCCTTCCTCCTGCGCGAGCCGGCCGAACGGGCGATCCTGCACCTCCTCTCCAGATGGACCGGGGACCCCGAACCGTCGGTGTGGGGCTGGGGAGTCCTGGCGTTCGAGTCGGCGAGGTCCTGGGATTTCGCCGTGCGGGCCGGAAGGGCCGCGGCGGCAAATGTGTCGTTTGCTCCCGGGCCCATCGCCATCGTGGTGCGCCACTTCCTGGATCGCAGCCAGGGTGGACCCCTCCTGGTGGAAAGCCGCGAGCTCCTGCTGGCAAAGCCGCCGCGCTGGAAGAGTTCCGACATGGATTTCCATGCGTGGTACTGGGGGACCCTGGCCCTGTTCAAGGTCGACGGCCCCGGAGGTCCTCAGTGGAAGGCGTGGGCGGAGGCGCTGAAGGAGGCGATCCCCGCCCATCAGAATCCCGACGGATCCTGGGACTCGGCGGACCGGTGGGCCGCGGAAGGAGGCCGGGCCTACGCCACGGCGATCAACACACTCACGCTCCAAGTCCCCCGGCGCTTCGCGGCCGTCTTCGGGACCCGCTGATGGCCCTCCTGCTCCTCCTCGCCCTGGCCCCGCAGGAGCGGCCCCCCGACTGGGAGTGCCGCGAGGCCGCGCGTGCGGGTCTCCGCTGGCTGGCGTCGGCCCAGAAGGCCGACGGTTCGTGGGAGGAGCGCTTCAAGGAGCACAGTGTCGGCGTCACCGCGCTCGCCCTGCTCGCCTTCCTCGGCGCCGACGCCGCAACGGACAAGACGGTCGACCGCGGTCTGACCTACCTGATCGAAAGGCAGGGAAAGGACGGCGGCCTCGCCCCGCCCACGCAGGCAAAGTTCATGTACGACCACATCCTCGGGACCCTCGCCCTCTCCGAAGCCTTCGCCCGCACCCGCGCCGAAGCCCATAAGGGACCCCTGGAGAGAGCAGTCGCCTACCTCCTCGCCGCGCGGAATCCCGGGAAGGGGTGGCGCTACTCTCCTGGGTGCCTCGACACCGACACCTCGGTGACCTCGTGGGCCCTCCTCGCGCTTCGGTCGGCGGAGCTCTCGGGGCTCGCGATCCCAAACGAGGCCTTCAGGGACGGGCGGGCGTGGATCGAGTCGGTGACCGATGGGAAGGGCCGGGCCGGCTACACCCATAAGGGTACGGGGAGGGTCTTCGTCCCGGGCCACAAGGTCTTCGAGGACCACGAGACGCTCACGGCGCTCGCGATCCTCTCGCAGGACCCCGCGAAGCCGGCGGCGCTCGGGCTCCTGACCCGTGATCCTCCCGACCCGAAGAAGGAGAAGACCGACTACCTCTACTGGCTCGCGGGATCGGCGGCGATCGCCCGGAGCGATCCGAAGGCCTGGGCCGCGTGGAAGCCGGCTCTCAAGACGGCGCTCCTGCGGGTGCAGTCCGAGAACGGGGGATTCCTGACGGCGGACGATCATGCGGCGTCCGAAGCCGGGACGGTCTACAGCAGCGCCGCCGGAGTGCTCGCCCTCGAACTGTGCGCCTCGTCCCCCCGCCACTTTCTCCTCCGGACGAAGTAGCCCGAACGTTCCGCGCGCCCGTCCGTCTATATGAAGTAAGGTGACCCACTTCTCCCGCGCCATCCTGGAGTCGATCGAGGCCCTGCGGACGGGGCTCGAGAAGAGCCCGCGGTTCCGGAAGGAGCCATGGCCGCTCACCGGGCTGCTTCTGGACAACCCCCTCGACTCGGTGACGACGCCGCGCTTCGTCAACGTCCCGGCCGAGGCGTTCCCGATCCTCCGCAGCGGCGCGGACGGGGTCCAGTACGCGCTCTGGATCGACGACCCGAACGCGGAAGCGGTGCCCCCGGTCGTCCGGGTCGCGCCCAAGGCGGGGCTGCCGGAGCGGATCACGCTCGTCGCCCACACGCCCGCCGAGTTCCTCGAACTGATCGAGATCACCGGGACGGCGCGGGAGAGGAAGAAGCCGGTCGCCGCGCGCTACGAGGAGCAGGCCGCGCTCGAGCGCTCGGGGGTGATCCGCTACGCCACGATGGACAGCCTGGGGGTCGTCTGCCCCGAGGAGCCCGAGGGCGCGCGGCCCCGGCCCGCCGAGCTCAAGCGGTGGGCGGGGCGCGAGGGGTCGCCGCTCTTCCACGCCGCGGTCGAGCGCCTCCTCGCCCAGGGGAGCCCCGGGCTCGCGCTCGCCGCGGCGCGCGACGTGATCGTCGACGCCCACCCGGTCGACGTGATCGACTTCGAATCGGCGTGCGGGCGCGTCTACCGGAGGCTGGGCCGCGCGCTGCTGGCCGACGTGGTGGTCTCGACCCTCGACTGGCACCGCCGCATGGCGTGAGCCTCAGGCCGGCTATCGAATTGGAACCCGCGGGCGGACGGCTCTAGTACTTCCGCCCGTTCCAGCGGAGGAAGGCCTCGATGAACGGGTCGAGTTCGCCGTCCAGCACCGCCTGGATCTTGCCGGTCTCGCAATCGGTGCGGTGGTCCTTGACGAGGGTGTAGGGCTGCATCGTGTAGGAGCGGATCTGACCGCCGCCGAAGGCGATCTCGCCCTTCTCGCCGTACATCTTCGTCAACTCGGCCTCGCGCTTGCCCGCCTCCAGCTGGTGGAGCTTCGAGGCGAGGTTGCGCATGGCGTACTTTCGGTTGAGGATCTGCGATCGCTGGTTCTGGCACTGGACGATGACGCCGGTGGGCATGTGGGTGATCCGGACCGCGCTCTGGGTCTTGTTCACGTGCTGCCCGCCCGGGCCGCCCGCGGAGTAGGTGTCGATCCTGAGGTCGGCCTCCTTGATGTCGATGTCGATGTCCTCGTAGACAGGGACCACGTCGACCGCCGCGAAGGTGGTGTGCCGCCGGTGGTTCGCGTCGAAAGGGGAGAGACGGATCAGCCGGTGGACGCCGATCTCGCTCTTGAGGTACCCGAAGGAGGTCCGGCCCTTCACCTCGATCACCACGCGCTTGACCCCCGCCTCCTCGCCCTCCTGCTCGTCGATGACCTCGGCCTGGTAGCTGTGGGCGTTGAGCCAGCGGAGGTACATGCGCTGGAGCATCTGCGACCAGTCCATGGCGTCGACGCCGCCCGCGCCCGCATGGATGGAGAGGAAGACGTCGCGGGCGTCGTTGGGGCCGGAGAAGAGCGCCTGGACCTCGACGGCCTCGACCTTCTTCTCGTAGGGCTTGAGCTTTCCCTGGACCTGGAGGATGTGGTCGCGGTCGCGGGATTCGTCGCACATGTCGAGGAGACCGATTTCGTCCTCGAGCTCGCGGTGGAGCGACGCGTAGGACTCGACGATCCCCTTGATGGACTTGAGCTCGGTCATGAGCCCCTGGGCGGCGTCGGGCCGGCTCCAGAAGTCCGCCCCGGCCATCAGGGTCTCGATCTCTTTGGTGCGGGTCTGCTTGCGATCTACCTCAAAGAGAGTCCCTGAGGGACTCCAGGCGCGTGAGGAGGGAGCGGAACTGGGCGGCGACCTCGTCTTTCATCTTGTTCCCTTCTAGTCCCTTCGCCGGAGCACGAGGAGCAGCACGGCCAGACCCACGGCCGCCGCTCCGAAGCTGATCTTATACCCGAGCGGAAGCCCTTCGTCCTCAATTTTCTGAGGTCCGGGGCGGGGCGGGGTCGAGACGGGCGACCGGCGCGCGGGGGCGTCGACGACCGTGACCCGCGGCTCCTCGACGGAGAGGCCGGGGCGGAGGGAGGCGATCGCGCGGCGCGCGGCGTCGGCCCGTCCGGTGTCGCCCAGCTTGAGGATCGCCTCCGCGGCGGCGAGCCGGAGGTCGCGGGGGAGCGCCTCGTTTCCCATGAGGTCCGCGAGCAGATCGCGGGTCTCGGGCGTGTTTGCCCCGGCCAGGAAACCGACGACCTGCCGTTGGTCGGCGGGCGCGAGGCCGGGGAGTCCTTTCGCGATCGCCCGGACCTCCTCGGTTGCGCCCGGGTCCTCGGCCATGAGGAGGAGCCCCAGGGCGCGAAGGCGGTCGGGGAGGCTCCCTTGGGGATCGGAGGCGATCGTGCGGATCCCCTCCCGCCAGCTCATCGTGTCGTCGAGCTGGGCGAGGGCGTTGGCGAGCGCGATCCGGCCGGCCGCCGAGGTGGCGGCATTGCGGAAGACGGCCTGGAGTTCGGGGAGCGCCTCGGGGCGGTCGGCGAGGGCGTCGATGAAGGCCGGGACGGCGGCGGAGGCCATGCCATCGCGGAGGTCGTCGGCCAGCCGCCGCGCGATGGGGGTGGTGGCGGCCTCGCCGAGGGCGACCAGCTGGACGGAGAGCTGGGCGAGGGCCCTCTGGATCTCGACGGCGGCCTCGAAGCGTCGGAGGGATTCGTCGATCTGCTGCTGGACGTCCTGGGCGAGGAGGAGGACCAGGGCGGCGATCATTCCGCGAGTTTAAACCCGCGGGGCATCGAAAAGCAACGGCGCTTCGTTCGAGTTTCTTGGAAATCCGGCGGTCCGCTCATTTTTCATGGGAACCTTTCCCGCACGGCGTCGTGGAGGAGCAGTTTGGGCGGGAGCGGGCGGGTCGAGACTGGAGGTTTTCCCATGAGGAACGCACTACTCGTCGTGTCGGGCGTGGCGATCGGGCTCCTGGGCGCGCTGGTCGCCGTGGCGTCGAACCGGATGCCCCTCCCCCGGGCCGAGGCGCAGGCAGGTCCCGCCGGGGGCGGCGGCGCGCAGGGTCCCACGATGGTCCTGGGCACCGGCGGCGGGAGCAACAATACGAACGACCTCTGCTGGGTCCTGACCAAGGTCAAGCCGGCCAAGGGGCCCGAGAGGACCGTGCTGGCCCTCTATCGCGCCAAGAAGCAGGGCGATTATTTCGATCTCGAAGACGTCCGGATGATCGACGCCGAGCTCCGGGTGTTCGAGTTCAAGGGGACCTCCCACGCGAAGGACAGCGGGGTCGACGACATCCTGAAGAAGCTGCCTCCGCACGAGCGCGAATCGATCGTCCCCCGGAATCCGTAGGGCATCTCGATGCCGAGACCAGCCCCCGGCGGAACCCCGCCGGGGGCTATCTCTTTTTCCTGTCAAGAACCCCGGCCCGTCCCCTATATGTAGAGAGCCTTCCGGGAGGAATCATGATCCAGGCGCTCCTGATGTCTGCGGTCCTGCTGGCCCTGCGCCAGGACGAGCTACCCCTCCTCGCGACCGAGGACTTCGAGAAGGGCGGCGACGGGTGGGAGTTCAGCGACCCGAAGGCGTGGAAGGTCGCCGACGGGCCCGCCGGGAAGCTGCTCGCGCTCTTCCAGAAGACCCAGCCCAAGACGCCCCACCGGAGCCCGTTCGGGATGGCGCTCCTCAAGGACGTGGTCGTGGGCGACTTCGTGCTCGAGGCCCGCGTCCAGAGCACCGTGAAGGACTACGCCCACCGGGACCTCTGCCTCTTCTTCGGCTACCAGGACCCCGCCCGCTTCTACTATGCCCACCTGGGGAAGAAGACCGACGACCACGCCAACCAGATCTTCATCGTGAACGGCGCCGACCGGAAGAAGATCTCGACGAAGACCACCCCGGGGACCGACTGGAACGACGAGTGGCACGCGCTCAAGGTGGTCCGGAAGGTCTCCGACGGGACGATCGAGGTCTACTACGACGACCTGAAGACGCCCGTCCAGACCGCCGTCGACAAGACCTTCACCTGGGGACGGATCGGGGTGGGGTCGTTCGACGACACGGGGAACTTCGACGACGTGAAGCTGCGGGGGGTCAAGGCGACCCCTCCCGAGAAGAAGTAGCGCTCGAGTATTTTTCGTCTCCCTGCCGGAATCCCGACCGGCGGACCGTCTAGGAACTGGATCGGTAAATTCGCTTGACAGGGTCCGGGGGACCGGTGTCAAATGAAAGCTCGGGAGGGACTCTCTCTCCCGTGCGTGGAGGCAGAAACGATGCAGAAGTGGAGCTACTTCTCGATGGGCATCATGGCGGGCATCATCGCCGTCCTCATGACGGTGGTCGTGATGCAGAACCACGAACCGAAGGCCTACGGCGCGCCCCAGGGGACGGACAACACCGGCCAGGGCCTGATGCTGGCCACGGGCGGTGCCACCTCCCAGCAGGCCGACGTGCTCTGGGTGATCAACAAGCACAAGGCCCCTCCGCGCGCGGGTGGCGCGGACCCGAAGGACGTCGTCAGCTCCAAGGACGAGCGGATCACGCTCTCCTGCTACCAGGTGACGACCGGCGCCCGCAAGATCAAGCTGGTCGCGGTGCGGGACATCTCATTTGACCAGGACCTCATCGAGCTCGAGAACGAGAAGCCGTCGGTCAAGGACATCGTGGAAACCCTGAGGAAGGCGCAGCCCAAGTAGGAAGAAATATTCGGGGACCGTAACCGTTCGGAGGACGACGTGGACTATTTCAGCTTCGAAGACGTGATGAGTGAGCTCGAGCTCGGCGAGGAAGAGCTCAAGCGCATGGTCTCGGAGGGCGAACTCCGCGCCTTCCGCGACGAGAACAAGATGAAGTTCAAGAAGGAGGACGTGGAGAGCCTCAAGAAGGGGCGCATCACGGAACCCACCATCATCCTCCCGTCGACCCCGAGCGCGGAGGCGACCGACGAGACGGTCCTCGACCTCGACATCGGCCAGGAGACGGCCGCGCTTTCCGACACCTCGGCCCAGCTGGCCGCGGTCGGCCGGCATAAGGATGAGGATGACTTGGTGGTCCCGTCCGAGGACGCCGGCAGCGAGACGGAGGAGACGTTCATCGAAGAGGACACCGACACCGGCCTTTCGACCGAGCCCCTCAAGCTGGCCGACGAGGCCGCCGAGGAGACGGTCGAGGCGCAGGCGGTCGAGGAGGAGCTCCCGGCCCCGGTCGCCCGGAAGCGGACGGGCCAGACGGGCGTCCAGCGCCGGGTCACGGCGCGGATCCCGGTGGCGGTCGAGGAGGAGATCGAAAAGAAGCGGGCCCACCCGATCTGGACGCTCTTCATCTTCCTGGCGCTCATCGCCTCGCTCTACAGCGGGTTCTTCTACTACGACATGATCCGGATGGAAAAGGGCATGCAGGACCAGCCCTCGAACCTGACCGCCGGCATGGCGGACTGGGTGCTCAAGAAGTTCTGGGAAGACAAGAAGTGGGTCGACTTCCACGAGAAGCGCTTCGATGGCAAGGCGCCTCCCTTCGGCGACACCGACCCGCGCTTCAAGCACTGGCCCGGCCCGATCAAGGGGCCCACGTTCCTCGAGTCCCCGAAGGTCGAGGTCAAGGTGGAGGGCGCCACGCCGTAACCCGTCACGCGATCCCAAGAGGGCGGGCTCCCGCGAGGGGGCCCGCCCTTTTTTATTGGAGCTGAGGGGACGCTCGATCCGCTCTCTTTCCGAACACCGCCGGGGGGATCCCGTCGAGCAGGCGTCGGAGATCGGCCGACCGGACCCGCTCAACTTTATTTGTCCGCTGGCTTGACATTCATAGTTTACGAATTATAATTTACACGTTGGGCAGGGCGCCGTGTCCTGCCCGGGTGTGAGAGAGGGTTCCTGCGTGAGAGGGGGAAGAACCATGTCGGGCAAAATTTTGGCGGTCTGTCTGGGCGTCGCGGTCTTTGCTTCCATCGGCTGCACGGGCGAGTTCGTCTCGCGCCACATCTACGATCGCGACCTCAACCAGGTGAAGGAGTACAACTCCGCGCTGGAGCGCGACAACGCGGAGATGCGGCCCAAGGCCGACGCGTACGACCAGCTGCGGCGCGACGGCGACTTCGCGGCCGACGCGAACAAGGCCTATGCCGAGCTCGCCGAGAGCCTGAAGCGGGCGCTCGCCGGCCTGGACGTGCCGGTCAACTCCGTCATCGTGGAGAAGAACGGCGCGATCGTCCTGAGCGACGAGCTCCTGACGTTCGACCTGGGCAAGTTCGAGGTGACGGCCCAGGGCCGGGCGGTCATCAAGAAGCTGGTCGAGACGCACCGGGGCTCGATGGTCCGGCTGGTCGGCCATACGGACCGGAAGCCCGTCAGCCGGGCGAGCACGAAAGAGAAGCTGATCACCGATTCCAACCCCGAGCTGAGCGTCCTCCGCGCGGTCGCGGTCATGGGCGAGTTCATGAAGAACGGCGTCGGCGAGGGCCAGTTCCTCTCCGTCGAGGGTCACGGCTGGAAGGAGCCCCGCGGCGACGCGAAGACCTCCCGGCGCGTGGAGATCTTCTTCATGGACGGCGGAAGCGCCCCCTCCACGGTGAAGACGTCGGCCCCGAAAACCGTGAAGAAGTAGCGACCTGCGCGTAGACTGGGGGCGTGCTGTCCCAAGAGGACAAGGGCGCGCTCCTGGATCTCGCGCGCGAGACGGTCGCCGCCGCGGCGCGGGGCGAACCGCCTCCCCAACCGAGGAACCCGAGCGGCCCCCTTCGCGAGAAGGGGGCCGCTTTTGTTACCCTGCGCCTCGGCGGCGAGCTCCGCGGGTGCATCGGCCACGTGGAGGCCGTCTCCCCCCTCTGGGAATCGGTGCGCGACATGGCCCAGGCGGCCGCCGAGCGCGACTCCCGCTTCCCCCCGGTCCGCCCCGACGAACTCTCCCGCCTCGAGATCGAGATCTCGATCCTCTCCCCCATGGCCCCCATCCGCCCCGACGAGATCCGGGTGGGCATTCACGGCCTGTACGTCCAGCGGGGCTCCCAGGGGGGCCTCCTCCTCCCCCAGGTCGCGGTCGAATGGGGCTGGGACGCCCCCGAATTCCTCCGCCGGACGTTCGAAAAGGCCGGGCTCCCGGAGGGAGACCCGGCCGCCCGCATCCTGGCCTTCACCATCGACAACTGTTAACGAAATCGCGGCGCGATTTCGTTAACAGTTTGTGATACAACTGCAACAATCGTTTGACAAAATGATACAGCTGCTCTATTTCTAGGGGCGTGACGGCGGCGAACGGCGACGGACGGTGGCTCCTCCTCATCCACCAGATCCCCCCCAAGCCCGCCTACCTCCGCGTCAAGATGGCGCGCCGCCTCGCCCGCGCGGGCGCCGTCGCCATCAAAAACACCGTCTACGCCCTCCCCGCCCGCGAGCAGTCCCACGAGGACTTCCAGTGGGTCCTCCGGGAAATCGTCCAGGGCGGCGGCGAGGCGACCATCGCCGAGGCCCGCATGATCGAAGGCCTCAAGGACCGCGATCTCGAGGACCTCTTCAACCGCGCACGGAACGCGGACTACCAGGCCCTGGCCGCCGAGGCCCGCACGTCGCCGGACCCCGTCCGCCTCCGCCGGCGCCTGGCCGAAGCCGTGGCCATCGACTTCTTCGGCGCCCCCGGCCGCGCCGCCGCGGAGCGTGCCGTCGCGGAATCCCGCACCCCTCCCGTGAAGCCGGCCGCCGGAAAGCCCGCCGACCCCGCGGACTACCGGCGGCGCACCTGGGTCACGCGCGAGGGCGTGGGCATCGACCGGATGGCCAGCGCCTGGCTCATCCGCCGCTTCATCGACCCCGCCGCCCGCTTCAAGTTCGTCCCCGCCAAGGGCTACCGGCCCAAGGCCCCCGAGGTGCGCTTCGACATGTTCGAGGCCGAGTTCACCCACGAGGGCGACCTCTGCACCTTCGAGGTCCTGCTGAAGCGCATGAGGCTCGACGACGCGGCGCTCCGGCCCCTCGCCGAACTGATCCACGACATCGACTTGAAGGACCAGAAATACCGACGCGAGGAGACCAAGGGCCTCGAACACCTGGTCGACGGAATCCGCCTCGCCCACGGATCCGACGAGGACCGCCTCGAACGGGGCGCCGCGGTATTCGAGGAGCTGTACTGTTTCTTCAGCCACAAACGATAGGAAGGAGCACGCCCATGAGGATCACCGCCCTTCTCGCACTGAACATCCTGACCGGGAAAAGCTGGGACTTCGAGGGAGACGAGCCGGGAAAGGCCCCAGCCGGCTTCAGCTCCGCGCTCACCGGAGGGGGAGGCGCCGTCTCGTGGGTGGTCCGGGAGCAAGCCGGGGCCCCCAGCGGCAAGAAGGTCCTCGTCCAGGAAAGCAAGGACGAGACCGGCAACCGATTCCCTCATTGCGTGCGCGACGACTTCTCGGCGAAGGATGTCGCAGTCTCCGTGCGCTTCAAGGCCGTCTCAGGCCAGGTCGACCAGGCCGGCGGCGTGGTCCTCCGCTGGAAGGACGCGAAGAACTACTATGTCGCGCGCGCGAACGCGCTCGAGGACAACGTCCGCCTCTACAAGATCGTGGACGGGGTCCGCAAGCAATTCGCCGGCGCCGACACGAAGGTCGCCCTCGCGGAATGGCACACGCTCAAGCTCGAGGTGAAGGGCGAGCACTTCAAGGTGACGTTCAACGGGAAGCTCCTCTACGAGGCGGACGACGCGACCTTCGCCGACGCCGGGAAGGTCGGGCTCTGGACCAAGGCCGACAGCGTGACCCAATTCGACGACCTGACCGCCGAAAGCGCCGACTCGAAATGATCCCGACCCTCCTCCTCGTCCTGTTCCAGGCCGAACCGACCAAGCCCGCGATCGACGCGGGCTATGACGGGGGATTCTACGTCCAGGGAAGGGACGCCCGGCTCACCGTGGAAGGCGTGCTCCAGGTGAACGCGGCCACCTTCGAGCGGGGTGGGCCCCACGCGAGCGAGTTCATCCTCCGGCGCATGCGCCTGGAGTTCTCCGGCGAGTTCTTCGACCGCTGGCTTTTCCACATCGAGCCGAACTTCTCCGCCGACGGGGTCGAGCTCGAGGAGGCCTGGGTGGGGCTCAAGGCGGGCGATCACCGGATCATGCTCGGCCGGATGAAGGAGCCCTTCTCGTTCGAGGAGATGGCCTCGACCCGGCACATGGACATGCTCAACTTCTCGATCCTCAACCAGCTGGTCCCCCGGGAGGACCACGGGATCACCGTCTTCGGCACCCTCGGGATCCTCCAGTACCAGGTCGGCTTCTACAACGGGACCGGCGGAGACGATACGACCAGCGACAAGGACGCCGCGGTCCGGCTCGTCCTCCATCTCTGGCGAGGCCTGCAGTTCGGCGGGTCCGCGACCGTCGGGCGCGAATCGATCGACGTCTCCGGCGAGGAACTCCGGACCGAGGCGCGCGTTCCCTGGGCGGACTACCTTCCCGGGACGCAGGTCACGGACGAGCGCGTCCGTCTGGGCGCGGAGGCCGCGATCCTCGAAGGCCCCTTCGCCGCGACGGCGGAGCTGATCCGCGTCCGCGAGGAGCTCAACGACACCGAGGTGACGTTCACCGGCGCCTATCTCCAGGCTTCGTACGTCCTCACGGGCGAGGGGAGGGCGTGGAAGGGCGACCCGGTGCGGATCTGGAAGGGGATCAAGCCCGACCGTCCGTTCCTCAAGGATCCCGATGCGGGGGCCTGGCAACTCGTGGCCCGTGTCTCTCGGCTCGTCCTGGACGACGACCTGACTCCATTCCTCTCGACCTTTCCCAAGCGGATCGATTCGGTCACCGCCGGCGTCACCTGGATCGCCAACGAGTACCTGAAGCTGAAGCTGAACTACCTCCGGACGATCTACCGGGATTCGATCACGATCAAGGGGGTCCGAGACGACACGGAGGACGCGCTCCTGTTCCAGGCCCAGGTGATGTTCTGATGGCCGAATCCGTCGCTCCGCCGACCTTCGCGGAAGCGCTGCGCTTCTGGTTCAAGCTCGGGCTCATCAACTTCGGCGGTCCCGCGGGCCAGATCGCGATCATGCACGAGGAGCTCGTGGAACGGAAGCGCTGGATCGGCCACGCGCGGTTCATGCACGCGCTCAACTACTGCATGCTGCTGCCGGGGCCGGAGGCGATGCAGCTGGCCACCTACATCGGCTGGCTCCTTCACGGGATCGCGGGAGGCCTTGTGGCAGGGACCCTCTTCATCCTGCCGGGGGCCGCGCTCATCTACGCGCTCTCTGTGGTCTACGCCCTCTACGGCGAAGTCCGATGGGTGAGCGGGATCTTCTACGGCCTGGGCCCGGCGGTCATCGCCCTCGTGGTCGCGGCGGTGATCCGCATCGCCAGGAAGGGGCTCAACCATGCCGCCCTCTACGCCGTCGCGGCCGGGGCCTTCGTCGCCATTTTCTTCTTCTCGATTCCCTTCCCCGCCATCATCGCGACCGCGGTGCTGATCGGCCTGATCGGGGCCAGGTTCCGGCCGGCCTGGTTCAGACCGACCGGGCATGGAACCCCGGAGAAGGAGACCGCCGCGGCCATCGACGACCGGACCTTCCTCGCCTCGCACACGCAGGCCTCCTGGAAGCGGGCGATGGGCCTGACCGCCGTCCACCTCGCGTTGTGGGCCGCCCCGATTGTCGCCCTGGGGCTGCTGCGGGGATGGAACGACCTGTTTGTGCGAATCTCGGTCTTCTTCTCGATCGCGGCGCTCGTCACGTTCGGCGGGGCCTATGCGGTCCTGGGCTACGTCGCCCAGGCGGGCGTGACCCGGTTCGAGTGGCTCGGCGCGCACGACATGACTGTCGGACTCGGGCTGGCCGAATCCACGCCCGGTCCTCTCATTCTCGTGGTGCAGTTCGTGGGGTTCCTCGCGGGATTCAACCACGCCCCGGCCGGCATGTCGCCACTGGCGGCCGCCACGCTCGGCGCGAGCCTCGCCCTCTGGGTGACCTTCGTCCCCTGCTTCCTCTGGATCCTCGTCGGCGCCCCGTTCGTGGAGCGTCTCCGCGGCCACCGGGCCCTCGACGCGGCGCTCACGACGGTGACGGCGGCGGTGGTCGGAGTGATCCTCAACCTCGCGATCTGGCTAGCGCTCCGCGTGCTCTTCGGCAGGGTCCGAGTGGACCATCACGGCCTGCTGACCCTGAACGTGCCCGACGTCCGGAGCCTCGACATCGTCGCGCTCATGCTCGCCCTCACGGGATTCGCCGTCCTCGTCCGCTTCAAGAGGAGCATGATCGCCGTAATCCTCGCCTCGGCGGGACTCGGGCTCGTCTGGAAACTGATTTAGGAGGTGCTCATGACCACGCGAAGGGACTTCCTGGCGCTCTCCGCCACCGCAACCCTCCTCGGAGCGTCGCCTTCACGGGCCCAGGATGGGTCGGCGCTGGTCACGGGAAAGCCCAAGGGCCTGAAGTACGACGAGCTCAAGGGTTTCCTCTCAAAGGACCAGCTGACACCCCACCACCAGGCCCACTACGGGGGCGCGCTCAAGAGCCTGCTGGGGATCGAGACCGATCTGGACGGAGCCGACCGGGCCAAGGCGAACCCAAACTACTCCGCGATACGCGAGCTCAAGCGCGAGCAGGTCCACGCCTTGAACAGCGTCCTCCTCCACGAGCTCTACTTCGACGGCCTGTCCGGCCAGGGGGGCGATCCGGGTGAGGCCGCGAAGGAGGCGCTTCAGAGGCGATTCGGCTCTCTCGAGAAGTGGCTCGAGGACTTCAAGGCGGCCGCGATCGCGGCGCGCGGCTGGGCCGTCCTCTCCCTCCTCCCCGCCAACGGCAAGCTCTACAACGTGACGACCGACGTCCACGACGTAGGGCCGATCGTCTCCGGCATCCCCCTGGTCGTCATCGACTGCTACGAGCACGCCTATTACGTGGACTACAGGAACAAGAAGGGCGACTATGTCGCCGCCTATCCGAAGTTCATCGATTGGCAGGAGATCGAGCGACGGGTCAAGTCGCTCCGGTGACGAGAACGGCGCAAGCCTGCGAGGCCGCCCGACACGGCAATGAGTCGGGCGACGGACGAGCGGTCGGCGGGCTCCCAGGTGGGGCTGAAGCAGCGAACTGTTAACGAAATCGCGCCGCGATTTCGTTAACAGTTTGCGGTCGCCACCCCTCCCGATAGAATGCCCCGATGGTTTCGTGGCTCCTGGCCCTCCTGGCCGCCCAGGCCCAACCCCAGGAGGTTCCCGTCGAGCTCACCTACAAGGACAACCTCAAAATCCGCACGAAGGACGGGGAGTACGACGGGTACCTGGGTGGATTCTCCCGGCTCCATGCCCGCACGATCGTCGACCGCCCCGACGACACCACCGACCCGCGCCGCAGCCTGCCCGACACGGTCTTCCTCCGGCAGGCGAGGATCGACCACGGGGCGACGGTCCACCGGGACTGGGGGTACCGCGTCGTGGTCGATTTCACGACCGGACAGTACAACCAGTCCACGGGAGCGAGCGCCTCCCCCTCCGGAGTCTCCCTCCGCGACGCCTGGATCGAATGGAGGCGCTTCCCCGAGTTCACGATCCGCCTCGGACAGTTCTACGAGCCCGTCTCCGCCGAGGAGTTGGCGAGCTCGCGCCTCGTCGAGTTCGCCGAACGGTCCCCCCTGAACCGCCTCGCCCCCGGCCGCGACCTCGGGATCGAGGCGTACGGGTCGCTCCTCGATAACGTCGTCAGCTACTATCTCATGGCCTCCCACGGGGGAGGCACCCTCCAGGACCAGGGACGATCGGTCGCCGACACGAACGACGAGAAGGAGCTCGCGGGCCTCCTCTTCGTCCGGCCTCTCCCCTTCCTCCGCCTAGGCGCGGGAGGGTCGATCGGCGAGGTCGACTCGGTCGATGCCGGGACGTTCGACCTGATCACGACCGAGCTCTCCCTCTTCCACCTCGATTCGACGACGGGGACCCTGGACGGCCGCCGCTGGCGGGGCGACGGCAGCCTGCTCCTGTTCGGCGGCCCCGCGAGCCTCCGCGTCGAGGTCCTGGCCCGCGGCGACGAGCTCCAGTCCGGCATGGGCCGCGACGAGGTGCGCTCGCTCGGCGCCTATGCCGCGGCGACCGTCTACCTGACGGGCGAGGACAAAGTCCCCGACACCCGGGTCACGCCGCTCCGCGAGTGGGGAGCGATCGAGCTCTCCGCGCGCGCGGCGCGGCTGAGGGCCCGGAACGCCTTCGAGTCGGGGATCGCGCTCCCGGGCGGAAACGCCGAGGCGGTCACCGCCTGGACGCTGGGAGTGAGCTGGTGGTACGCCCGCTTCCTGCGCGTGACGGTCGACCTCGAGTACGAGCGGTTCTCCGACCGCCTGGACTTCGACGACCGCACCGCGCGCTCGCTCACGGGCCTGGTGGCGCGGGTGCAGCTCGACTTCTGACGGGAAGCCGGACGCTGAAGAGGCTCCCGGAACCCACCCGGCTCTCCACCGAGACGGAACCCCCGTGGAGCTGGGCGATGTGCTTGACGATCGCGAGCCCGAGCCCCGTCCCCCCGAGATCGCGCGACCGGGACTTGTCCACGCGATAGAACCTTTCGAAGATCCGGGGCAGGTCCCCCGCGGGAATCCCCATCCCCGTGTCCCGCACGAAGAAGACGACCTCGTCGCCCTCCACGGACGCCCCCACCGTCACCGACCCGCCCTCCGGCGTGTACTTGACCGCGTTGTCCACGAGGTTCCGGAGCGCCCGCTCCAGGAGCACGGGGTCCGCCTCCAGCGGCACCGGGCCCGCCGGAAGCTCCACGAGGAGACGCTGGCGCTTCCGGTCGGCGAGCGGGCGGAAATCCTCGACGACCTTCTCGATCTGTCCGGCCGCCTCCACCGGACCCGGATTCATGAGCTGCCCCCCGGATTCCAGGCGGGAGAGATCCAGGAGGTCCTCCACGAGGGCCGACAGCCGCTGGGCGTTCCTCTCGATCGAGTCCAGGAAGCGCGGCGCGTTCTGCTCGTCCTTCAAGGCGCCGTCCTTCAGCGTCTCCACGTACCCGCGGATCACGCTGAGCGGAGTGCGGAGCTCATGGGAGACGTTCGCGACGAAGTCCTTCCTCAGGCGGTCGTAGCGCCGCTCCTCGGTGATGTCCCGGACCACCAGGACCGCCCCTCCGGCCGGGCGCAGCGGACAGAAGAGGAGGGCCAACGTCAGCGGGCCGACCTCGAGCGTGGTCCGCAGCGGCCCGCCCCCCTGCAGCGCCCTTCGGACCCCCTCCTCGAATCCCGGAAGGCGCACCGCCTCCCAGAGCTTGTGCCCCGCAAAACCGCGGCCGAACGACAGGAGGCGGGACGCGGCATCGTTGTGGTGGAGGATCTCGCCGGTGCCGGCCAGCGCCACGACCCCGTCCTCGAGGCTCGACAGCACCGCCTCGAGCTTCGAGCTCTCGGCCGTCAGCTTCTCCAGCCGCACGGAGAGCTCCTCGGCCATCCGGTTGATCGCGCGGGAGACGCTCCCGATCTCCCCCGCCGCGGCGAGCGGCGCTCGGGGCGAGAAGTCGCCGCTCGCGATCGCCTGGGCCACGGTCCGGATCGCGCGGAGCGGCCGCGTGATCCAGCGGGCGAGCAGGAGCGTCACTCCCGCGCCCGCCAGCCCGACCACGAAAAAGGCCGCGGCGATCGCGCGGTAGAGGACGGCCATCTCCTCCTCGATCCGAGTCAGGGGGAGGGCCGCGCGCACGACGATCCCCATCGGACGGCCGGGCTCTACCGGCACCGCGAAGTACATCATGTCGTATCGCACGGTATCGCTGTACCGGACGTTCCTGCCCCGCCCTTCCGCGCGGCAGGCCAGCACCTCCGGCCGCGAGTTGTGGTTTTCCATGAGCGTCGGGTCGGCGTGCGACTCGCCCATCACCTGGCCGTCCGCGCCGATCACGGTGAACCGGACGTCGGTCCGCCGACCCATCTCTCCGAGAAGGGGCTGGAGCGCCGTCGGACCCGCCTGGACCAGCGCGGCGACGACCAGGGCCTCGCCTTCCAGCCGGCGCGCGATCTCGTCCTCCACCCGCGCGCGGGTGGACCGGATCGAGAGCAGTCCGAAGACCCCGAGCGCAAGGACCAGGAGGGTCAGGTAAGCCAGGAAGAGCCGGCGGAACACCCCTTACTCCCTGAGGCGATAGCCGACGCCCCGGACGGTCTCGATCGCCTCGCCGTGCTTTCCCAGCTTGCGGCGGAGCGCCGCCACGTGGACGTCCACGGTCCGGTCGATCACTGCGGCGTCCTCCCCGCGGGCCGCCGCGATCAGGTCCTCCCGCGAGAGGACCCGGCCCCGGCGGTCGGCCAGCGCGCGCAGCAGGTTGAACTCGGTGGCGGTGAGCTCGACCCTCTTGGACCCGACCGTCACCGTCCGGCGGCCCGAGTCGATGACGAGGCTCCCCACCTTGACGACCTCGGCCCCCTCGGGCTTGACCTCGGCGCGGCGGAGCAGCGCCTTGACCCGCGCGAGGAGCTCGCGGACGCCGAAGGGCTTCGTCAGGTAGTCGTCGGCTCCGAGCTCGAGGCCCAGGACGCGGTCGGCCTCTTCCGCCTTCGCGGTCAGCATGATGAGCGGGATGGACGCGGTCGCCGGATCCTGGCGCAGCTTCTTGCAGACCTCCCAACCGTCCATCCCGGGCATCATGACGTCGAGGATGACGAGGTCCGGCGCGTGCTTCCGGGCCATCTCCAGTCCGGCCGGGCCGTCCTTCGCCGAGAGGGCCAGGTACCCTGATTTCGTCAGGTTGTAGTCGAGCAGCTTGAGCAGTTCGGGCTCGTCATCGATGATCAGGACCGTCTGGGCCATCTAACCCGCCTTATTCATGAAACGGGGGAGATCGTGCACACTCTGTTCGGCGGGCGGGAACTCCCGACTCCAAACCCCCAAGCCCCAACGACATCCCCCCTTCCGTCCCCCTGTGGGGGACACGAGGGGGCAACCCCTTTGGGATTTGGAAGTTGGGGCTTCGGAGTTCCCGCTCCCCGAACCCTTGCGCCTGGATCTTTCCGGATTCATGAATAAAGCGGGCTAACCCTTGCCCTCGTTCCCGTCCCGCTTCTTCTCCTCGTGGTGGTGCCGCACGTCGCGCCCCTGCGCGACGTAGATCACCTCCTCGGCGATGTTGGTCGCGTGGTCCCCCACGCGCTCGAGGTTGCGGGAGATGAGGATCAGGGCGAGCGCCCGCGGGATGGTCCCCGGATCGGACATCATGTAGGTCAGGAGCTCCCGGAAGATCTGCTCCTTGAAGGCGTCCACCTCGTCGTCGGCGTCCAGCACCTTCTGGGCGAGGGCCGCGTCCTGCCGGACGAAGGCGTCCAGGCTCTCCCGCAGCATCCGCCGCGCGATCTCGGCCATGAGCGGGATGTCGATGAGCGGCTTCAACGGAGGATATCGTAGGAGCGCCTCCGTGTTCTGACAAATGTTTACGGCCTGATCGCCGATGCGCTCCAGCTCCCCGGCGATCTTCGAGCCCATGACGACCAGCCGGAGGTCCGCGGCAAGCGGATGCTGGAGGGCAAGCAGGTTGATCACCTTCTCGTCGATCTCGATGTGGAGGGCATTGACCTCCTCCTCGTTCCTGAAGATCTCCGGATGGCGCCCGGGGGCACGCTCGAGGAGGCTCTTGACGGCCTTGTCGATCATCGCCTCGGCCAGGGCCCCCATATGGACGAGCCGCCCCCGGAGCCCGGAGAGCTGCTCTTCAAAGTGACGGTGCATCACGTCTTCCTCTCCTCTTCTCTGGATCTCTTCATCTCCTCTTATCTCCTTATCTCCTACCCGAAACGGCCCGTGACGTACCCCTCGGTCTGCTTGCTGCGCGGCCGGGTGAAGATCACCTCGGTGCGGTCGAACTCCACCAGCTCGCCCAGCCACATGAACCCGCAGAGGTCCGAGGAGCGGGACGCCTGCTGCATGTTGTGCGTCACGATGACGATCGTGTAGTCGCGCTTGAGTTCCTGCATGAGCTCCTCCACGCGGGCGGTGGCGATCGGATCGAGCGCCGAGCAGGGCTCGTCCATGAGGAGCACCTCGGGCTCGACCGCGAGGAGCCGCGAAATGCAGAGCCGCTGCTGCTGCTCGGCGCTGAGCGAGAGCGCGTTGGACGTGAGACGGCCCTTCAGCTCGTCCCAGAGGCCGGTGGCCCGGAGCGAGCGCTCCGCGAGCTCCTCCACGCGGCCGTTCCGGAGGCCATGGATCCGGGGCCCGTAGGCGACGTTCTCGAAGACCGAGAGCGGGAAGGGGTTGGGGCGCTGGAACACCATGCCCACCCGCTTGCGGAGCTTCGTGAGGTCCGGGCGTTCGGCATTGATGTCCTGTCCGTCCAGGAGGATCCGGCCGGACGCGCGGAAGCCGCGGATCCGGTCGTTCATCCGGTTGAAGCAGCGGAGCAGCGTCGACTTCCCGCACCCCGAGGGGCCGATGAGGGACGTGATGCGCCGCGTCGGGATCTCGAAGCTCACCTTCTTCAAGGCCTGGAAGCTCCCGTAGTAGACGTCGAGATCCTCCACCTTGAGCTTCGTCCCTCCGATCTCCCTATCTCCTCTTATCTCCTTATCTCCTTCTTCCATCTCCTCATCTCCTACCCGAAACGTCCGCTGATGTACTCATGCGTCACCTTCTCCTTCGGGTTGACGAAGATCCGGCTCGTGGGCCCGACCTCGACCAGCCGCCCCTGCAGGAAGAACGCCGTCCGGTCGGCGCACCGCGAGGCCTGCATGACGTTGTTGGTGACCAGGATGACCGTGAGCTCCTTCTTGAGCTCCTGGAGCGCCTCCTCGATCTTCGCCGTCGAGATGGGGTCCAGCCCCGAGCACGGCTCGTCGAGGAGGAGGACGTCCGGCTCCAGCATGAGCGTGCGCGCCAGGCAGAGCCGCTGCTGCTGGCCGCCCGAGAGCGACGATCCGGCGAGCGTCAGCCGGTCCTTGACCTCGTCCCAGAGGTAGGCCGCCCGGAGCGACTTCTCCACGAGGGCATCCCGGTCCTCCCCGCGGCGGTTCAGGCGGGGGCCGAGCATCAGGTTCTTGTAGATCGATCCCGGGAGCGGCACGGGAACGGCGAAGACCATCCCGAGCTTCCTCCGGAGGACCGCGACGTCGACCTTCTCCCGGTACACGTCGACCCCGCGGTATTTCACCGTGCCGTCGGCGCGGAAGCGCGGGTCGAGGTCGTTCATGCGGTTGAGGCTGCGGAGGAACGTCGTCTTCCCTCCCCCGGCGGGGCCGATCACGCCGAGGATCTCGTTCGGCAGCACGTCGAGCGAGATCTCCTTGAGGGCCAGGTGGTGGTCGTACCACGCCGAGAACCCCTGGACCTCGAGGATCGGGCTCATGAGGCCCTCAATCTCCTGCGGATCCTCGAGCGGATGAGGACCGCCACGAAATTGAGCGCGAACGTCACCGCCAGGAGCACGAGGACGGTGGAGTAGAGGATCGGCTTGGTCGCCTCCACGTCGGGCGACTGGGTGGTGAGGACGTAGACGTGGTAGCCCAGCTCCATGAACTGGTCGTTCAGCTTGAGGGGGAGGTGCTTGAGGTAATAGGCCGCCCCGGTGAAGAGGATCGGGGCGACCTCCCCCGCGCCGCGCGAGACCGCGAGGATCCCGCCCGTCAGCACCCCGCCGATCGACTGGGGGAGGACGATGTGCCAGACTACCTGCCAGCGGGTCGCCCCGAGCGCATAGGCCGCCTCGCGAAAGTTCCGCGGGACGGCGCGGAGGGCCTCCTCGGTCGCGACGACGACGGTCGGCAGCGTCAGGACCGCCAGCGTGAGGGCGGCCCAGAGGATGCACGGCTTCCCGAACGTGCTCTTCCCTCCGAAGAAGAGCGCGTCGATCGTGCCGCCCGAGAACCGCACGAAGATCCCCGCCCCGAAGAGCCCGAAGACGATGGCGGGGACTCCGGCCAGGTTCTGGAGCGCCAGGCGCACGAGCGCGACGAGACGCGAGTCCTGGCGGGCGTACTCCTGGAGGTAGACGGCGGCCGCCACGCCGAGCGGCACCACCGCGACCGTCATGATGAGGACCAGCGCCACCGTCCCGAAGATCGCCGGGAAGATGCCCCCGCCCGAAAGGTCCGAGCTCGGCGCCGTCGAGACGAACTCCCACGAGAGGTGGGGCCACCCGTGGATCAGGATGTCGCCCAGGATGAAGGCCACCATCGCGAGGATGAGGAGGCACGCGACGCCCGTGAGGCTCGTGAAGAGCCACGCCACGACGCGGATCCAGCGGTTCACGAGTGCAACTTCCTCTTCAGGCGGGCGACGAACTTCTGGCCCGCCAGATTCAGGCAGAACGTGATCAGGAAGAGGAACGCGCCCAGGAAGAAGAGTACGTGGTAGTGCGGGCTCCCGTGGTGGGCCTCCCCGAGCTCGGCCGCGATCGACGCCGCGAAGCTCCGGAAGGACTGCGTCGGATCGAACGAGGAGAGAGCGGCGTTGCCGGAGGACATGAGGACGATCATGGTCTCCCCGATCGCGCGGCCCGCGCCCAGCACGCACGCGGCGAAGACGCCGGGCATCGACGCGGGGAGCACCACGCGCCAGGCGGTCTGCCACCGGTTGGCCCCGAGCGCCGTCGAGCCGTCCCGGAAGGACTGCGGGACGGCGGAGAGTGCGTCCTCGGCCACGGTGTAGACGATCGGGATCACCGCGAGCGCGAGGCCCACGCCGGCCGTGACGGCGTTGAGCCGGAAGATCAGGCCGAACGTGTCCTGGATCCACGAAGCCAGGACCATGAGCGCGAAGAACCCCAGGACGACCGACGGGATCCCGGCCAGGAGCTCGACCGCGGGCTTGATGAACTCGCGGACCCACTGGGGGGCGAACTCGCTGGTGAAGATGGCCGCGAGCACCGCGATCGGAAGGGCGATGAGGAGCGCGACGAAGGTGACTTTCAGGGTCCCGATGAAGAGCGGCAGGAGTGAGTACTTGGGCTTCTCGCCGACGGGCTGCCAGGAGAACCGGCCGGCGAACCGCTCCCAGCCGGAGAGGCTCTCGTCCGCGGGCACGATCGGCCCGACCATCGAGGGGACCGTGACCTCGCGATGGACCTCCTCGGAGGTGAGGAGCGGGAGCGCTTCCTTCCCCACGAAGACGAAGATCAGGACCACCGCGGCAATGACGATCCATCCGCTGGCGCGGATGAAGGCTTCGATGCACTTCTCGAGGGGCCGGCTCTTGCCCGAGAGGAGCAGGCCGCTAGGGGGCCTTTCCGGCAAGCTGCCCCCAGGTCTTCACCTTGCCGGTATAGATCCCCTTGAGCTGCTCCAGGGTGATCTCCCGGAGCGGGTTGGTCTCGTGGACGAAGATCGCCAGGCCGTCCAGCGCGACGGCGAACTCCACGGGCTCCTTCCCGAACTTCGCCTTCATCTCCTCCTTCTCCTTGGCCTTCATCGGCCGCGACGATTGGCAGATGTCGGTCTCGCCCTCCTTGAGCGCCTTGATCCCCACGCCGGAGCCGCCCCCGGTGACCCCCAGGGTCACGTCCGGGAACTTCTTCATGTAGTGCTCGACCCATTTGCCGCCCAGGATCACCATCGTGTCCGAGCCCTTCATGCTGAGGGTCCTCTTCCCCGCCGGCGGCGCGTCGGCCGGCTTCACCTGCTTGTCCAGGGGGAGCGGGTAGTATCCGACCTGGGAGCACACCTTCTGGCCTTCCGATCCGCGGGCCCAGTCGATGAAGTGCTTGAGGGCGCCGTCGGGCTCGCCGATCGTGTAGAAGAACAGGTACCGGCTGATCGGGTAGGTGCTCTTGACGACGTTCTCCTCGTTGGGCTCGATCGCGGGGGAGGCGGCGTCCTTCTTGACCTTGAGCACCCGGACGCCCTTGTCGTAGGCGATCCCGCCGTATCCCATCGCCCGCTTGTCCTTCGAGACCGCCTGGACCACCTGGCCGGTGCCCTGGAGGGTCTGCACTCCGGCGCCGAAGTCGGCGTTCTCCAGGACGTGCTCCTTGAAGTACATGTAGGTCCCGGAGCTGTTTTCGCGGCCGTAGGCGACCAGGGTATCGTCCGAAGCCTGGCCGCATCCCGAAGCCGCCAGTCCGACGAGCAGGGCGACGCTGATGATTCTCATGCTCACCTCCGCAAACACTGTGCAAAGGGAGCGTCAAGAAGCCGCTAAGTGAAGGTTAAGAACGTGTTAAGGCGGATCAGCGCGCCTCGGCGGGCCGACGTCGAAGGAGGGCCGGCATGAGGACCAGGAGGGTCATCCCCGCGAACTGGCCGAGGAAGAGGCCCCAGGAGACGCTCCGGACCTCCCGCATTCCCGGAGGGGCCGAGCCCACGAAGAGGGCGAACGACAGGACGAGGCCGCCGAAGTACGCGCGCGGCAGCCCCAGCCACCATCCCCGGAACCACCAGACGTGCTCCGGCTTGAACCGCCGGAGGCCGAAGTGGGGATTGAGGACGAACCAGAGGAAGTCC
Organism: uncultured Planctomycetales bacterium; assembly: GCA_964604905.1. GTDB lineage: Bacteria > Planctomycetota > MHYJ01 > MHYJ01 > JACPRB01 > JACQFK01. The sequence continues at coordinate 51,179 of CAZSCC010000706.1, forward strand.
CACGTCACGCACAGGAGGAAGTAGAGCGACAGGATCTCCCCTTCGCGCTCGATCGACGTCCCCCCGACCACGGCCGGCAGGTGGAGGAGGAGCAGGATGAACAGGTTGAGACAGACGTGATAGCCCGTCACCGGCTTCCCGAGCCACTTCCGGACGGCCGGAGTATCCCACCGCCACGTGGGAAGCCGCTCCGCCCAGCCATGGGGACCTTCGATCTGGATCTCGAGCAGCGCCAGGACCAGGGCGACCGCGAAAAAGTAGAGCGCGACCCACGGAGATGCGATCACGAATCCTCCTCGACCTCGACCGTCCGATATCGTCGCGGGCGCGCGGTCTTCTTGAACAATTAATCCGCCGTACACTCCCCGCTTACACGAGTGTCTTATGCTCCCTGCGGATCCGAGAGAGAGGGAGGAACGATGATGCGGAAGGTGTACGAGTACAGGACGGTCTGGATCTCCGACGTCCACCTGGGCACGAAGGCGTGCCGGGTGGAACCCCTGCTGCACTTCCTGGCGTCCATGGCCTGCGAGCACCTCTACCTGGTCGGCGACATCATCGACCTGGAGAGCATGAGGCGGCGCTGGCACTGGCCGAGCTCCCACGAGCAGGTCCTCCGCAGGATCTTCACCCACGCCCAGGACGGGACGCAGGTCACCTACATCCCGGGGAACCACGACGCGCTCTTCCGCACGTACGCCGGATTCGAGTTCGGCGGGATCGAGATCCGCCGGGAGGCGATCCACCGGACGGCCGACGATCGCCGCACCCTCATCCTCCACGGCGACGAGTTCGACACCGTGGTGAGCCACCACCCCGTGTTGACCGCCATCGGGGACTGGTTCTACGACGTCCTCCTGGCCATGGGCCGCGGATACGACGGGATCCGGCGGAAGTTCTCCTGGCCCTACTGGTCCCCGGCCGCGTGGGCCAAGCAGAAGGTGAAGTACATCGTCAACTTCGTCAGCAACTACCACCAGGAGCTCGCCGTCTACGCCCGGAAGCGGTGCGCGGACATCGTCGTCACGGGGCACATCCACCGCCCCGAGATCAAGCCGATGGACGAACTGATCTACGCGAACTGCGGCGACTGGGTGGAGAACTGCTCGGCGCTGGTCGAGCACTTCGACGGACGCCTGGAGCTCCTCCACGTGGGCCGCGACGGGCTCCTGCCCCCCGTCTCCGAACCGGCGATGATGGTGAACGCGTGACGGCCTTCGCCGTCGTCTCGGCCTCGCTGGTCGCGCTGAGCCTGGGGCTCGTCGCGGTCATGAGACTCTCCCAGAGGGCGCTCCTCCGGGCCGCCCCTCCCCCGCCGCCCGCCGAACTCCCGCCCGTAACCATCCTCAAGCCGCTCAAGGGGGTCGATGCGGATCTCGAGGAGAACCTCCGGAGCCTCTTCCGGCTCGATTACCCCGGCTACGAGCTGATCCTGGGCACGGAGGACGGGGACGACGAGGCGCTGGCCGTGGCGGAGCGGGTCGCGGCGGACCATCCGCACGTCCGCTCGACCATCCTCAGCAGCTCGCGGGCGGTGGGGCTGAACCCCAAGGTGAACAATCTCGCGAACCTCTCCCGGCGCGCGCGCCACCCGCTCCTCCTGATCAGCGACAGCAACATCCGGGTCCGGCCGGGCTACCTCCGGGACCTCGTGGCCCACCGGGCGCGATCGGGGGCGGGGCTCGTCTGGTCGCTCTTCCGCGGGACGGGGGAGCGGGGGCTCGGCGCGGCCCTCGAGTCCCTCCAGCTCAACGCCTTCGTGATGGGCGGGGTCTGCGCGATCACGAAGCTCCTCAAGCTCCCCTGCGCGGTCGGCAAGTCGATGCTCCTGCACCGCGACGACCTGGGAGCCATCGGAGGGTTCGAGTTCCTCTCGAGGTTCCTCGCCGAGGACCAGGTGTGCGCGGAGGAGCTGGCGGCCCGGGGGCGGCCCGTGGTGGTCTCGGCCCACGTGATCGACAATATCCTGGGCCGCCGCACGCTGGGCGAGTTCATGAGCCGGCATCTCCGGTGGGCGCGGCTACGGCGCCACATGAATCCCGCCGGCTACCTGGGGGAGTTCCTGCTCAATCCCGTCTTCCTGGCGCTCGCCGCGGCGCTCGTCCTCCGTACGCCGGCCGGATGGGCGATCGCGGGGGCCGCGCTCGCGGCGACCGCGGGCCTCGATGCCGCGGCCGAACGGGCGGTGGGGGTCCGACGGCCCCTGTTCCTCTATCCGCTCCTTGAGTTCTTCCTGAGCGTCACGCGAGGTCTCCTCTGGTTCGTCCCGCTCCTGAGCCGCACTCTCGTCTGGCGCTCCAACGTGATCCGGATCGGCCCGCGCAGCCGGATCGAGCTCAAGCAGTCCGCCTCCCCGCCGGAACGCCTCTTCGACACGCGGGAACGGCGCGTGCCGGCCTGAGGCGGGAGTTCGCGAAGGCTTTACCCGGCCTCCACGCGCCGTTGACAGAGCCGCGATCTACTGGCGGGCCCTGTCGAAAGGAGTCCAGACGATGAAGCCGACCCAGCGGGTGATCCTCGGATTCCTCTTCCTCGGGCTCCTGACGGGCTGGGGGGCGATCTCGACGGCGCGCGTTCATCCGCGCCAGGACGACGCCCCGAAGCTGGTCGTGGTCCTCATCATCGACGGCCTCCCGCCGGGCCAGATCGGGCAGAACGCCGCGCGGCTCGGAGAGGACGGATTCCGCCGGCTGATGTCCCACGGCGCCTGGTTCACCGGCGCCCAGTACGGCCACTCGACGACCGTCACGGGGGCGGGCCACGCCACGATCCTGAGCGGCGCCTATCCCTACCGCCACGGGGTGGTCGGGAACGACTGGTTCGACCCCCGCACGAAGAAGCGGGTCTATTGCGCGGAGGATTCGTCCAGCACCTATCTCGGCGAGCCCACCAAGGAACACGCCGGGACTTCTCCCCGCAACCTCCTCGTCACCACGATCGGCGACGAGCTCCGGCTCGCCAGCGGATTCAAGTCCCGGGTCTTCGCCACCTCGCTCAAGGACCGGGGCGCGATCCTGCCCGCCGGCAAGCTGGGCGGCGCCTACTTCTACAGCAGCGCTACGGGACGCTTCATCACGAGCTCCTACTACCGGAAGGACTATCCCGAATGGTGCCGCCGCTTCCACGAGACCGCCCCCCAGGACCGGTGGTTCGGGACGGAGTGGAAGCCCCTCGATCCCGGCGAGCCGGCGGGAGAGGAGCGCGCCCACGTCCCCAACTACAAGGGCCTGGGCAAGACGTTCCCCCATCGGATCACCGGAGGAAAGGACCAGGTCGGGCCCGACTATTACGCCGCGCTGGCGGCGACCCCCTTCGGGTACGACCACCTCCTGGACTTCACCGAGGCGTTGATCCGCGGCGAGAAGCTCGGACGGAATCCGGACGGCGCGACCGACCTCCTGGCCATCAGCTTCTCGAGCCACGACCTGGTGAACCACGTCTTCGGACCCGAAAGTCCGGAATCGCGGGACGATCTCGTCCGCCTCGACCGCGCCTTGGCGCGCCTCTTCAAGTCGCTCGACGAATCGGCGGGCGCGGACCAGACGCTCTCCGTGCTCACCGCGGACCACGGCTTCCCCTACTCCCCCGAGTACTACCGGGACGTCGTGAAGCTCGATGCCGGTCGGATCGATCACGACGACATGGTGAAGCAGCTCAACCGGCGCCTCTCAGAGAAGTTCGGCGAGGGGGCGTACGTGCTCTCGTGGTGGCTCCCCAACGTCTACCTCGACGGCGCGCCGATCGAGGAGAAGAAGCTCGATCGTTCCGAGGTGGAGCGCCAGGCGGCGCTCTTCCTGTCGGGCTATCCGGGAGTCCATACGGTGCTCACGCGGACGCAGCTCCTGTCGGGGCAGGTGCCGCCGACCCGGCTCGGGCTCCTCGCCTCCAGGGCGTGGCACCCTCAGGTAAGCGGCGACCTCCTCGTCCTCCAGCGGGACGGATGGTTCCTGGCCGACAAGGACTCCGCCTACGCGGCGATGCACGGCGCCCCCTGGACGTACGACACCCGGGTGCCGCTGGCGTTCCTCGGGCGGAAATGGATCCGTCCCGGGCGATACGCGCAGGCGGTCGAGCCCACGGACATCGCCCCGACGCTGGCCCACCTGCTGGACGTCCCGCCCCCGACCGGCAGCGAGGGCCGGGCGCTGGCGGAGATCCTGGTGCGGGAGCGCTAGCCTGGGGGCTTCAACTTCGGAAGGATCCGCTCGAGGGCGGTCCGCTCGGTGGAACCCGCCTTCCGGATCAGCGGGTCGTCCGGGCGCAGGCGTTCCCGGTGGGCGATGGCGCGGATGGCCTCGCGGATGAGATGCGCCCCCGAGCGCGACACGGGCTCCTCGATCGCCTCCAGCCGTGCCAGCGGGATCAGGGCGTCCCGGGTCCCGAGCTTCTCCAGAAGCTCCACCAGACCGGCCGGCACGCGCCTCCTGCCGTCGCCCAGCAGGGAGACCAGTTCCTCCGCTCCCCGGCGGTCTCCCAGGTCGAACAGGACCCGACGCAGGCGAAGCCGAGCCGCCCCGCAGCACTCCCGGACCCGGTGATCCTCGTGGGTCCGTTCCGCGTGGCGGAGCCTCTCGACCTGCCGGGCCAGCCCTTCGACGGCCCGGCGATCGTTGAACTGCCCCAGGAGATCGGCGAGGGTCTCCAGAAGATAGACGTCGACCGGACGCCGGAGATCGACGAGACGCTCCAGTCCCGCCAGGACCGCCGGGAGGGCGGGCCTTCCGATCTCCGCAAGGGCTTCGGCCGCTCCGGAGAGAAGATGGGGCTCGTCCCGTCTTTTCAGAAGCACATCCACAAGGGCGGTCGCGGCCTCCTCCCCCCGGCCGGCGAGCAGCTCCACCGCCGAGGCGCGGACTTCGAAGTCGTGGGAGAGGAGTCCCTTCATTCCCCGCTCGATGAGGTCTTCGGTGGAATCCGGCGTCGGAAGCGTCTCCTTCGCCTTGGCGCGATCCGGGGATCCTGGGTCGGCGTTCATCGATGATTCATCCAACGATTCCGGGCGCTCGAGGCGCCGGTGCAGGGAGGAGTGTACTGCAGATCCTCGCGAGGAGAAGGCCCTTTACCGAACATTTACACGGGCGATCCCGGCCCGCGGACTCTCTTCGCCGCGCCCTTTCACCCCGTTCACGGCCCGCTTGCGCCCATGGGATGCAATGCGACAGAGGATGACTCAGGGCATGTGGGCGAACGGAACTCGTGGGGTGTCCCTTGATCGGCCGGACCTTCGGAAAATGCCGCCTGCTCTCCCTCCTCGGGAAGGGCGGGATGACGAGCGTCTATCTCGCGGAGCATCTCTTCCTCAGGCGTCGCGTCGCCGTGAAGATCCTCTCCCCCGACGAGAGCGGCCGGCCCGCCTCGGTGGAGCAGTTCGAGAAGGGGGCGGTCGCCGCCGCGCGCCTGAACCATCCCAACATCGTCAAAGTCCACGACGTGGACGAGCAGAATGGCCGGCCCTTCCTGATCATGGAGTACGTGGAAGGAACCGACCTGGAACAAGTCATCCGGCGCCGGTCCCGGCTCTCGCTTCGCCGGTCGACCGCCCTCGCGCGGGACGTCGCCCTCGCGCTGGTCCACTCCCACGCCGCGGGGGTGGTCCATCGCGACATCAAGCCGGCCAACATCCTGATTGGGCGCAACGGGCAGGTCAAGGTCACCGATTTCGGTCTGGCCTTCCTGGCGGGCGGCTCCGGAACGTCCCGGGTCGACGGGACCGTCATGGGGACCCCGCACTACATGTCCCCGGAGCAGGTCCTCGGCGGACCTCTGGATGGGCGCAGCGATCTCTACTCCCTCGGGATCACGCTCCACGAGATGCTCGCCGGGCGACGGCTCTTCGACGGGGCCTCGCCCGAATCCGTCATGAGGAGACATCTGGAAGTCCTGCCCCAGGAGATCCCCGGCCTCTCCCCGACCCTCCCGGTCGCCTGCGTGCTCCGGAGGCTCCTCGCGCGGTCGAGGGAGGCCCGGTACGCTTCCGCGTCGGAACTCGTCGGGGACCTGGACGGACTCCTGGGTCCGGGCCTCAAGACCCTCGGAAGAGAAAGGGGAACGCCATGGAGATCTACTACTGTGCCGGCTGCGGGCGGATCCTCCCGAAGGAGGACTTCTTCAGGGGGAAGGCCCGTGTGATCGAGAACCAGCCCCTCTGCTATCGCTGCGCACCCGCGGACCGGCCGGAACGCCCTCGGCCGGCGAAACGGGGCCGCCGCTTCCTCCTGAGGAGGGAGAACCTGTCATAGGCTCTCCGGGGGACGCGGGGGAACGGCGCGGAGCTCCCGGACCTGCAGTCCGACGCCCTGCTCCCCGCCCCATTCCCGGGGAATCCAGACGATCTCGCCCGCTCGGAAATCCGGGACGCCGTCGCACCCCTGCGACGGTTCCCGGTCGCAGCGGTCCGAGCAGAGCACCCGGGCGAGGGTCCCGGCTTCCACCCGGAGGACGACCTCCTCGCCGGAGCAGTCGTGCCCGCGGCTGGGCGCGACGCGCGCCACCACGTTGAGGCCCCGTCGCCCCGCTGTCTTCCGATCCCGGGTCAAGTCGCGCAACTTGTCCACGAGCTCCGGGATCCTCAGGGGCCTCGCGACCACCTCGGCCGCGCCCGCCCGCTCGGCCGCCTGGACCAGGGCGGGGGAGAGACGCTCCGCGATCAAGATCGCGCGCGGGGGTCTGGCCATGCACCCGAGGCTCAGGGCGACGGCCAGCCCGCTCATCCCGGGCAGATCCAGGTCGCAGACCACGGAGTCGTAGCCTCCTCCGTACGCCCGTTCCACCGCATCCATGCCGTTCGATTCCGCGTCGGTCCGGAAGCCCGCCCAGGTGAGCGCGGAGCGCAAGGCCCGCCGGGGAAAGGACCCTCCCACCACCACGAGAACCCTGGCTTCGAAGGCTTCCGCGACGATCTCCATGGCCCTTCTCCTTACTGGCGCAAGGCATCCTCCGGCGCGACGGTAAAGGGCGGGCTGAGGGAGGATCAACGGATCGCCAAGAGAGCGAGGCTGAATCGGCCGGGAGGAGCCGCACCCGGGATGTGCGGTCATCCCCCCGGCCGAGGGTTAATGTGAGCCCGGGTTTACGGGCCCACGATGAGGACCCCGTTCTCGGACCCGAAGGGGTTCGGGACCTTGCGGGCGGCGTCGGGATCGTCGCGCCAATCCCCGTCGATCTTGAGGCGATACTCGTAGACCCCCGGCGCCAGGTCGAGGGTCGTGTACCACTCGTCGCGGCCTCCGTGGTGCAGGGGAATCCCCTCCGGATCCCAGTGTGAAAAGCTCCCGGTGATCGCGACCTCGTCCGCCTGGGGGAGTCGGACCGCGAACCGGACCCGCTTCGCGGCGGACTTGGGCGCCTCCTTCAGCTTCTGCATGCGTCCTCCTCTGCACTCAAGAACCCACGCGCTCCATTCTCGTCCGGGCCGGTAAAGGACCTCCGAAGATCGGGTGAAGCGACCGTGAAGCCCGCCGGCGACCCTTGCGCCCTTCGTCCGGTCGTGATAGGGTCCTCCCCGGGCCATCCTGAGGAGAGGAGCATCGATGCCGCGTCTCGAGGACGTCCGCGACCATCCGAAGCTGAAGGACAAGGACGAGTACGAGGAGCGCCTGAAGAAATACCAGCTCCGGATGCTCGAGCTGCAGCGCCGGACCTTCCAGAAGCAGAGGCGCGCCATCATCGTGTTCGAGGGGTGGGACGCCGCCGGGAAGGGCGGATCGATCCGGCGGCTCACGGAACGGCTGGACCCCCGCGGCTATAAGGTCTACCCGATCGCCGCCCCCCGCCCGGAAGAACAGGCCCGGCACTACCTCTGGAGATTCTGGCAGAGGGTCCCGGGGCCCGGCGAGATCGCGATCTTCGACCGGAGCTGGTACGGGCGGGTCCTGGTGGAGCGGATCGAGAAGTTCGCCCGCAAGGAGGAATGGCGCCGCGCGTACGACGAGATCAACCAGTTCGAGAAACTCCTGGCGGACGACGGCTGCTGCGTCCTGAAGTTCTTCCTGCATATCTCGAAGAAGGAGCAGCTCCGCCGCTTCCACGAGCGCGAGAAGAACCCCTACAAGAACTGGAAGATCGGGCCCGACGACTGGAGGAACCGGAAGCGCTGGAAGCAGTACGAACGGGCCATCGACGACATGTTCGAGCGGACCGACACGGGCGCGGCCCCCTGGTTCCTCATCGCGGCCAACCACAAGTGGCACGCCCGTACGGAAGTCCTCCGGCGGACCGTCGAGGCGCTCGAGGGATGGGCGTAGCCGCCCCTATTCAGGCTTTTGCACGCAGGACGGCCGCCTGTCTCGGTGGGGCGGAACTCCCAAATCCCAACGCGAGCTCGCTCCAGGAAGCCTGAATGAGGCGGGCCAGTCCCGCGGCCCGGGAGAGGAACGGGAAGGAGGGCGAGTCCGCGAGCGGGTGCATGGCGTGGGGGGAAATGGCTTCCCCGCCCTCCTCCCGCCCCTGGAGCCATCCAGACACCTCCTTTCCTCACCGATGTTTCGAGCGCTCCTTTCGAAAGGCCCGCCGCGGGAGCCCCCTGGGGAGAGTGAGGCGGGGGCTCCCGGCGGCCGGGCCGGCACTGATGGGGCTCGTTCGATCTAGTCTCCCGAGTTCGGCCTTGAGCCGGCTTCGGACCATATGGAGATGGTTGGTCACGTCATGGACCCGCCGGCCGAGACGGCGGGCGATCTCCTGATAGCTCCTCCCTTCCAGGCGAAGCTGAAGGACTCTGATCCCGGGATCCCGCTCGAGCCGTTTCATGGCCGCCAGGATCCGGCGGGCCTCTTCTCGCGCCTCGCAGGTCCGGTCGGCCCCGGGCGCTCCCGCGAGCTCGCGGTCCTCCAGCACCACCTGCCTCCTGCGGTCCCGCTTGCGGGCCAGCTCGCGACGCAGGAAGGAGGCCGTCACGCGCCGGGCCACGACGAAGGCCAGCCGGTGTCCGCCTCCGAGGAATCCCCCGCGCCACAACCGGAAGACCACATCCTGCGCCACATCCTCGGCATCTTCGTGGCGAAGGCCCTGCCGACGCGTGAACCGGTAGACGTCGCGACGACACCGCAGGCCGGCGGGCTCGATCGACGACGCCGGGATCACGGGATCCTCGCCAGGGTCCGGCCCCGCATCCGCACGACCGCCTCCCAACCCCCGGCGGAGGAGGGATAGGCGGCCAGACTCCGGACCGAGAGC
>CAZSCC010000707.1:0-21059 GCA_964604905.1 uncultured Planctomycetales bacterium
GGCCAGAAGGTCGGCATGCGGGTGCCGGGACGCAGTCCGGGCGGATCGATCAGGTACCGGCCGAACCACTCGCGCCGCAGCCGCCCGGCCATGAGCGTCATGTCCATGCCCTGGATGCCCAGCGACTTGTGGCCCGCGAACGTGTGGCACGTGATGCACTGGAGGCCCTTCGTCCCCATGAGCTGCCGCCCCGCCTTGACGAGTTCCCGGTCACGCTCGGCCGCGGGAGCGCCGGGAGCGGGGTCCGCCTTCTCGAATTCGTCGGCCAGGAAGGCGACGTTCGCGATCCCGAAGGCGGGCATCCGCGTCTGCATGTAGGGACGGACCTTCGTGCCGTTCGCGAGGACGTTCTGGAGCCACTCCTTCCGCAGCTTCGCGCCGACCCCGGTCAGGTGCGGGGGGATCCGGCCTTCCTCGCCCATATCGTCCCCGCTGCTGATGAAGTAGGGATCGCGACCGGATTCGGGCCCGCCCTTCCCGTTCCTCTCATGGCACGCGGCGCAGTTGAGCGCCCGCATCGTCCGGTGGAGCCGGTCCGGCGAGGCGGGCTTCGCGAGCGCGGCCTTGATCGCCCCCGCCTGCTTCGCCGTGAGCGCGTACGACGGACCCTTGCACTCGCCTTCCTTGAGCGAGGCGAGCGGCTGGGACTCGACGGGCTTGTCGCCCTTCTCGACCTGGTGGCACGAGACGCAGGACTTGAGAAACGTCTCGCGGCCGCGCTTCGCCAGGGCCGGATCCACGGCGAAGCGCGCGGCGCCCGAGTCGGCCGTCTCCGCCAGCGCGAACTGCCCGTCCGCCCGGCGGCTGAGCGCCTTAGCGGGGATCGGCGCCGAGGGGATCCCGGGCCCCTCCCACAGGACCGACAGCTCCTCTCCGCCCCCGCCCTCGAAGAATTCGACCGTGATCGCGTGCTTCCCCTTCTTGAGCTCGATCGCCCCGGTCGCGGTCTGCCCGCCGTGGACGCCGTCGTTGTTCACCACGAGCGTCCGGCCGATCACGAGGCGGCTCCCGTCGTCGGAGTGGGTGGAGAGCGTGTAGAGCCCGTCCTTCGGGATTTCGAGGTACCCCCGGAAGCGCATCCCGAAGTAGTCGTCCCGTTTGGCCAGCTTGACGTCGAACTGGCCGGTCGTCCCCGCCGCATAGGGCTTGAGCGACTCGAAGTTGGGCAACTGCCCCCAGTTGCCCTCGTAGCACTCGAACGCCAGCCCCGCGACCGTCTCGCCCGGATCGTCCGCCCCGCGCGACGGGAGACCGATGGCGAGCGTCGCGATCGCCATCGCCTCGGGCGCCGTAAGGTTCATCTTCGGCATCCGACCGGACGGCCGCCACTTGAGGGGGTCCATCAGGAAATGAGCCAGCGCTGCGGCGCTGGAATACTTCTCCTTGAGATCGCCTCTCGGGATGACGGCCCGGTCGCCCTTCACGTCGACGTTCTCCCCCATCGGGGCATGGCACGCCGCACATCCGGCGCGGTTGAAGATCTCCTTCGCCTTCGCGGCGCCCCCCGCAAGCGGCGGCAGGGGAGCGGACGACTTCAGGGACATCAGATAGTGGACCAGGGGCTCGATGTCTTCCTTCGCCACGCGGGGATTCGGCATCGTGGTGCCCGGCTTGACCGCCTGCGGATCGGCGATCCACTTCACGAGCCATTCCGGCCGGAGCCGCGATCCCGCGTCGCCGAGGAGGGGCGACTTCTTCGCGTCGACGGCGGCGTCGCCCTTGTGGCAAGCGACGCAGTTGAGCTCGCCGATCAGCAGGCGGCCCCCCTCAAGCGGGTCCTCGGCTCCGAACCGCTCGAACCCCGCCACAACGGGGTGCGGGTCGGCGGATTTCAGGTCCTGCGCGAACAGGGCAGCCAGGAGGAGGATGGAGGTCATGATGTCCCTCGAGAATCCCTGGTCGGCTATATCGTCGGCGACCGCTTACGTTACACCGCGTCGGGGCGGACCGATTTCCTTGACCTTCGCACGCTCCCCCGCGTAGCCTCACGGGATGGCGCTGGACCTGGCGGCCCGGCATCGCGAGATGCTCCTCGACGAGTTCGCGTCGATCCGCCGCCAGACGGCCGCCGCGGCCGACCTCTTCGCCGAAGGGGCCACCCTCCCCTTCATCGCCCGTTATCGCAAAGAGCGGACCGGAGGGCTCACCGAGACCCAACTCAAACAGATCAAGGACCGCCTCGCGTTCCACGAGGCCCTCCGAGAGCGGAAGGCGACCGTCCTCGACTCCATCCGCGAGCAGGGCGCCCTCACCCCCGACCTCGAGCGCGAGATCGTCGAGTGCCGCGACAAGCAGCGGCTCGAGGACCTCTACCTCCCCTGGAAGCCGAAGCGCCGCACCCGAGCCCAGATCGCGCGGGAGCAGGGATACGCTCCGCTCGCCGAGCTGATCTGGGCCCACCGCCCCGCGTCGGGAGACCCGGAGGCGATCGCCGGGGCCTGCGACATCCTCGCCGAGCGGATCGCCGAGCACGCCCCCACCCGAGAGTGGGCCCGCGAACGGACGCTCAGGCACGGCCTCCTCCGGGCCCGGAAGAAGCGCGGCGCCCCCGCGGACCGCTCCAAGTTCGAGATGTACTTCGACTACTCGGAGCCTCTCTCGCGGATCGCCGCCCATCGCCTCCTCGCCGTCTGCCGAGGGGAGCGCGAGGAGGTCCTCTCGGTCTCCATCGAGGTGGACGAAGCGCCCCTCCTGGAGCGCATCGACCGCGCGTTCAACCGGCCCGCCTCGCCCCACCGGGAGCTTTTCCGGAAGATCGCCGCCGACGCAGTCGCGCGACTCCTCGCTCCCTCGATCGAGACCGAGCTGCGCGCGATCCTCCGCGAGCGCGCCGACGAGGAGGCCATCCGGGTCTTCGCGGAGAACCTGAGGAATCTCCTCCTGGCGCCTCCCGTCCGCGGCGAGGCCCTGCTCGGGATCGACCCCGGCCTGCGCACCGGCTGCAAGGTCGCGGTGATCGACCGCGCGGGGAGGTTTCTCGACAAGGCGGTCGTCTTTCCCGACCGCCCCGACGCAGCCCCCACGCTTTCGCGCCTGATCTCCGCCCACGGCGTAGCGCGGATCGCCTACGGGAACGGGACCGGGTCGCGCGAGCTCGAGGACTTCCTCCGCAAGGCGGCCCTGGGCATCCCCGCGACCGCGGTGAGCGAGGCGGGCGCCTCGGTCTACTCGGCCTCCGACGCGGCCGTGCGCGAGTTCCCTCATCTGGACGTCACGGTGCGCGGCGCGATCTCCATCGCCCGGCGCCTCCAGGATCCGCTCGCCGAACTGGTCCGGATCGATCCCAGGGCCATCGGGGTCGGGCAGTACCAGCACGACGTGGACTCGGAGCGGCTCAGGCGCGAGCTCGACCACGTCGTGGAGTCGTGCGTCAACGGGGTGGGCGTCGACGTCAACACGGCCTCCGCCGAGCTGCTGTCGCACGTCGCGGGGCTCACGCGGCACGTCGCCGAGCGGATCGTGGCCGAGAGGCCCTTCCGGTCCCGCGAGGACCTCAAGCGCGTCCCCCGGCTGGGGCCCAGGGCGTTCGAGCAGGCGGCCGGCTTCCTCAGGATCCCCGACGCGGCCAATCCCCTGGACGCCTCCGCCGTCCACCCCGAGAGCTATCCGGTGGTCGAGCGGATCGCCCGCCGCCTCGGCCGGCCCGTCGCGGAGCTGATCGCGAAGGACCTCGACGTCCGCGCGGAGGAGTTCGTGGACGAGCGCAGCGGCCTCCCCACCGTCCTCGATATCCTCGAGGAGCTGAAGAAGCCCGGCCGCGACCCCCGGAAGGAGTTCCTCGCGGCCGCGTTCGATCCCTCGGTGACATGCCTCGACCACGTGAAGCCCGGGCTGCTCCTCGAGGGCGTGGTCACCAACGTCACGCGGTTCGGCGCGTTCGTCGACATCGGCGTCCACCAGGACGGCCTGGTCCACGTCTCCGAGCTCGCCCCGCGGTTCATCCGCGACCCTGCCGAGGTCGTACGGGCGGGCCAGGTGGTGCGGGTGAAGGTGCTTTCCGTCGACCTCGCCCTCCGCCGCATCGCCCTCTCCCTCAAGCAGGCCTCCGACGTAATAGCACTAGGCAACGCGCCCCCCCCGCCGATATAATGATGCCGGTAGTGACCCCCAACTAGGAGATCGCTTGATGCTTGTGTCGGATATGAACGACGTGGTGACCAAGGTGACCAAGCTTCAGGAGCGCATCGAGCGCTTCCCCAAGACCCCCGACCCCCAGGACCTGCAGAGCACGCGGCTCCTGATCCGCGCGCTGACGGAGAGCATCTCGAAGATCCGCGGCATCAGCGCCTCCCCCTCGCGCAAGATCCGCCAATCCTCCCTGCCGTCCCTCCAGGCGGACTGGCAGGAACTGGTTGAGATGCTCGTCAAGAAGGGCATCCAGACCGAGTAACCCGCCTGAGTCAGGCCCCGGGGAGCAATCCTGCGGGGTGTCTCAAGGGCGGGAACCCTCAGCTCCCAATCGGAAACTCCCAAGAAACTCCCGAATCCCAAGCGTGTACGACCGGGAACATCGGTACCGAAACATCGGTTGGCAGTTGGGAATTCCCGCTCCCGAGACAGGCCGCGCGGATTCTCCGTAGAGCGTTGCGCGAGCGGGCTAGGCGTTGAAGAACCGCGCCACGCCGTCGCGATTCCTCGCGCGGAACCGCGCCCGAGCCCGGATCCCCTCCAGCGTCTGACGGATCTTCTCGCTCGCGTACGGCGCGGGATGGGCCTTGAAGAAGGCCTCGACCTCGTCCGCGTGCGCCTCGCTCGGGATTCCCGCAGCCGCCCCTTCGATGAAGCGGCCGATCAGCCCGGACTTCCCGTACCGCTCGTCCAGCACGGACCAGTGCTCCTGGAGTAGCCCCCACGCGGACCGCCTGACCTCCATCGGCACGCCCGCGAAGACGACCATCGCGTCCTGCCGCCGGACCTGGTCGGAGAGCGCGTAGGCCACCGCACGGCGCAGCGTCCCCTCGCGCCGGGACGCCCCCATCGCGCGGAGCAACTGCACCTTCACTTCGGGCAGTTCCGTCTTCCCGTGGAGTTCGATCAGGCCGTCCAGGATCTCGTCGCCCCCATGACGCGCGGCTCCCGAAAGGATCATCGAGCGCAGGTTCGGCGCCGCTCCGGCGAGGTTCTTTCGCGCGGCCTCGAACCGCTCCTTCACCCGGGCGACGGCGTCGGGATCGCCGAACCGGACCGCCGCGCCCAGCACCGTGGCGCGCAGCAGGACTCGGTCGGACGGTTCGTCCGCGCGCTCCTCCCAGCCCACCTTCTCGACGATCGGTCGGAAGAGTCCCCGAGCCCAGGTCTCGAGCCGGGAGACGTCGGGATCGCCGGCGAAGATGTCCGCCAGCGCCGATACCCCGTCCGCCAGACCGGCCCAGACGTGGTGGTTCTCCTCGCGGGAGTACGCGGAGACGATCCGGAGATACTGCGGCACGTCGAGGTATCCGGCTCGCATCAGCGCATAGGCATCCTCCTGCACCCCGTAGCGGTCCAGCGCCCCGAGCGCCATGCCTTCGATCGCGCCCGCGAGGTCGCGCCAGCCTGCCTCGTCGTAGTGGGCCAGGAAGAATCCCGTCTGCCCGCCATTCAGCTTGACCCAGCCCGCCGGCGCATCGAGGACCGCCTCGCGCTCGGTCAGCCGGGCCCCGCCCCCCGGAATTGAAAGGGGGATCTCCCACAACGCCGGATCCTCCGCCGGATGGGCCGGGTCGCGGTCCAGGAGGAACCGCTCCTGCCGGACGCGGAGCCGCCCTCCCTCGCGCTTCGCGATCACGACGGGGAGCCCCGTCTTCCTCGTCCAGCCGTCCATCATCCGGCTCGCGTCGACGCCGGTCCCCTCGCTGAGCGCGGCCCAGAGGTCGTCGGTCGTCGCGCTGGAGTACGCGTTCCCCTCCAGGTAGCGCCGTACGCCCCGGCGGAAGGCCTCCTCGCCCACCGCGTGCTCCAGCATCCGCAGGACCGATCCCCCCTTGTTGTAGGAGATGGCGTCGAAGATCTGGTCGACCTCGTTGGCGTCGCGGACGATCACCTCGACGGGATGCGACGTGCGCAGACTGTCGAGCGATCTCCCGGCCGATGTGATCTGCGCGAGGTACTCCTCCCAGATCCGCCAGTCCGGGAAGAGCGCGTCGGAGGCCTTGTAGGCCATGTAGGTGGCGAAGCTCTCGTTGAGCCAGAGGTAGCTCCACCACTCCGGCGTCACCAGATTCCCGAACCACTGGTGAGCGAGCTCGTGGAGCACCACCTCCGCGACGCGACGCCGCTGCGGGATGGAGGAGGTCCTGGGATCCACGAAGATCGCCGTCTCCCGGAACGTGATCGCCCCCCAGTTCTCCATCGCGCCGTACTCGAAATCCGGGATCGCCAGGAGATCCAGCTTGGGGAGCGCCGACCGGTACGGGATCCCGTAGTAGTTCCCGAAGTACTCCAGGCCGCGGATCGCCGTCTCCAGGGAGAAACGACAGAGCTCGTTGTGGCCCGGCGTGGAGAAGACCCGGACCGGCATCCCGTCCTTCGTCTTCCCCTCGATGCTCTCGAACTCGCCGACCGCGAACGCCACGAGGTAGGTGGACATCTTCGGGCTGCTTGCGAACCGCACGCGCCGCTTCCCGCCCGCCGCCGGCTCCTCCGCCGCGATCGGCATGTTGGAAATCGCGAGGCGGTCCTGCGGAACGACGAGCGTGACGTCGAACGTCGCCTTCAGCGCGGGCTCGTCGAAGCACGGGAAGGCGCGCCGTGCGCTCGTCGCCTCGAACTGCGTGGTCGCGAGCACGCGCTTCGTTCCGTCGGGCAGCGCGTACCGGCTCCGGTAGAAGCCCCGCATGTCCTCGCGGAGGCCCCCGCGGAACTTGAGCGTGACCGAGGCCGCGCCGACCGTCAGCGGTTGCGGGGCGACGAGGGCGACCCGCTCGCGCGCGGGATCGGGCTTCACCTCGAGGGACGTCCCGCCGATCGCGGCCGATTCGATCTCGAGGTCGACGGAATGAAGGACGATCTCGCGCGTCGCCTCGCGGACGTCGATGCCGATCGTCACCTCTCCCGCGAAGCGGAGCGCGTCCAGGTCGGGCTCCAGGAATAGGCGATACGTGCGCGGAACCACTCCCTTGGGAAGCCGGAATTCGCTGTCGTGCGTCACGGGATCCTCTCCGGATTAGACCTCGCCAGTATCGCCATCCCCGTTTGAAGGGGAAGCAATATCAACCTTTCCTCGACGAGAAAGGCCGTGCGGTGTACAAAGGAGAGGAACTCCGGCATCGAACGTTAAGGAACTAATCCGTATGAGCAGCCGAATTGGATCGCGCCGGCTCCTGGCCGCGGGCATGATCTCCCTTCTCGCCGCCGTCGCCGCGGACGCCCAGGACGACCCCGCCGACCGCCTCCAGGCCCTTCCCGACTTCAAGATCGAACTCGTCCTCAAGGCCGACCCGAAGGTCCACGGTTCCTGGATCAACCTCTGCCGGGACAACAAAGGGCGGCTCCTCCTGGCCGGCCAGCGCGGGCAGCCGATCACCCGGGTCACCTTGAAGGACGGACGGGTCGAGAAGCAGGAGGACCTCAAGCTTCCCGTCAGCGAGGCCATGGGGATGCTCTACGCCTTCGACTCGCTCTACCTGAACGGCCAGGGCAAGGACAACGCGGGCCGTTCGGTCTACGGGCTCTTCAGGCTCAAGGACACGCAGGGCGCCGACGCGTACGACAAGGTCGAGTTCCTCCGCGAGTGGAAGGGCGGCGCCGGCGAGCACGGCGCCCACGGGATCGTGGCCGGCGCCGACAAGAAGCTCTACATCGTAAACGGCAACTTCACCGCCGTGCCGGACGACGTTGTCCCCGCCTCGCCCCACCGGAACTACGGGGACGACCGCATCCTCCCCCGCGCGGAGGACGGCAACGGGTTCGGCGCCGGCCGCAAGCCCCCCGGAGGCTACGTGGTCCGCCTCGATCCCGACGGGAAGAACCCGGAGCTCTTCGCCTCCGGGCAGCGGAACACCTACGACATCGGGATGAACGCCGACGGAGAGGTCTTCGGCTTCGACAGCGACATGGAGTGGGACTGGGGCACGCCCTGGTACCGCCCGACCCTCGTCTTCCACGCGACCAGCGGTGCGGATCACGGCTTCCGCGAGGGAACCGCCAAATGGCCCCAGCATTACGCCGACGGGCTCCCGGCCACGGTGAACATCGGGATCGGCTGCCCCACCGGCGTCACGTTCGGCTACGGCGCCCGCTATCCCGCGAAGTACCAGAAGGCTCTCTACATCCTCGACTGGTCCTACGGCCGCCTGATGGCCGTCCACCTCGATCCCGGCGGCGCCTCCTACACCGGGACGTTCGAGAACTTCGTGGCGCCCAAGGGACTCCGCGGCGGCGGACCGAAGGTGCCGCTCAACCTCACCGACGCGGTGGTCGGCGAGGACGGGGCGCTCTACTTCACCGTGGGCGGCCGCGGCACGCAGGCGAGCCTCTACCGGGTGCGCTACACCGGCTCGGCCTCGACCGCCCCGGCCGATCTCCACGACAAGGAGGGCGCCGAGGCGCGCGCGCGTCGCCGGGCGCTCGAGGCCTTCCACGGGAAGGAGGATCCGGCCGCGATCGACCTCGCCCTCAAGGGCCTGAACGACCCCGACCGCTTCATCCGCTACGCCGCGCGCGTCGCGATCGAGCGGCAACCGCTCGAATCGTGGAAGGCCCGCGCCCTCGAGAGCGGATCCCCGACCGCGCTGCTTGCGCTGGCCCGGGTCGGCCCGAAGGAGGCGCAGGCCGCCATCCTGAAGGCGCTCGCGCGGATCCCGGCGCGCGATGAGTCTTCCCAACTCGACAAGCTCCGCGTCCTCCAGGTGAGCATCGCCCGGCACGGGAAGCCCGCCGAGGAGCAGGCGCGGGCGATCCTCGCGGAGTTCGGCCCGCTCTATCCGTCGAAGCTCGTCGAGCTCAACGTGGAACTCTCCCAGGTCCTCCTCGCGCTCGAGGCGCCCGACGCAGTGGCCAAGACCGTGGACCTGCTCGGCGCCGCGAAGACCTTCGAAGAGCAGCTCGGGTACGTGCTCTACCTGCGGACGATCTCCAAGGGATGGACCCCCGACCTGCGGAAGAGCTACTTCAGCTGGTGGATGAAGGACCGGAGCAAGGCGGAGCATCCCGAGGAGGCCCGGCGCTGGTTCGAGGAGGCCGGCCGCGGCTGGTCCGACGGCGCGAGCTTCCCAAAATTCCTGGGCAACTTCCACACGCAGGCACGGGCGACGCTCACGCCCGAGGAGTCGCAGGCGCTGGCGGACGTCCTGGCGGCCTACGTCCCTCCCGGCCAGAAGACGGCGAAGCCGGCCGCCCGCGTGCGCGCCGTCGTCAAGGAGTGGAAGATGGAGGACCTCCTGCCCGCCCTGGACGAGGTCGGGAAGAACCGCAGCTACGATCGCGGCAAGGATGCCTACGAGGCGGGCAAGTGCAGCCAGTGCCACAAGTTCGGGACGGAAGGGGGATCGGTGGCTTCGGAGCTGACGGCCGTCTCCTCCCGCTTCACCCGCCGCGACATCCTGGAGTCGATCGTCGACCCCTCGAAGGTGATTTCCGAGCAGTACCAGAACATGATGATCCTGACGAAGAGCGGCCGGGTGGTGGACGGCCGGGTGCTCGAGGAGAACGACGAGCGCCTCGTGATCCAGCCCAACCCGCTTGCGCCCGAGAAGATCACGATCCCGAAGAAGGAGATCGAGAAGCGCCAGCCCTCCAAGGTCTCTCCCATGCCTGCGGGTCTCGTGAACATCCTGGGGCGCGAGGAGATCCTGGACCTGCTCGCGTACCTCGAGTCGGGCGGCAAGAAGGACCACCCCGCGTTCGCGGCGCTCCGGAAGGCGGCCGACGTGACCGACCGGGTCGCGGCCGAGGTGAAGGGCAACCGTCTTACGATCGCCGCGAGCAACGACGCCTTCGGCGATCCCGCTCCCAACGAAGTGAAGAGGCTGCGGGTGGACTACCTGGAAGGGGACGAAGCGAAATCGAAGATCGTGGGTGAGAACGCGACGCTCGAGATCCGCGCGGCGGAGGGCAAGAAGCTGGTGATCAAGCGCGCGCTGTACGGGGTATTCCCGTAGGCTTCCGATCACTGCTTGCACCGAGCGAGGTTCGCCGCAGTGAACCGAGTCGAGATGGTCCCGGAGGCCGGACTCGAACCGGCAACCTACGGCTTATGAAACCGCCGCTCTAACCGTTGAGCTACCCCGGGATGCGAGGCGCCCGCATCTTATTTTCCCCCTCCCCCAACGTCAAGCGCGCGCCATGAATGAGGACCGCGGTGCGTGCCGGCCTAACGGAACTTCCCCGGGTAGTTCGCGCACCGCTCCACGATCGAGTAGAGCACCCGGCCCACCCGCTCTTCCTTCCCGAAATCGATCCGGTCCAGCGTGTCGGTGGGCTTGTGGTAGTCGTCGTGCAGCCCGCCCGTGAAGAACGCCGCCGGCACCCCTTTCTCCATGAAGGGCCAGTTGTCGCTCCGGCGGATCAGGTGGTCGGCTGCGTTCCAGTCGAACTTCACGTCGTACAGCGATTCCGACCCGCGGATCGCCGTCGCCCAGAGCGGGTAGCGCGGCGCGCCCCGCTCGTCCTTCTCGAGACAGACGATGAGCTGATGGGGATCGTTCCGGCCCACCATGTCCACGTTCAGCATCACCGCGCAGGAGGCGATCGGGAGCGTCGGCTCCGCCACCCACGCCTTCGAGCCGTACAGGCCCAGCTCCTCGCCGTCGAACCAGAAGAAGACGATCGAGCGCCGGAACTTCGCCTTCGTCGCCGCCTCGGCGATCTCGAGCAGCACCGACGTCCCGCTCCCGTTGTCGTCCGCCCCGAGGTGCAACTTGTCGTCCTTCATCCCGAGGTGATCGTAATGTGCCGCGATCGCCACCCACTCGCCCCCCGGATCGGTCCCCGGCCGGACCGCGATCACGTTCTTCATCCCCTCGTCGCCGAAGGGAAAGAGATAACCCCCTCCCTTCCCCGCGGGCTTGAGACCCAGGCGCCGGCACTCCGACTCGAGATAGGCCGCCGCCTTGGCTCCCCCCGGCGACCCGGCCTTCCGACCCTCCAGGTCCGGCGACGCGAGATAGGTCTGGTGGCGTCTGAGATCGTCGATGCGGATGGACTGGACCGCCACCGCCGGGTCTTCCGCCGCGGAGCACGAGGCCAGGAGGAGCGCGAGCGCATAGGGCCGCATAGGCCCACGATTATAGGAACCGCCTTGACGCGGTTCCACCGGCGCCACTAGAATCGCGCCCCTCATGAAGTTCGCCGTCAGCGCCGCCCACGGCCGCGCCCGCGCGGGATCGATTGAAACCGCGCACGGGACCTTCGAAACCCCGGCCTTCATGCCCTGCGGGACGAAGGGCGCCGTCAAGGGCCTCGAGCCCCGCGAGCTCCGCCCCGCGGGGATCGAGATCCTCCTCTCGAACACCTACCACCTGGCGCTCCGCCCCGGCGAGGACCGCGTGGCCGAGTCCGGCGGGCTCCACCGCTTCATGTCCTGGGACGGACCCATCCTGACCGACAGCGGCGGCTTCCAGGTCTTCAGCCTCGCCGAACTCCGGAAGATCAGCGACGAGGGCGTGACGTTCCAGTCCCACATCGACGGGGCGACAGTCAAGTTCACGCCGGAGCGCGTCGTCGAGATCCAGGAAAAGCTGGGGAGCGATATCCTCATGCCGCTCGACGAGCCGATCCCCTGGCCCCCAAACCCCAAGGTCGCCCGCGCGGCGCTCGACCGGACCCACGCCTGGTGGAAACGGTCGCGAACGACGAAAGGCGGCGCGCTCTTCGGCATCATCCAGGGAAGCATCGTACCCGAGCTCCGGAAGGAGTCGGCGGAGGCGATCGCCGCGTCCGACCCGCCGGGGTTCGCGCTGGGCGGGTTCTCGATGGGCGAGCCCAATCCCCTGATGTATGAGATGGTGGCCTATACGACGTCGCTACTCCCCGAGTCGAAGCCGCGCTACCTGATGGGGGTCGGGACGCCGGAGGACATCCTCGCCGGGGTCCGCGCCGGAGTCGATATGTTCGACTGCATCCTGCCGACCCGCATGGGGCGGACCGGGACCGCCTACACGAGCCAGGGGCCGCTCCGCATCCGGAACGCCAAGTACGCGCGGGACCTCTTGCCGCTCGATCCCGCCTGCGACGGCCCCTGCTGCCGCTCCTACACCCGGGCGTACCTCCGCCACTGCTTCAACGTGGACGAGATGCTCGGCCCCAAGCTCCTCTCGCTCCACAACGTCACGTATTATGGTAGATTGATGCGGCGGATCCGCGCCGCGATCCGGGACGGGTCGTTGGATTCTCTGAAGCCCTGATCGGAAGGAGTCGGCCATGCGGAAGATCGTCCCCCTCGTCGGCCTCCTCGGATTCCTCGCCCTGGCCTCCTGCGTCTCCGAGTACCGGCGCGGCCGGGACGACTACTACGAGGGCCTCTACCGGCTCTCGCGCGACCCCGACGAGGCCCGCGCGCTCTTCAAGGAATCGGACGAGCACTTCCAGGCGGCGCTCTCCGAAGAGGAGCTGTCGCCCGGGATGAGGGTCACGGCGACCTCCTACCGGATCCGGGCGGCCATCGAGCTCGACAAGCACGCGGACGCCGTCACGCTCGCCTCCGCCCCGGTCGAGGGCTACAACCGCGACCAGGCGTACCACGGGGACCCCTTGGGCCTCTCGCTCCTCCGATCCCGCTCCCTCGACCCCGACCGCGCCTACGCGGAGCTTCTCGTGGCGGACCGGAAGGCCAATACGCTCAAGTCGCGCCTCCACGTCTCGTGGGTGCAGGTCCACGCGCTCGAGAAGATGGGCACGCCCAAGTCGAAGGCGGAGGCGGTCAAGATCTGCGAGCAGCACGCCGGCAAGCTGGACTTCGACGAGCTGAAGAAGAGGCTCGCCAACTAGAACGGATCGGACGTGACGGTCGCCTCGTCGTACGTGTCGCGGTCGAGCTCCTGGACGAAGCGGCTGGGCTTCTGGATCACGCCCATCAGGTAGCGCTCGTCGGCCATCGTCGGATAGACGAGAAAGAGCCGGTCCTTCGCGCGGGTCGCCGCGACGTAGAAGAGCCGCCGCTCCTCCTCCTCCCCGCCCTCCTCCTTGAGAGCGCGGCCGTCGGGGAACTTCCCCTCGACCAGCCAGAGAACGAAGACCGCCCGCCACTCGAGGCCCTTGGCCTGGTGGACCGTCGAGAGGATCAGCGCCTCCTCCTCGTCCTGCTCCTCGAGCGCGTCCTTGCTCGCGACGCCCGAGGTGAGGGCGAGCTCCGAGAGCAACGCCTCGATGTCATCGTAGCGGAGCGCGAAGTCGGCGAACCGGCGGAGGTCCTCGAGCCGGACCGAGAAGTTGGCGAAGTTCGTCTGCAGGTAGGTCTCGTAGCCCCCCTCGAGGACGGTCCGGATCATCTGCGCGGGCGCCTTCTGGAGCGCGCGGATCTTCCCCACCAGGCAGACCAGCTCCTCCCAGCCCCTCTGCGCCCCCTTGGGGATCGATCCCTTCACCTCTCCGAACGCGTCCTTCTCGATGAGCGCCCAGATCCTCTCGGCCGTCGTCTTCCCGATGCGGGGGACGAGCTTGAGGATCCGCTTCCACGCGAGCTCGTCCTTCCCGTTCACCGCGACCTTGAGGTAGGCGGCGACGTCCTTGACGTGGGCCTGCTCGAAGAACCGGAGGCCGCTCCGCACCTGGAAGGGGATGTTGAGCCGGGTGAGCTCCATCTGGAGCTCCATCGAGTGGTAGTGGGCGCGGTAGAGGACGGCCACGTCGCGGAGATCGACCCCCTCGTCGCGGAGCGCTAGGACCTGCTGGGCGACGAACCGCGCCTGCTCGTCGGCGTTCCCGGCGGCCACCGATTCCGGGAGCCCCCCCTCGGGACGCACGGCGCGGAGCGTCTTCTCGAACTGCCGCTTGTTGTGCCGGATGCTGGAGTTGGCGAGCCCCAGGATCTCAGGGGTCGAACGGTAGTTGATCTCGAGCTTGAAGACCTGCGTCCCCGGGTGGCGATCGGGGAAGGCGATGATGTTCTCGAAGTTGGCGCCGCGGAACGAGTAGATCGACTGCGAGTCGTCCCCCACCACCATCAGGTTCCCCTTCTCGCCGGCGACCAGTTCGACGATCTCCGACTGCAGCCGGTTGGTGTCCTGGTACTCGTCCACCAGCACGTAGCGCCAGAGCTTCCGCTGCGCCTCGCGGACCGCCTCGTTCTTCCGGAGGAGGTCGCGCCAGAGGATGAGGAGGTCGTCGAAATCGACGAGGTTAAGGTCGCGCTTCCGCGCGTCGTACCTTCGGCACGCCTGGCCCATCAGGTCCTTGATCTCGTAGAACTGCGGATATTTGGCCGAGACCACCTTCTCGAGGGCCATCCCGGTGTTGCGGGAGTAGCTGAACAGATCGAGGAGGACGTCCCCTTTGGGGAACTTGACGTACTCGTCGGCGCTCCGGAAGGCGGCGGAGGCGTCGTCCATCAGCTCCTTGGCGTCCTCCCGATCGAGGATGGTGAAGCCCTTCTGGAGCCCCGCAAGCTCGGCGTTCCTGCGGAGCACGAGGTTGGCCACGTGGTGGAACGTCCCGCCGGTGATGCGCCGCTCGTCCCCCGGAATGAGGGTCGCCACGCGGTGGAGCATCTCGCGTGCGGCCTTGTTGGTGAACGTGAGGAGGAGGATGTTCTGCGGAGGGACGCCCCCTTCGAGGAGCCGCGCCACGCGGTACGTGAGGGTGCGGGTCTTCCCGCTCCCCGCGCCGGCGATGACCAGGATCGGACCTTCACCGGCCATCACGACCTGGAGCTGCTGCTCGTTGAGGTCCTTCTGGTAGTCGACGCGGGAGCTCCCGCTCGAGGCCGGCTTGAGAACGTATTCCTTCATGGAGATCGGGAGATTCCAGGAGATGGGGAGACGGGAAGTCGGAGGGAGGAGCGCGTGTCGTTCCCCTCCTGGATTTCCGGATCTCCTCGCATCATCCCACCACCCGACGGAGTGTAAGACTCCATCATGTCAGCTTGGGACACGGCAGGCTACTTCTTTTCGGGCTCGGCGACGGCCGCCGTGGGGGCGGCTGGGGGAGCGGCGGCGGGCTTGGCCGCGGCGGCCACCTTCTTGGCGATGCGGTCCAGCTTCTTCTTCCGCTTGTTGAGGGACTTCGTCTTCTTACGGAGCGAGTGGACGTACGGGTTGGCCTGGACCTTCTTGGCGCCCTGGGTGAGTTCGCCCATGCGCTTGGCCACCATGTCGGTCAGCATCGAGACGCGAGCGACCTTCTGCTCGAAGGTGAGCGGACTCAGGAGAGAAAGCTTCCGCTGGCAGCGCCTGAGGTCCTTGCCGAGCTTGCGGACGGCGAGGTCCTTGTTCGAGGTCTTCCCCGCCGTCTTTTCCTTGGTCAGCTGGGCCTTGAGGCCCTCGATCTTCTTCTTCAGCGCGTCTTTGGGGTCAGCCATAGGGCGCGTAGTCTAGGGTCCGCCCGTTTGGAAATCAAGAAAAATCCGGGTCAATCAACGACGATCCAAAGTCCGCCGCGAAGGTGGTGTCCGCAGCCGTGCCCGTGGTGGTGGCCGGACGCGTGGTACCAGTGGTTCCCGTGCCTGTAGTGGCCGCAGCCGGCGTGGTGCGAGCATACCGGATCCTTGATCACGACGGCTCCGTGGGGATGGCGCGGATGGGCGTGCAGGATGCAGCCCGTGACGGAGAGGGCGAGTACGGCCGCGAGGGCGATCATGAGTCTCATAGCGCTTCTCCTGGGAGACAGTACGGGGTATTAGACCCTTCGTCCCCGGGAAATGTTCCGGCCACCTCTTCAGGAAGGCCGGCGCGATCAGGAGCGCCGCCCGGAGCGCCCCGGCCTCGTTGCGATGGGAGCGACGGCTGACCGCCAGGCCGCCGGCCGCGTTCTCGGCGTACGTCTCGGTGCCGTCCAGGTCGTCCCCCGGCACGGCGGGCTCTCCCTAAAGAACGCTCTTGTACTCCGACTGAAGCGGCTCGGGAACCGTGACCTCCTCCCCGAGGGCCCGTTTGAGCTGGAGAGCGTTGACGACCGCCTTCCCCTGAAAATGGTTGTTCGCGATGAAGAACACGCGGTCGGACTCCATCGAGGTCACCGCCTCCACCCATTCGCGCAGCTCGTCGAGCGTGTACAGGTAGTCGTACTTCTGATCGCGCCCCGCCTCCTTGCTGAACCAGGCCTTCGCGTTCCGGCCGTGCAGGCGCACGTATCCGACCGGCCCGGTCACGAAACGCGTGCCGGTGATCGACGTTGACGATCGGGGCTGGTCGATGTTGCAGAACGAGAGCTTGAGCTCCCGGAGGAAGTCGAACGCGTCGAGCCAGGAGGCGTGGCGAAGCTCGACCACGAGGGGCGCCCATTCGCCCAGGGCGTCGGCCGCGCGTCGGATCCGGTCGCGCGACTCGGGGCCGTCCCGGAAGAACCAGGGATACTGGAGGAGGATCGCCCCGAGCTTTCCGGCCGCGAGGAGGGGGGTGATCCCCTCCTGAAACGTCCGGGCCTCGTCGGGCCGGAAGGGCTCGCGGTCGTGGGTGAAGCGTTCCCACGCCTTGACCGTGAAGACGAATCCGTCGGGGGTCCGCTTCGCCCACGACTCGCTCATGCGCGGCGCGGGAGGGCGGTAGAACGTGCTGTTGATCTCGATGCAGGAGAAGAGCCGGGAGAGGAAGGCGAGAGGATCGAATCCCGGCGGCTCGGGAACCGGATAGACCTTCCCCTTCCAGTCCTCGTAGGACCAACCGGCGGGGCCGATGCGGATTTCTGACATATCCTTTGTGAACGGCTGATCCATTATATAGACTCTGCGGCTATGAGCATCCTCGGTCAGCAGGGCCGGATGTGGTGGGGAAAAATCCGCAGGGCCTTCCTGATCGCCTTCCGGAAGGACCGCGTGGCGGAGAAGCTGGACCGCCGGCGCGGCGCCTGCAGCCGATGCGGGGCGTGCTGCAAGATCGTCTTCCGCTGCCCCGCCTACGACGACTCCAATGGCGAGCCGCGGTGTCTCATCTACAACGATCGCCCCGGGGTGTGCGGCCTCTTCCCGCTCGACGAGAAGGACCTGCGCGACCGGGACATCGTGATGCCCGCCAAGAAGTGCGGGTACTATTTCGTAGACACCCCGGCAGGGAACGGATCGGAGCCCCGGGAGGCGATGTCCCAGCCCGTCCGCTGGGGTCCGCCCAAAGGCGCGAATGGAAAAACGAGTGCCCTCAAGGGAACGTTCAAAATCCTCTGGTCTTTCATCCGAAAGCCCAGTCTCAATGGCACCGGCCAGCACTGACGCCGACGCGATCCGCGACCTCCTCCGCCTGCGGCGTGCCGTCCCCGTGACCGTGCAAGGGAGCTGCATGGCCCCCGCCTTCGCCGACGGCCAGACCCTCCTCGTCCACCGGCCCGATCGGGCGCGACCCGGAGACGTGGCCCTCCTCGACGTGGGGGGCACCCTCGAGCTCCACCGACTCCTCGACCGCATCGCCGTGGGGCGCCGGACCTGGTACGTTCACGCGGGGGACGCCTCCGCCGAATGCGGGGTGGCGGGGGAGGGCGACATCCTGGGAGTGGTGGCGGCGCGGGGGCGGCGGACGCCGCCGCTTCGGGCCCGACTCCTCGGTTTGGCCCTGCGGGCACGCGCTTTGCTTCACCTCATTACACGGTAGGGAAACCTCATGAAAATCGCGAAAGGCCACGCGGTCGTCGCGGAAAAGCTCAATGCTTGGGACGTCGCCCAGCAGCAGCTCCGGAACGTGGCGGAACTCCTTAAGCTCGACGAGAGCACGTACCGGGTGCTTTCGACGCCGAAGCTCTGCCTGACCGTCGCCGTGCCGGTGCGTCACGACGACGGGGAGATCCGGGTGTACACGGGCCACCGCGTCCAGCACTCGACGGCACGGGGCCCCGGCAAGGGGGGCATCCGCTATCACCCGGATGTGACGCTCGACGAGGTAAAGGCCCTGGCCATGTGGATGACGTGGAAGTGCGCCGTCATGGGGCTCCCCTACGGCGGGGCGAAGGGGGGGATCACATGCGACCCCAGGTCGATGTCGGAGACCGAGCTCGAGCGGATGACCCGCCGCTACACGAGCGAGATCCTGCCGATCATCGGGCCCGAGCGGGACATTCCGGCGCCGGACGTGAACACGACGCCCCAGATCATGGCGTGGGTGATGGACACCTACAGCATGAACAAGGGCTACACGGTCCCCGGGGTGGTGACGGGCAAACCGGTCCCGATCGGCGGGTCGCTCGGCCGGAGCACCGCCACGTCGCGCGGGCTCATGTTCACGGTGCTCTCCGCGCTGCGCCACCTGAAGATCAAGTCCTCCGGCCTCCGGGTGGCGGTCCAGGGCTACGGCAACGCGGGCTACAACGCCGCGAAGCTGTTCCACGAGATCGGTTTCAGGATCATCGCCTGCTCCACGTCGAAGGGCGGGATCCTCGTGGGGAAGGGATTCGATCCCGACGCCGTGAACGCCCACTACCAGAAGACGGGGGCCGTCGCCGGTTTCAAGGGGTCGGAGGCGGTGTCCAACGAGGAACTCCTGGAGCTCGACTGCGACATCCTGCTCCCCTGCGCCCTGGAGGGGCAGATCACGGGCAAGAACGCCCCGAGGATCAAGGCGAAGATCGTGGGCGAAGGGGCGAACGGCCCGACGACGCCGGAGGCGGACGCGATCCTGCACGACCGGGGGACCTTCGTGATCCCGGACGTGCTGGCGAACGCGGGGGGCGTGACGGTCTCGTACTTCGAATGGGTGCAGGCGCTGCAGGAATATTTCTGGAGCGAGAAGGAGGTCAACCTGAAGCTCCAGGAGCTGATGGACCGCGCATTCGAGGCGGTCTACGCGGAGCACCGGGAGCGCAGGATCGACATGCGCCGGGCGGCTTACGTGCTGGCCGTCTCCCGGGTGGCCGAGGCGCACCGTCTGAGGGGGTTGTACCCGTAAGCCGTCGTCGGCCGCTTCCGGCCTCCGGCTTCGAGCTTTATTTGTTGAGCCCGGCCGTAAACGGCGGTACCATCTCCGTCTGGATAACAAGGCTTGGAGAATCTACCTATGCGCTTCACGTTCCTCTCGTTCGCGGCTGCGGTGGCGGCGCTGCTGTGCGGCTGCAAGCCGCCCCCTCCCGAGCAGATCGAGTCGCGCTTCCGGTCGGACGTGAAGCTCTACTTCAACAACCTCAACCACGAGGCGATCGCGCGGAAGGAGAGCCTCCGCCGCGAGCAGGCCCTGGCGGAACTGAACCCCGCGCTGCGGGCGCCGACGGGGACGATCTACAGCACCTACACGTTCGACGACACCGGGTTCGTGGTCGACAACTTCAAGTGCCAGGTCTGCACGGTGAAGCTGCTCCTGCCCTTCCCGTCGGCGGAGTACCTCTGCCGTTCGTGCGGCCACAGCCCCTACAAGACGGGCCACCCGACGGCGAACCTGAAGAAGTCGCCGTGCGTGGACTGCATCGACCCCAAGGGCATACCGAAGGAACCGGTGGAGGCGCAGAACCGGGACACGTTCAAGCGCTTCGAAGGCTCGGTGGTCCGGGACATGTTCGAGGTGACGGAAACGAACAAAGAGAAGGGGATCATGAAGGCGACGGTCCGCTACGTGCGGCGGGTCTGGGTGTTCGACGACAAGGCGACGGTGCAGGTCTCGACGAAGGCGATGGAGCGGGCGATTTCGGATCCCGCGTACATCCCGTCGGGGAATCCGTCGGAGGACCCGACCGACAAGCTCGCGAAGTACCAGCGCTCGGGGTTCCACCGTCCCGACACGACCTACGTGGGTGAGATCAAATTTGAATACCATGGCGGCGAGATGACCCAGATGGGCCCGCCGCGCGAAGAGCCGGTGCGTCCGTGGAAGGACATTCTGGGAAACAAGGACTAGAAAAGTATTGACAGCGCGCGGGGAAAAGATACAATCCCGCGAAGTCCAAGGTGGATAGCACTCACCTCGGCGATGCGCGCCTGACGTTCCTGAAGTTCCCGGCGTAGATGTGGGATGTGGAGAGCGGGGACAGGACGGGGCGCGCGCAACAAACGCTCTTTAGCCCGAGAAAAATTGTCGTTGAAGTTGGCCCTCCTGACCGCGTGGAAGGGAGGGTGACGGGCTCTGTGACAAACGGGAAGGTCTGAGAAGAACCGTATAGGGTTCTTGCTCAAGGCTGAGAAAAAGGTAAACCAGCGCTTAGGAAATTGGCAGCGACATATTGGTGCTCCAATATGTGCGGACAAGCTACTAAGGGTACATGGTGGATGCCTTGGCTCCGAGAGGCGATGAAGGACGCTGCGAGCTGCGATATGCCACGGGTAGCCGCTGAGCAGGCTTCGATCCGTGGATTTCCGAATGGGGAAACCCGACGGGATGAAAATCCCGTCCCCCCGCCGCAAGGCGGGGAGCCAAACGCGCCGAAGTGAAACATCTCAGTAAGCGCGGGAAAAGAAAGAGCCATCGATTCCGTCAGTAGCGGCGAGCGAACGCGGAAGAGCCTAAACCGATGCATGTGTCAAGCGGGTGGGTTTTGCATGCGCGGTGTTGCGGGATGCCCTTTCCCAACCACTCTGAGGGAGAGGATTTTACAAATCACAACTCTAACCGAACGGTCTGGAAAGGCCGGCCATAGCGGGTGACAGTCCCGTAGGTGAAAGAGGTGTGGTTTCCTTTGGGAGCATCCCAAGTAACGCCTGCCACGGGTAAACAGGCGTGAATCTGTGCGGACCATCGCATAAGGCTAAATACTACTCGGAGACCGATAGTGAACTAAGTAGCGCGAGCGAACGGTGAAAAGAACCCCGTGAGGGGAGTGCAAAGATCTGAACCCATGTACCTACAAACACTCGGAGGCCCGCAAGGGCTGACGTGGTGCCTTTTGCTTAATGAGTCCGGGAGTTGCTGTGTGGTGCGTGCCTAAGGTGTTCTGCACCGGAGGCGGAGCGAAAGCGAGTCCGAAATGGGCGATGAGTGCCACTTAGCATACCCGAATGCCTGTGATCTACGCACAGCCAGGATGAACCCTGAGTAACATCAGGGGGAGGTCCGAACGCGTGAAGGATGAAAACTTCTGCGATG
>CAZSCC010000708.1:0-18512 GCA_964604905.1 uncultured Planctomycetales bacterium
GCCGCCTCCCCCGCCGCCGCCCGCGCCCAGGACCTCCGTCAAGCCCGAACCCGCTCCCGCAGCAGCGCAGGAACGCCGCGTCGTGGAGGAACCGCCCCCGCGCCGGCCCGTCGCGGTACAGCGCGAGCCCGAGACGCTCAAAGAACCCACCGAGCAGGAGAAGAACGCCAAGCTCGACGGCTTCCTCGCCCAGATCCGGACGATGATCGCCGCCGACAAGGGCTTCGAAAAGCGCGTTGAGATCGGGGGCATGATCGCGGCGGCGGAGAAGTCGGCCGGCGCGCGGCTCGCCGACGTCCGGGCGGTCCGCGAGCTCCACGAGAAGGGCTTCGACGACGCGGCGAAGGCGGCGTGCGGCGCCGCCCGCGCGGAGGCGGAGAAGCTGTGGGCGGAGAAACGATTCGCCCAGGCGGTCGACCGCGCCCGCCTCTATCCGGAGATCTTCAAGGGGTCGCGTCCCGCGGAAGAGCTCCGGAAATTCGCCGGCGACCTCGAGAAGCGCGCCCCGGAGATGGCGGAGAAGGACCGCTCCCCCGCCCAGGAGCGCTGGAAACTCTGGAAGGTCGAATCGTCCGCCGAGGACGGCCTTCCGAAAATCCTGCCCGCCCACGCGGGACGCGAGAACGTCTTCGAGACCCATCCCATGGCCCGGGACAAGCCGGCCAGCCTGGAGCGCGCCTTCGACCTTCCCGCCGGGAAGAAGTCGACGCTCTCCCTCTGGGTGGCGCCCGATGCGCGGGGCGACTGGGAGCTCCGCGTCCTCGCCGACGGCAAGCTGCTCCACAAGCTGGACATCAGCCCTCCGAACAGCGGCTGGCGGGCGGTGACGGTCGACCTCTCCCCGCTGGCGGGGAAGAAGACCGTCCTCCGTCTCGAGAACGCCGCCACCGAGTGGGCTTGGGAGTACGGGTTCTGGTCCGACATCGAGGTCAAGAGCGAGTAGCCGCAACCCGCTTTTCTCCCGGGGGTTAAAGGGATCATGAAGATCGCCGCGACCCTCGGACTGCTGTTCGCCCTGCTCTCCCCGCAGGCGGCGCCCGCGAAGCCCAACGTCCTCATGATCGCGATCGACGACCTGCGCGACTGGGTCCGCTTCCTGGGATACGAGCAGGTCAAGACCCCCAATCTCGACCGCATGGCGGGGCGGGGCACGACCTTCACCCGCAGCTATTGCGCGGCGCCCGTCTGCAACCCCTCGCGCACGGCCCTCATGTCCGGCCTCCTCCCTTCCACCAGCGGCGTCTACGACAACGGCACCGACTGGCGCAAATCGATCCCCGACACGGTCATGATCCCCCAGCACTTCCGCGCGAACGGCTACTTCGCCGCCGGCTGCGGGAAGATCTACCACGAGGCGTACAAGCGCGACGCCGACTGGGACGACTACCTCCGCAACGAAGGCGGCGATCCCAAGCCCAAGGGGGGCAACGACGGCGTCGGCGGCATCAAGTTCGCGCCGCTCGACTGCAAGGACGAGGACCTCCGCGACTACCGCATCGTCAGCTACGCGATCGAGCAGCTCGGCCGCAAGCACGACAAGCCGTTCTTCCTCTCCTGCGGGATCCACAAGCCCCACATGCCCTGGAACGTGCCACGAAAGTATTTCGAGATGTATCCGCTGGAGAAGATCGAGCTCCCCAAGGTGAGGGAGAAAGACCTCGACGACGTCCCTCCCGCCGGCGTCAAGATGGCCAAGCCGGCCGGCGATCACGCCGACATCCTCAAGTCCGGCCGCTGGAAGGAGGCCGTGCAGGGATACCTGGCCGCCATCAGCTACATGGACTTCCTGGTCGGCCGCCTGATGGACGCCCTCGACAAGAGCGCGTACAAGG
Source organism: uncultured Planctomycetales bacterium (assembly GCA_964604905.1). Taxonomy (GTDB): domain Bacteria; phylum Planctomycetota; class MHYJ01; order MHYJ01; family JACPRB01; genus JACQFK01. The sequence continues at coordinate 1,833 of CAZSCC010000708.1, forward strand.
ACAACACGATCGTGGTCTTCTGGTCGGACCACGGATGGCACCTGGGCGAGAAGGAGCACTGGAGGAAGTTCGCCCTCTGGGAAGAGGCCACGCGCGCGCCGCTCGTCTGGATCGCCCCGGGGGTCACGAAGCCCGGCACGACCTGCGCCCGCACGGTCGACCTCTTGAGCGTCTACCCCACGCTCGCGGACCTCTGCGGGATCCCGATCCCCAAGCATGTGGAGGGCGTCAGCCTCCGTCCCCTCCTCGAGAACCCCGAGGCCGCGTGGGACCGCCCCGCGCGGACGACCTACCTCTACAACAACCACTCCGTCCGGACCGAGAAGTGGCGCTACATCCGCTACAACGACGGGACCGAGGAGCTGTACGACGAGACCAAGGACCCCCTGGAGTGGACCAACCTGGCCGGCAAGCCGGAGCACGCCGCGGTGAAGGCCGAGTTGGGCCGCTGGCTCCCCGCCGTGAACAAGGGCAAGGAGAAATGATGCGGTCCGCTTGTTTCGCGATCGCCGCCCTCGCCGTCTCGTGCGGCTCCCCTTCCCTGCAGGCCGGAGCGGCACGCCCGAACGTCCTCTTCATCGCGGTCGACGACCTCCGTCCCGAGCTGGGGTGCTACGGCCGCCCGCTCGTCCGCTCTCCCCACGTCGACGCGCTCGCCGCCCGGGCGGTCCGCTTCGACCGGGCCTACTGCCAGTACCCGCTCTGCAACCCCTCGCGCGCATCGATCCTGAGCGGACGCCTCCCCACGACGACGACGATCATGGACAACACGGTCTGGTTCCGCACCGCGATGCCATACGTCGTCAGCCTCCCCCAGCATTTCCGCGCGAACGGCTACGTCACGCTGCGGACCGGAAAGATCTTCCACGGCGGGCTGGACGACGACCGGGCTTGGACCGCCGGAGGGGAGCCGCTCGCGCCGGCCCCGCCCCGCACTCCCGAACAGAACCGGCAGCGCCAGGCGCAGTCCGACCGCTGGGAGGCCGTCGAGGGCGAGGGCGAGAAGCTCCCCGACCACCGCACCGCGACGCGCGCGATCGAGCTCCTCGAGAAGCACAAGGACGCCCCCTTCTTCCTCGCCGTCGGCTTCGTCAAGCCCCACTCGGCGTACGTCGCGCCGAAGAAGTACTTCGATCTGTACGACGCGTCGAAGATCACGCTCCCGGTCGACTTCTCGCCCCGCCCCGCGGTCCGTCCCGGCGCGCCCCCCGAGGCCCTCTCCCCCAACGGAGACGCCTTCATCGGCCGGGACGCCACCGAGGCCGAGGCGCGCGACTTCATCCGCGCCTACCTCGCGTGCGTCTCCTGGATGGACGCCCAGGCGGGCCGCGTCCTGGAGGCGCTCGACCGCCTCGACCTCCGCCGGAACACGATCGTCGTCTTCTGGGGAGACCACGGGTACCACCTGGGCGAGAAGGGGAAATGGTCGAAGCACAACTCGCTCTACGAGGTCGGCACGCGCGTACCCCTCCTGGTCGCGCTGCCGGACGGCGCGAACGGCGGACGCTCCTCGCCGCGGACGGTCGAGCTCCTCGACCTCTATCCGACGCTCGCCGGCCTCTGCGGCCTTCCCGCGGTCCCGGGCCTGGAGGGCCGGAGCCTCGCGCCGCTCCTCCGCGATCCGGAGGCCGCCTGGGACAAGGCCGCCCGGTCGGTGACGAAGCGGGGCAAGGTCCTGGGCCGCACGGCGAGGACCGAGCGCTGGCGCTACACGGAGTGGACGAGCGAGGGGAAGGCCGTCGGCGCAGAACTCTACGATTACGCTGCCGATCCGCACGAACTGTCCAACCGCGCCGCCGACACCGCCGCCGCCCCGACCGTCGCCGAACTGAAGAAGCTCCTGCCCTGATCCGCCGGCTGGGACGTATCATAGACAGTAAGGAGACTGCCATGGCGAAGAACGTCCAGAAGCCCTGCCCCGAGTGCGGTGAGCGCGTCCCGGCCGAGCCGGTCGACCGTCGCCGCTTCCTGAAGTACTCCGCCGCCGCGGCGGTCTCCCTGGCGGTCTCCCGGATTCCCCTGGCGCGGGCCCAGGACGCCTCCAACAAGAAGGCCGAAGACCTCATCAAGGAGCTCTACACCGGCCTCACTCCCGAGCAGATGAAGGGGGTCGTCCGTCCCTTCGAGAGCCCGGATCGGCTCAAGATTTACAACGCGGCGTTCAAGATGAAGATCGGCGATGCGTACACCAAGCCCCAGCAGGAGCTGGTGGGCCGCATCCTCCGCTCGATCTCCTCGAACGAGGACGGCTGGCAGCAGATCTCCCGCGGCGGGACCTGGGACGCCTCCAAGTCGTTCGAGGCCTGCGGCGCCGACCTCTTCGGCGACCTGAACGGAAAGTATACGTGGGTCTTCTCGGGCCACCACCTCACGATCCGCTGCGACGGAAACACCGACGGGGGCGTCGTCTTCGGCGGACCCCTCTACTATGGCCACACTCCCAACGGGTACAGCGACAAGAACATCTTCTTCTACCAGACCAAGAGCGTCCTCTCCGTCTTCGACGCGCTCTCCGAAGGACAGCGCAAGACGGCCGTCCTGAAGGACGATCCGGGCGAGGGCGCCGCCTCCGTGAAGTTCCGCCCCGCGAACGAAGCCAGGCCGGGCATCGCCTTCGGCGAACTCACCCAGGAGCAGAAGGCGCTCGTGGAGAAAGTCATGCGCGACATCCTCTCTCCCTACCGGAAGGAGGACGCTGACGAAGTGCTGCAGGTCATCAAGGGTCACGGCGGCATGGAGAAAGTCCACCTGGCCTACTACCAGGACAAGGACGCGAACCCCAAGCAGCCGTGGAGCTTCTGGCGCCTGGAAGGGCCGGGCTTCGTGTGGAACTACCGGGTGCTTCCGCACGTGCACACGTTCGTCAGCATCTCCAGCCAGATCTGACGCGCGCGCGACGGGGGCTACTTTTTCGCGCCGGGCTTGAAGGCCTTCGAGTGCTTCTCGAAGAGCTCGCGCTGCTTCTCGAACGCCTCGTCCAGGCAGCCCCAGCTCAGCGACCAGTGCTGCGTGCGGGACCAGACGAGGTGCTGCAGCTGCCCGATCTTCTGCCCCGAGCTCGTGTAGCGGTAATGGAGGGTGAGCGTCGGGTTCTCGCCCTCCTTCCCCTTCTCCGCCTTCACCCATTCGAAGTCGGTCATGCGCTTGGGATACTGCTTCTTCACTTCCTCGGTGAACGTGTCGAGCGTGATCGTCCCGTCGAAGACCGCCTTCATGGAGTCCTGGATCGCCAGGATGAGGGTCGCACCCGTCCGCGGCTCGGCCGGCGCGCGGAGGACGAGGGCCTTGTTCCGGTCGGCCGAGCGCGTCGCCGCCCATCCCTTCGGGATCGGGATCGAGAATCCGCGTTCCTCGTCGGTGAACAGGACGTCGCCGTCCTGGAGACGAGGCACAAGGATCGCGACGGCCGCCAGCAACATCTTCACTCGAACCTCCTGAAGGCCCCCCTATGATAGAATTCCCGTGGTGAAAACGCTTCCCCCTCCGCGACGAAAAGGCGCCCGTACGTAAGAGGTGATGGGATGATGAAACGCGCCCTGCTGATCCTCGCCCTCCTCCCCGCAGTCGCCCGCGCGGACGACTGGCCTCAGTTCCGCGGCCCCTCGGGGACCGGCGCGAGCCCCGAGTCGGATGTGCCCATCGAATGGGGGCCCGGGAAGAACGTCCGCTGGAGCACGGCCCTCCCGGGCAGCGGGAGCAGCAGCCCCATCGTCTCGAAGGGGCGCGTCTTCGTCACCGTTGCCGAGGACAAGGGGAAGAAGCGGAGCCTGCTCTGCCTCGACCGGAAGACGGGCGTCGTGCTCTGGACCCGCACCGTGGAGCACGCCGACGTGGAGCCCTCGCAGCCGGACAACCCCTATTGCGGCTCGACCCCCTGCGCCGACGGCGAGCGCGTGATCGTCTGGCACTCGAGCGCCGGCCTCCACTGCTACGACTTCGAGGGAAAGGCCCTCTGGGCGCACGACCTGGGCAAGTTCAACCACATGTGGGGCTACGGCTCCTCTCCCATCCTCCACGGGGACCGAGTGGTCCTCAACTGCGGGCCCGGGAACGTCACGTTCCTCATCTCCCTCGACAAGCGGACCGGGAAGGCGATCTGGAAGGCGGAGGAGAAGGGCGGCGACAGCGGCAAGTGGATCGGGTCGTGGGGCACGCCGGTGCCGGTCAAGGTCGACGGCAAGGAGCAGCTCGTGCTCGGATATCCTTCCGCCGTCAAGGCCTACGACCCCGAGACCGGGAAGGTCCTCTGGGCCTGCGAAGGGCTGGGCCAGCTGGTCTACGCCGACGTGGCGGTCGCCGGCGGGATCGGCGTCGCGACCGGCGAGGACGAGGCGGGCGACTCGATCGGCTTCCGGATCGGCGGGAAGCGCCTCTGGGCCCGGCCGCGGGCGCTCGAAGTGGGCACGGGCATGATCGTCGACGGCCACCTCTGGACGGTCGACAACGGCGGCATCGTCCGCTGCACCGAGGTCGAGACCGGCAAGGAACTGCTCAAGGACCGCCTCCCCGGCGGCGCGGCGTGGAGTTCGATCGTCTCCGCGGCCAAGCGGCTCTACGTGACGACCCGCTCAGGCGACACCGTGGTCTTCGCGCCCGATCCGAAGAAGTTCGCCCCGCTGGCGGTGAATCGGCTGGGCGAGCCGACGAACGCCACCCCCGCGATCTCCGACGGGGAGATCTTCCTGAGGACGAGCAAGTCGGTCACGTGCGTCGGAGCCAAGCGCTGATCGCCCGGGCGAGCCGGTGCTCGGCGCCGTCCGAGAGGGCGAAAAAGAGCGACGGCTCGGCGAGCTCCAGCTCGAGCAGGACGGGTCCGGGAGCGAGGTCGACGCGCGCGTAGAGGAGCTGCTCCCGCCCGCCCGGCACGAGGTCGAGCACCTTCTCCGCCGCCGCCCGCTCGGCCGCCGACGGCTCGCGGCGCCCCAGGTCCTCCTTCGCGAACAGGCCGTCGACGTACTGGACGTCGGGGCGAAGGATCGCCCCCTTCCGGATCGCGTGGCTGTATTCGCCGGCCAGGTAGACCATCCCGGTCTCGCCGTGCTCGTCGACGCCGCTGAGATAGGGCTGGACCATCACGGTGCGCCGATCCGACTGGAGGCGGCGGATGTGCGCAAGGGCCGCCTCCATTTCCGAGGTCCCGTAGCGGGCCGTGTCCTTCGAGCCCGCCGAGATCGCGGGCTTGACCACGAACGCCCCGTCGAACGGCACGCGCGCCGGATCGCCCGGCTCGATCCAGTGGGTTGTCACCACCGACGCTCCTCCGGCCGCGAGTTCCCGGAGATAGCGCTTGTCGGTGTTCCAGCGCAGGATCGCGGGAGAGTTGGCGAGGCGCGTCACCGACGCGACCCGTTCGGCCCACGCGATGAACGCGTCCCGCCGGGGCACGTAGTCCCACGTGGAGCGGACGATCGCCATCGCATAGCGGCTCCAGTCGACGGCCGGATCGTCCCAGACCACGACCTCGGCGGAGAGGTCGATCGCCTCGAGGGCACGGAGCAGGGGGGGCAGATCGTCGTCGAGCGCGCGCGCCGCCGCCGCCGTCACCAGCGCCACCGGTTTCATCGGCCGACCATCCTACCCGCCGGGGACCCTCCCGGCGTTAGATTCTCATGAACTGTTCATCTTGACATCGGGTGCCCAGATGAACAGTTCGATGAACTGTTCATCTGGGCACCCGATGTCAAGATGAACAGTTGGAGGGACCCATGCGGACATTCGCGCTTGCCGCCCTGCTTGCCCTCGCCCAGCAGAAGCCCACGCCGCCCGGGGAGGAGCCGGTCCGCGCGTACATGGGCCGCCTCGCCCGGGAGGTGTCCGACCGCTCCCTCGCCGACGTGAAGACGCTGGAGGACTGGAAGCAGCGTCGCGACGGCCTCAAGGGAAAGCTCCTCTCCGCCCTCGGCTTGGACCCGCTCCCAGAGCGCACGCCGCTCGAGCCGAACATCACCCACTCGTTCGAAAAGGACGCCTTCCGCGTCGAAACGCTCACCTTCAAGGCGCTCCCCGGCTTCTACTGCACGGCCAACCTCTATCTCCCGAAGGACGGCAAGGAGAAGCACCCGGCGCTGCTCTACGTCTGCGGCCACGCGAACGATCCGCTCGGTGCCAAGGTGAAGTACTCGCACCACCCGCAGTGGCTGGCCAGCCGCGGCTACGTCGTCCTCGTCGTCGACCCCATCCAGATCAGCGAGATCGAGGCGATCCACCACGGCACCTACCGCTACGGGCTCTGGCACTGGCAGGCGCTCGGATACACCCCCATGGGCCTCGAGACGTGGTGCGGGATGCGGTCGATCGACCTCCTCTGCTCCCGCCCCGAGGTCGACCCGGAGAAGATCGGGATGACCGGCCGGAGCGGCGGGGGGACGATGACCTGGTTCACGATGGCGCTCGACGACCGGGTGAAGTGCGGCGTCACGGCCAACGCGACCGGGATCGTCGCCACCCACGTCCGGCACGACACCTTCCGCGGCCACTGCGACTGCGCGTTCTACATCAACCATCCGCGGATCGACTACACCGACGTGGCCGCCCTCTGCGCGCCGCGGCCCGTCCTCGTCCAGAGCGGGCAGAAGGACTGGATCTACCCTCCCGAGGGCTACCGCCCGCTCGGCGAGAAGACGCGCCGGATCTTCGAGCTCCACGGCGCAGTGGAGAAGTTCAAGGAGCAGGACGTCGACGCCGAGCACAAGGACCTCCCCGTTTTCCGCACCGAGGCCTATCGGTGGTTCGGGCGGTGGCTGAAGGGTTCGGTGCCCGAGGAGACGGTCCCCGAGATCGATCCGATCCCGCCCGACCAACTCCGCGCCGTACGGGGCCCGCTCCCCGCCGACGTCCGGAACCACAGCATCGCCGAGGAGTTCCCCGGGCCCCACCGGTCGCGGGCCCCCGCGTCGGCCGACGAGTGGCGCAAGCGCTCCGACGCGCTGCGCCTCCGGCTCGAAAGCCACACCTTCCCGGGCGAGCCCGCAGCGCCGTGCGAGATCGCGCTGGACGGCGGGAAAATCCAGTCCGAGCCCGGGATGCCGATCGCGGTCGAGATCCTCCGGCCCCAGAAGCCGGAGAAGCCCGCGCGGGCGATCGTCGTCGTCTCCGACAAAGCGTCCAGGGGAGGACCCGACTGGGCGAAGGTCGCGCGCGAGATCCCGGTCGTCCGCGTCTATCCCCGGAACCAGGGAGGAGAGGAGTGGAGCCCCGAGCTCGAGAAGTTCGTCCGCCGCGCCGCTCCGATGCTGGGCCGCTCGCTCGGCACGATGCGCGTGTACGACGTCCAGCGGGGGATCGCCGCCGCGCGCGAGCAGCTTGGCGCGGAGAAGATCGTCCTCTACGGCCGCGACGAGGGGGCGATGCTGGCCCTCCTGGCCGCGATCCGGACGCCCGTCGAGCGCGTGATCCTGGAATCCGTCCCCGACAGCCTGCTCGCCGAGCCGATCCTGCTCAACGCCGCGCGCATCACCGACGTCCCCGAGCTCCTGGGCCTGGCGACGCCGCGCGGGCTCGTCTTCATGGGACGCTCGCCGCTCGGCTTCGACCGCGCGCGCGAGGTCGCGCGCCTGCTGGGGAAGCCGGGCCTCGCGATCCGAGCTGCCTCGATCGAGGAAGCGCTCGACGAGATTCGCCGCGGAGTCCCCTAGACTTCGATCAGCCGCTCGATGCGCGGGTGGCCGTAGTCCGCCCCGCCGGTCCAGACGCGCAGGTTCGGGAGGACCTCGGCCGTGCCCGCCCCGTGCGTGTGGCCGCAGAGGACCGTGAGGTCGCGGTCGGGCCGCGCGCGCATGACCTCGAGGAGCGCGTCCCCCACCGCACGACAGGTGAAGTAGGGCAGCCAGTCGTCGTCCGAGATCTTCCCCTCGTGCCAGCAGGCCTCGCGGAACGGCGGGACGTGGGTGAGAAAGACGGCCTTGGGGAATCGGTCGAGCGCCTTCGGCAGGACCTCGCGCACGTGCGCCGCCGCCTCGTCGCCCAGGGCACGGAGACGGTCGCGGCGCTTCTCGCGCGGGATCGCGGAGAGCTCCTCGATCATGACGAAGTCGTTCAGCCGAACGGGGGTGGTGTCGGCGTTGCCGAGCCTCGCGTCGCCCCAGCCGTCGTGGCCCACGAGCGCGGTCGTGGGGCCGAGCGGGACGACTCCCGCGACCGGGAGCCACTTCAGGAGCGTGGAGCGGCGCGAGAGCTCGCGCATCGCGGCGCGAACCTTGGGGATGCTGCCCACGTAGAAGTCGTGGTTGCCCAGCACGAAGTAGACCGGACGGAGGAGGCGGCTCTCCAGGTTGCGGAGATGCTTCTCCACGCTGCCGGCCTTGGCGATGTCGCCGCCGATCAGGAACGCGTCGGCCCCGCTCTCCTCGAGTCCCGCGGTGAACGCCTCGATCTGATCCCCATCCAGGAAGTCCAGATGGATGTCCGTCGCCCAGGCAAGTTTCATGCCTTCCCATGATAACCCGAAATCCCTGGTCGACCCAGTCCTCGAGGAGTAGGCTGAATCCCCATGAGAACCTCTCCCCTCCTCATGGCCCTGCTGGCGGCGTGCGCGCAGGCCCCGACCGCCCCCGAACCCACCTCCCGGCCGACGATCGCCGTCAAGCCCACCGGCGACTTCGAGGTCACCGGGAACGGCTCGAACGCGGCGTGGAGCAAGGCCGAGTGGGTGGCGCTCCACCGGCGGCCCAAAGGCGACCTCCCCTACGAGGCGCGCTTCAAGATCCTCCACTCGAAGGCGGGGCTCTACGTCCTCATGGAGGGGACCGACAGGAAGCTCACGACCACCGGCCGCGCCGATTTCGAGAACCTCTGGGAGGAGGACGTCTACGAGGCCTTCTTCTGGACCGACGAAAGCCAGCCGCTCTACTTCGAGTACGAGATCTCCCCGATGAACGCCGAGCTCCCCATCCTGGTCCCCAACACGGGGGGCGCGTTCATGGGCTGGCGCCCCTGGCACTACGAGAAGGAAAGGAAGATCCGGAAGGCGACGGCCGCCGCGGGCGGGCCGAAGGAGCCGGGCGCCGCGGTCTCGGGCTGGAGCGCCGAGTTCTTCATCCCTTACGTGCTGATGAGGGGCCTGAAGAGCGTCCCGCCCGTGCCGGGGATGCGCTGGCGCGCCAACTTCTACCGCGTGGACTACGACGAGAAGAAGACGACGCAGTGGGACTGGGCCCGCGTGGGCCCGAGCTTCCACGAGTATCAGAACTACGGCGTCCTCGTCTTCGAGTAGCCGCTCAGCGCGACTCGTCCCAGAGCCGGAAGAGGAGGAGCGCGTCCTCGATCGGGAGGATCCGGATCCGGCCCTCCTCCAGCACCGCCTCGAACCTGACCGCGTCGATCAGCTCCTCGAGCGCGTCGACGACGCTTCCCCCCTTCGAATGGGTCCTCGGACAGCGGGTCTCCTTCAAGCCGGGATCCGCGGGATCGACGCCGTCCCACTCGACCGCCAGTCCCACCTCCTTTGCGAGCGCCTCGAGCCGCCCCTTCCAGGTCCCGCCCCCGCAGCGTCCCGCCTTCAGCTTCGAGAGCCGGCTCCATGTCTCCGGCGATCGGACGGCGTTCAGCGCGAACAGACCGACCCCCCTGCAGGTCTCGTCCACGCTCCACGCCAGGACGGTCGCGGCCTCGCGTCCCCCGAGACGGGTCAGATGGCGCGTCGCTTCGAGGCGGACGCAGGGCTCTCCATCGCCCAGGAGCGGCTCCAGGGCCTCCACCGCTTCGCGACCCGAGACCCGCGCGACTGCGGTCACGGCGAAGTGTCGCGAATACGCGCTCCCCCCCTCCATCAGCTCCACGAGACGGGGCAGGGCCTCCCGCGCCCCCAGCCGGCCCAGCCCCTCCACGGCTTCCGCGAATTCCCCGTCGACCCGCTCCAGGAGCGGAAGCGCCGCCTCCCTCGCGCCCAGCCGGCCCAGCGACTCCGCCGCCGCGCGCTGCACCGCAGCGCTGGGATCGTTCTCCAACGCCCAGAGGAGATGAGGGACCGCCGCTCCGCCCTCGAGATGCTGCAGGGTCCGGGCGGCCAGCTCTCTCACTTCCGCGGAGGGATCGTCGAGGCGGCGGATCACCTTCTCCAGGGCCTCCTCCAGATGGAGATCCCCCGCGAGCTCGAGGACGTCCGACCGCACCCGCGGGTCCTCCGACTCCAGAAGGTCCAGGAGACCCGCCGACTCCTCGCGGGCCTCCGCTGCGACCAGGAACTCCGAGGCGAGTCGCCGGACCTCGGGGTGGGGAGTCCGGAAGAGTCGGGCCAACTCCGACGGCTCCAGGGAGAGACCGACGGAGCGGACCACGCGCAAGGCGGCGGCGATCACGCCGGGATCGGGGTCGTCGACGAGCGGAGTCAGGTCGGACAGGAATTCCCTCGCCCCCAGCCTCCCCACGACCTGCACGGCGCGGAACCGAACGCCCCGGTCGGGATCCTTCAACAGACCCGCCACCCACGGCAGCGCGTCCGCCCCCGCCAGGTCCGCGAGGAGGCCGACCGCATCCGCCCGCATGCCGGCCGCGGGATCGCCCAGGAGCGACCGGACTCTCGGGATCGCCTCCCGCCCCCTCAGGGTCTTGAGGACGTCCAGCGCCCGTTCCCTCACCCAGTAGACCGGATCGGTCAACAGGCACGCGATCTCATCGCCCCTCTCCCGCGCGCCCCAGACCCCCAGGGTCGAGAGCGCCTCGCTGCGGACGCCCGCCTCCCGGTCTCGAAGCCGCTCCGCCACCGCGCCCGCCTGCTCCTTCGATCCCAGGTGCGCGAGCGACCGGACCGCCTGCTTCCGGACCCGCGACGCGGGGTCCTGCAGGAGGCCAACCAACTCGAAGACCGCCTCCCGCATCCCGAACCGGGTGAGCACGGCCGCGGCTTCTTCGCGCACCGCGCCATCCCGATCGGACAGGATCCGCAGGAGATCGGAGCCATGTTCGCGGAGTTCCAGGTCGCGGATCAGCACGATCGCCTCCCAACGCGCCCCGGCGTCGGGGCTCGCGAGCGCCCGGGTCAGGGACGGGATCGCATCGCGCTCGCGCCGGCCGACGATCACGAGTCGCGCGGCGGCGCGGACGCCGGGATCGGGGCTGCCCAAGGCCTCCGCCAATGCTTCCGTGACCTCGGGACGATCCAACAGGTGGAGCCAAGGCTCGAGGGAGGCGATCTGGAAGAGGTCCATCCCGGCCAGCGCGGGGAGCAGTTCCCCCAGAGGCGGCCGGCAATCGTGATGTCGGGCCGCCCCGCAGATCCAAAACTTCTCCCGGGGAAGTGCGTCCTTCAGCGCCGGAACGACGATCTGCTCCAGTTCCCCCGCTTCCAGAGGCGCCGCTTCGAGCGCCTGGAACACCTCCGCCCAGCGCGGCTTCTCGCCCCGGAGGATCCCCTCCTCGATCCGGGGAAGGACCTTGCGGACCGCGGGGGTGAGAATCCGGCGATACGGGATCAGGAGCGCCAGGCGCCGGGCCCGCGAGGCCACTTCCGGATCGGCGCTCGCGGAGGCTCGCTCGAGTTCGGGGATCGCCTCCATCCCCAGCGCCTCGAGGTCCGCTTCCGCCTGTTCGCGATCCTCGATCCGGTCCGAGCCCAGGCGGTCGACCAGACCCTGGACGAGGAAGAGCGAGAGGAGGATCCCCATGAGAGAGGATCAACGGGCGGCGGGGAGAAAGGTTCGCGGCCGGGGCTGACTACTTGGAGACCTCGAACGTCGCCCGGCGCTTGCCCCACCAGATCTCCCATTCCTGGGAGGTGGTCCACTTCTCCTTGGTGATGCCCTGGAAGGCCTTGATGATCTCTTTCTGGATGTCCTTGAGGCGGCCTTCCTTCGCGGCATCGTCGCCGCCCTGGCCCTTCTCGTCCCTGTAGGGCCCGCCCTGCTTGTTCTTGAGCCACTTCTCGATGTCCTTCATCAGCTCGATCAGCACGTCCATCGACTCCTTCTGGCGGAGCGCGCCCGCGCAGGAGAGCGCCCCCTTCGCGTGCTTCACCTGCTCGTTCCGGAAGCCCGCATGGACGGTCGGGAGGGCCATGGGGTCCGCCAGCTTGGCCAGACCGTCGAAGATCGCGGCCTGGACATCGTACTCCTTGGCGTTGCCCGGGGCGCTGAGCGCGTTCATGAGCCACGGCGTGGCCAGCTTCTTGTAGTCGGTGAAATTCCCCAGCCCCTTCGCGGCGGCGATCTTGCACTCCTTGGGGCCGTCCATGACGAAGGGAGCGATCTTGGGGAAGGTCTTCTCGTGAGGGGTCTTCGCGAGCTCGGCGATGGCGGCGGCCTGCCCCGCGGCGGACTGGGCCTTCATGCCCTGCTTGAACCGCTCCAGCGCCTCCTTCACGGCCGCATCGTCCTGGGCCAGGAGGCAGAGCGCCACGATTGCGTTCAACATTCTATCGTCCCTTCGTCCTCTTCCCTTACCGTCCCTATTATACGACGCCCGACCCCGCATGGTTCATGCGTTCGTATAATCCGATCGCATTCCCTACATCTGAACGAGCGAGGGGCCCCGATCTATCTCCGGTCAGGCAGACTCAAGGCCAGTCCCATGAATCTCAACACAAAGGCACGAAGCCCACAAAGTCATTCTCGGGATTCTTTGAGTCCTTTGTGACTTGGTGTTGAATCGGTCTTTACGAATTCACGGGGGCCGACTTACCCGCCGCGGAGGGCGTTGACGATCGCCGCCCGCGACGCGCGGAAGGCCGGGAAGAAGCCGCCCCCCACCCCCATGACGACCGCCAAGATCACCCCCACTCCCATCAGCCCCGGCGTCACCCGGAACTGGAAGGCGATCTCGCTGAACGTCTGCCAGTTGGCCGTCCCCGTCGTGGCACCGTTGAGGAGCAAATACGCCAGGAGCGACCCCGCCGCCCCACCGGCCAGGCCCAGCAGAAAGGCCTCGAAGAGGAACGACAGCCAGATCGACACCCGGGAGAAACCCAGCACCCGCATCGTCGCGATCTCCTTCGTGCGCGACGAGACGGCCGCGTACATCGTGTTGGCCGCTCCGAAGACCGCCCCGATCGAGAGCACCAGGCCCATCACCACGCCCATCGCCTTGAGCATCATCCCCGCCATGTTCTGTTCCTGGTAGTAAAGCGTGTGGGGCCGCGCGTCCAGGCGGATCTGCTTGTCGTCCCGGATCACGTTCGCCAGCCGCGTCACCGTGGCCGGGTCGGCGCACCGCACGATCGCGGCCGTGTACTCCCGCTTGTACGACGAGCGGATGTCCTCGACGTCGCCCCAGAGCTCCGACTCGTACGCCTGGCCGTCCGCCGTGAAGACCCCCACGATCTTCCACTGGCGTCCGCGGAAGGTCGGCGTGTCGCCCACGTTCAGGCCCGAGAACCTCCGGCGCGCGTTCTCGCCCACCACCAGTTCCCCCAGGCCCGGCTGGAACCAGCGGCCTCCCTCCCGGAGCAGGATCCCGTCCCGCACCGCCCGGCCCTTCGGCCCCACGCCCCGGACCGCAATGTTGGCGCGCCCCCCGTCCTCCTTGATCAGTCCCGCCACCACGACGCACTCCGGGGAGATCAGGGGCTCTCCCGTCGCGTCCTTCGCGACCCCCTCCAGCGACGCGAGGTCCTGCGCCTGCTGCCTCGTGACGGTGCTCGCCGTCTCGGTCGATCCCGCCCCGCGCAGGACGATCAGGTTGAGAGGATGGCCGGTCCCGACCAGCGTGCGGTCCAGGCCGATCGCCAGTGCGAAGAGCCCCACGAAGATCGCCGTGACGAGGGCGATCCCGCCGATGGTCATCAGCGTGGTGACCCATCGCACCGCCATGTTCCGCAGGTTGTACCGGAGCGGGACCGCCATCAGACCACCTGCCTCAGGCCGTCCACGATCGACCGCCGCGCCGCCCGGAACGCCGGCACCGCGGAGCTCAGGAACCCGCAGACCAGCGCGCCGCCCATCGCCGTCGCCATCGTGACGGGCGCCACGAAGTAGTAGGGGAAGTACTGCTTGGACGGCGACAGGTGCATCACGTTGAACATCAGATAGGCCGCCCCGAGCGACAGGAGCGCCCCCGCCATCGTGACCATGAGCGACTCCGCGATGAAGAAGCTGAGGATCTGGCCGCCCGTGTATCCCAGCGTGCGCATCACGGCGACCTCGGTCACCCGCTCGCGGGCCGACATGGCCATCGTGTTGGCCGTCATGAGCGTCAGGATGAAGAGCGCCCCCGTCGCCACGCCGATCACGATCGCCTTCACGCTCCCCATCATCTGCATGAACTGGAGGCCGAACTGCTTCTGCGTCATCGTCTCGGTGGGATCCGACGAGTTTCGCGTTCGGCCGTCGATCATCGTCTTGAGCACCGCCACGTCCTCCGCCGAGCGGGCCTTCATCCACCACGTGCTCACGACGTTCCGTTTCTTGAGGAGCTCGTCGAAGTAGTCCCAGCGGAAAAATAGCTGCTCCTCGTCGCGCGGGTTGGGGCCGGAGAAGGTCCCCACGATCTCGAGGTCCGCGTCGCAGGGGTAGATCGTCCCCTTGAGCGTGATCCGCTGGCCGACCTTCCAGTCGAACCGCTTCATGAGCGAGTTCCCCACGATCGTCCCCGTCTTGAGCTCGCACATCCGCGCGAACTGGTCGTCGGGCACCTTGAACTCGCTCCAGAGCTCACGGAGCACGGTGTGGTCGACCGCGAAGTTGGCGAACCAGTCCTTCGGATCCTTCCAGATCCCCCCGAACCAGTTCATCTTCTGCAGGTGCTGGGCGCGCTTGGCGATCTCGTCGCTCCGAAGGTAGTTCTCGAGCGCCGGGTCGAGCGGCTCGCCCAGCGCCGTCGCGTGCTGGACGACGATACGGAGATGGGTGTCCCCCGCGCCCTCCCAGGCGGAAATCTCCGTCAGCGCCGTCATCATGAAGATGAGCACGAACATGAGGAAGGCGATGCCGCCCAGCGTGAGGAAGGTCCGCAGGCGGTTCCGGAGGGCGTTCCGGACGATCAGGTGGAGGAATTTCACGCGCCCGCCTTGACGAGCGTTCCCTTCTCCAGCATCACGGTCCTCATCGCGCTCGCCGCCGCGCGCGGGTCGTGGGTCACCATCACGATCGACTTCTTGAACTCCTGGTTGAGCCGCTTGAGGAGGACCAGCACCTCCTCCTCGCTCTTCTTGTCGAGGTCCCCCGTCGGCTCGTCGGCCAGCAGGAGCGTGGGGTCGGTCACGATCGCCCGCGCGATCGCCACCCGCTGCTCCTGTCCGCCCGAGAGCTGCCGCGGGTAGTGCTCCTTCCGGTCGGTCAGCCCCACCACGTCGAGCGCCGTCAGGACGTGCTTCGCGCGCTCCGCCTTCGAGAGCGGCGTCAGGAGGAGCGGGAGCTCGACGTTCTCGAACGCCGTCAGCACCGGGATCAGGTTGTAGAACTGGAAGATGAACCCGACGTGCCGCGAGCGGGACGCCGCGAGCTGGCTCTCCGAGAGCCCCGACAGGTCCTGTCCCGCGACCGAGATCCGCCCCGACGTGGGCCGGTCGATCCCGGCGATGAGGTTGAGCAGCGTCGTCTTCCCCGAGCCCGACGGCCCCATGAGCGCGACCGACTCGCCCGCCGCGACGCTCAGGTGGATGTCCTCGAGCACGGGGACGGGCTGCGTGTCCCGGTAGTACGTCTTGGAGACCCCCTCCACGCTCACGACGGTGTCGGCCATGGTGTCAGTTCTCCTGGAGGATCACGGGATCAAAGAGAGGAAGAGAAGGGACTTCGGGATCGCCTTATCTCCTCCATCATTTCATCTCCTTGAGGCGGACGTCGGAACCATCCTGCACCGCGTCCCCTCCCACCACCACCACTTCCCCGCCGAGGAGGCCCTTCACGATCTCCGCGCCGTCCTCGCCCTCGGCGGCCGCCTCGACGACGACCTCGCGGACGCGCGTCCCTTCGAGAACGAAGACCACCTTCCGGCCGCCTCGGTCGCGCACGGCGCCGCGTGGCGCGATCACCTTCTTCACCCCCCCCGCGTCCGTCCCCTCGCGGAGGAACGCCGCGCGCGCGGCCATCTCCGGGAGGAGTTGCTCGTCAGGATCGAGGAGGCGGACCTTGACCTGGATGACGCCCTTCACGCGGTCGACGGTCGGCACGATCTGGCGGACCTCGCCGCGGTACTTCCGGTCGGGCCGTGCGTCGGCGGAGACCTCCACCTTCTGGGCGGTCCGGATCTTCGAAAGGTTGGCCTCGTTCACGTCGGCGACCATTTCGAGCGTCGCGCGATCGACCAGGGTGCAGAGCGCGCCGCCGCCCACGACGCTCGCGGCCGAGGCCCCCGCGGGGCCGACCGTCTCCCCCACCTGGGCCATGCGCCGGACGACCACGCCGTCGAAGGGCGCGCGGATGAGGGTGTACTCGAGGGCGGCCTCCATCTGGGCCAGGCGGGCGCGCGCGAGCTCCAGCTGGGTCTCGGCCTTGTCCAGCCGCTCGCGCGGCTCGGTCCCGCTCTCGACGATCTGCTTCCACCGCTTGTGCTCGCGGTCGGCCTCCGCGAGGGCGGCCTTCGCCTCGCGCACCTGCGCGGCGACGTCGGCGCTGGCGAGCCGCGCGATGATGTCGTCCTTCTTCACGACCGAGCCCACGTCGATGCCGATCCATTCGAGCTTCCCGAAGGCCTTCGAGCTGACCTCGGCCTTCCGGTCGGGGAGGATGTAGCCGCTGGCCGAGAGGACGGCGCTCCCCTCGCTCGCCCCGACGCGGCGGACGAGGCCGGTCTCGACGGCGGGGAGCCGGC
>CAZSCC010000709.1:0-3437 GCA_964604905.1 uncultured Planctomycetales bacterium
GCGCTCGCCCTTCTCCGGGACCCCCGTTTCCCCGAGTGCGTCGCGGAGGACCTGGTGCGGCTGGGCTATGTGGGGGAAACGGAGAACAAGCTTGTCGGCTACCTCGCCTCGGTGTCGCGGAAGCTGGAGGACCCGCTTTCCGTGCTCGTGGTCTCACGCTCGGCGGCCGGCAAGTCGACGCTCTCCGAGGCGATCGCGTCTCTCGTCCCTCCGGAGGATGTCCTCCGGTTCACGCGCCTCACCGCCCAGACCCTCTACTACCAGAAGCCCGACGCCCTGGCGCACAAGCTGGTGATCGTCGAGGAGGCCGAAGGAGTGGAGGACGCCGCCTATGCGCTCCGGATCCTCCAATCCGCTCGGAAGCTGTCGCTCTCGACCGCGGCCGGCAAGGGCGATGCCCGGACGCGCGAGGTGAAGGGGCCGGTCTCGCTGTTCGTGACGACCACCCGGACCGATCTCGACGAGGAGACGGCCGGCCGCTTCCTTCCGCTGACGGTGGACGAGTCCCGCGAGCAGACCCGGGCGATCCTCGCCGCCCAGCGCGAAGCCGAGGCGAGAGCTCCAGGCGAGCGGGAGAGGCTCCTTCGGCTGCACCAGAACGCCCAGCGGCTGCTTCAGCCCATCAAGGTGGTCAATCCGTATGCCCCGCACCTGACGTTCCCCGACGACCGGCTCTCCGCCCGGCGCGACCACGGGAAGTACCTCGGGCTCATCCGAGCCGTGGCGTTCTCCCGGCAGCACCAGCGGAAGATCCAGGACGGGGCCGTCTCGGTGAGCCTGGAGGACATCGCGCTCGCCAACCGCCTGGCGCACCATGCGCTCGGCCAATCGCTCTACGACCTGACTCCGCCCTCCCGGCGGCTCCTCCAGGAACTCCATGACTGGCTCAAGGCCCGGGGTGAGAAGGCGGGCGTGGAGGTCCGGGACGCCCGTTTCAGCCAGCGAGAGCTTCGGGAACACGTCGGCTGGAAGAAGACGCAGTTGGCAGGGCATCTCAAGGAACTGGTCGACGCCGAGTACCTCGTGGTCCACGTCACCGGCCCGGGCCGGAGGACCCGCTACGCGCTCGACTGGGACGGCCAGGGGCAGGACGGCGAACGCTTCTACAAGGGACTGGTGGAACCGACGACTTTGGAGGCCCTGCGTACATCCGGGTCAGTTCCGGGTCACTCCCGGAGTACTTCCGGGAATCGAAAACGGGCCCGGAAGGCCTCCCAGGGCGAGATTACGACGGAATCGGCCGAATACGGCCGTACTTCCGGGGAAGGGATTGAGCGATGAAAACCACACTCCTTTTCGGCGAGGGTCGTACCCCCACCCTTTCGGCGGCCCGGGAGGCCTTTACCCAGCACCTCCGGCTCCTGGGGCGCTCGGAAGCGACGATCAAAGCCCATGCCAATGCCGTCAACCAGTTCGCGAAGGTCTGGGGCGAGCGCGATCTCCGGGAGGTCTCCCAGGCCGATCTTGAGGCCTATGCGAAGGGCCTCCGGGAGAGGGTCGGCCGGGAGACCACGTACCTCTACCTCTCGGGCCTCCGGCTCCTCTTCCGGTACCTGGCCGAGAGCCACGTGCTGCTGGTCGACCCCACGGTCGCGATTCCCATGCCCCGGATGTCCGACCGGATGACGGGGCCGATCTTGTCGAGGGAGGAGATGAAGCGCCTTATCGATTCGGTGGGTCCCTCCACCCCGATCGGTCTCCGCGACCGGGCGATCCTGGAGTTCCTGTACTCGACGGGCCTCCGGGTCACGGAGAACCGCCGGGTCAAGGTGGAGGACCTCGGGGCGGATGCGGTCACGGTGCGCTCGGGAAAAGGAGCCAAGGACCGGGTCGTCCCGGTCGGGGTCTCGGCCCTCCAGTGGGTCCGGAGGTATCTCTCGGAGGTCCGGCCGGCGTTCGCGATCTACGACCCTGCCGCCCCGGAGCTCTGGCTCACGCGGTGGGGGAACGCTTTCGGGGAGGTCGTCTTTCAGCAGCATCTCCGGGCGCTGGGGGAGGCGGCGGGGATCGAGCACCTGACGTGCCACACGATCCGCCGCTCCATGGCGACGCACCTCCTGGCAGCGGGGGCGAGCCCGCTTGCGGTCTCCGGCATCCTGGGCCACTCGGACCTGAAATCGCTCTCCCGGTACGTCCGGGTCGCCCAGCGGGAGGTGAAGGAGACCCATGAGAAGACCCACCCGAGGGATCTCTCATGACGACGACGGACGACGGGTTCGACGCCTGGATCGAGCGGTACCGGGCCCATCTGGAGCTGGAAGGCCTGGCGGCCCGGACCCTTTCAGGCAGGACGGGCCTCCTCGGGAAGTTCCTCACCTGGTGCCGGGAGATGGGGATCCGCTCCCCGAAAGACCTGACGGTCGACCTCATCACCGACTACCGGCGCTACCGGATCCAGTTCGTGAACGCCCGGGGGCACCGGGACCACCCCCTGACGGTGAACACGCACCTCCTAGCCCTCCGGGACTTCGTGGGTCTCTTGGTGAAGAAAGGAGCGGTGCCGGGGCTCCTCCTTCAGCCCCTCGGGTACGTGAAGGCCCCGAAACTCCTGCCCAAGGAGGCGCTCACCCATGCCGAGGTGATGAAGCTGCTCTCCCAGATCCCGGGCGACACCCCGATCCACCTTCGAGACCGGGCGATCCTGGAGGTCCTCTACTCGACGGGCCTCCGCCGTCAGGAACTGGTCGATCTCTCGCTCGCGGACCTCGATCTTGAGGGCCGGGCGGTGCGGGTCGAGTGCGGGAAGGGGGGAAAGGGGCGGATGACGCCGATCGGGAAGGCGGCGGTCGAGTGGGTGGAACGCTATCTTGCCTCAGCCCGGCCGGCGCTGCTCGGTCGCAAGGACGATCCGGGATCGGCCTTTCTCACGAAAAGCGGGAGTCCGATGAGCGGGAACGACGTGAAGGAGGTCGTCCGCCGGTGGGCGCAGGCGGCGGGGATCGCGAAGAATGTGACGCCGCACACGCTCCGGCGGAGCTGCGCGACCGGGATGATCCGGAACCGGGCGAACCTGGCGCACGTGAAGGACCTCCTCGGGCACGAGGACTACCGGAGCCTGGAGTCCTACATCCGGCTTGAGATCGTGGACCTGAAAGAGGCCCACCGGAAGTTCCACCCCAGGGAGCAGGGGAACGATGACGATCCGGACGCCGCCGGGGCCGTGCCGGTCCGGCAGTGACGGCTGAGCGACCTTGAATGTATATCCTCTTTGATATATGATGGGGCCGAGCGATGATTCCTGACCTGACGGGAGAGGGGATGCTGCCCCCGGGCGCCCACGAGACGACCGTCGAGGAGATCCGGCGACGGTTCGGGTCAGGGAACCCGATTCGGACGCGCCTCATGAGGGGACTGGAGGCGGTCCTCCGGATGGCGAGGAAAGCGGGGGCGAGCGTGTTCTACCTGGACGGAAGCTTCGTGACGGACAAGAAGGAGCC
>CAZSCC010000710.1:0-7519 GCA_964604905.1 uncultured Planctomycetales bacterium
CTTCGGCCACGGCCTCGTCCGCACGCCGCTCGACTACGGGGTCCGCGGCGAGCCGCCCACCCACCCCGAGCTCCTCGACTGGCTGGCCACCGAGTTCGTCCGGCGCGGGTGGAGCGTGAAGTCGATGATCCGCCTGATCGCGAGCTCGTCCACCTACCGCCAGTCGGCGCGCCACCGGCCGGAGCTGCTCGACCGCGACCCGCAGAACCTGCTCCTCCACCGGCAGAACCGCTGGCGCGTGGAGGCGGAGATCGTCCGCGACGTCACGCTTGCGGCAAGCGGCCTCCTCTCGCGCAAGGTCGGCGGCCCGAGCGTCTTCCCCCCGATGCCCGCCGACATCGCCGCGCTCTCCTATGCGAACAGCTTCAAGTGGAAGAACAGCGAGGGGGAGGACCGCACCCGCCGCGGCCTCTACACCTACTTCAAGCGGACCGCGCCGTATCCGGGGCTCACGACGTTCGACTGCCCCGACGGCAACACGACGTGCGTGCAGCGGAGGCAGTCCAACACGCCGCTCCAAGCGCTGACGGCGCTCAACAACGAGGTGTTTCTGGAGGCGGCGCGGGCGCTGGGGAAGCAGGCCGACGTGACCCGCGCCTTCCGTCTCTGCGTCGCGCGGCCCCCCAACGAGACGGAGCGGGCCCGGCTCGAGAAGCTTTTGACGGCGGCCCGCGACTACTACCGGACCCACGCGGAGGAGGCGAAGCTCCTGGCCGGCGACGCCGAAGCCGCGGCGTGGACCGCGACCGCCCGCGTGATCCTCAACCTGGACGAGTTCCTGACGAGAGAGTGACGATGCACCCGATCGACGAAGCCAGGCTCGCGACGCGCCGCGAATTCCTGACCACCGGCGCGAGCGGCATCGGCATGCTCGCCCTCGCGAGCGTCCTCAAGCAGAACGGCCTCCTCGCGCAGGAGGCGAGCGCCACGCCGATGCGCCCGCGGACGGGGAACTTCGCCCCCAAGGCCAAGTCGGTCATCTGCTTCTTCCTGGAAGGCGCGCCCAGCCACATCGACCTCTTCGACCCCAAGCCCAAGCTCAACACGATGGACGGCGAGAAGCTGCCCGAGTCGATGCTCAAGACCGTCCGCTTCGCCTTCATCCAGAAGGAGACGGTCCGCCTCATGGGCTCGAAGCGGACGTTCAAGAAGCACGGCCAGTGCGGCATGGAGCTCTCCGACCTCCTCCCGAACCTGGGCCAGGTCGCGGACGACCTCCTCCTCGTCCGCTCGATGCACACCGACCAGTTCAACCACCATCCCGGCCAGCTCATGATGCAGTGCGGCCGGCCGACCTTCGGCCTCCCGTGCGTGGGTTCGTGGGTCACGTACGGCCTTGGCAGCGAGTCGCAGAACCTGCCCGGCTACGTCGTCCTGACCGCCGGCCGCGGGAACAGTGCGGGGTCGACGATCTGGCAGAGCGGCTTCCTCCCGTCGGTCTACAGCGGCGTCCTCTTCCGAAACCAGGGCGACCCGGTGCTCGACCTGGCGAATCCTGCGGGGCTCCCTCCCGAGCTCCAGCGGCAGGGCCTGGACGCGCTCCGCGACCTCAACCAGGAGCGCCTTCGCCAGGTGCACGATCCCGAGATCGCCAGCCGGATCGCGAGCTACGAGCTTGCCTACCGGATGCAGTCGGCCGCGCCCGAGCTGATCGATGTCTCGAGCGAGCCCAAATACATCCGCGAGATGTACGGCGTCGACCGGAACGACCCGCCGCTGAAAGGCGACCGGACGGGCGGCACCAACCAGTTCAGCAC
Organism: uncultured Planctomycetales bacterium; assembly: GCA_964604905.1. Taxonomy (GTDB): domain Bacteria; phylum Planctomycetota; class MHYJ01; order MHYJ01; family JACPRB01; genus JACQFK01. The sequence continues at coordinate 1,758 of CAZSCC010000710.1, forward strand.
GTTCGCGAAGCACTGCCTGCTCGCGCGGCGCCTCGTCGAGCGGGGCGTCCGCTTCGTCAACCTGGTCCACGCCTCGTGGGACCACCACTCGAACCTGGACAACGAGCTCGGCTTCAACATGACGATGGCCGACCAGCCGGTCGCGGCGCTGATCGCCGACCTCAAGCAGCGGGGGATGCTGGACGAGACGCTGGTGCTCTGGGTCGCCGAGTTCGGCCGGACGCCGCTCGGCGAGAACCGTCCCGGCTTCAAGGAGGTCACCGGCCGCGACCACCACCCGTTCGCCTTCTCGATCTTCATGGCGGGCGGCGGGATCAAGGGCGGCCAGGTCTACGGCGAGACCGACGAGATCGGCTGGGGGATCCAGAAGGACCCGGTGCACATCAACGACCTGCACGCGACGCTGCTCCACCTCTTCGGCATCGACCACGAGAAGCTGACCTACCGCTTCTCGGGCCGCGACTTCCGCCTCACCGACGTGGCGGGCAAAGTCGTGAACCGCTGGCTGGCGTAGAGCAGGCGCCCACTTCGAGCTTCCGGCTGCTCCTACTGCTTCTTTCGCGCGCCCCCCATCGTCCCCAGCAGCAGTCGCATCAGGTCCGCCCGGTCCTTCGGCGCCACCTGGAAGAAGACCATCGCCATCTCGTCCTCGGTCTGCTCGCCGTGGCGGACCCGGCGGGGCGGGCTGGAGGGGTTCCGAGGATTCTCCGCGCTGTTGTCGTAGGTCCACTCCATCCGGACGGTCGAGCCCTTCGGGACCCGCAGCAGGCTCTTGTACTGGTACTGCTCCTGCCAGTCGAAGTCCCAGTCCTTGATCCAGATGAGCGGGATCTCCTTGCCCTCCGGCGTCGTCGCCCACGCCCGGCACTCCTTGCCCAGGTAGTGCGCGTGGGGGATGATGCCGATCAGGTCGAGGTCCACCGGAAGAAGGATCGACTGCGTGATCTTCGCCGACTTGGCGCCCGGGGCGATGTCGACGTTCCGGTTGGCGATCGGGATCATCGCCGCGATCCGCTCGGGCGCGGACTTCGCGAACCAGAGGCCGATCTCCGACTGCTCCTTCTCCGGCTTGCCGGAGGGGCTCAAGTGGAGCTGGAGCACCAGGTCGGCGCCCTTCTTGATCTCCTTGGCGATCCCGTCGGGGAAGGGATGCGACACGCCGCCCGGCGCCCATCCGCCCAGGCCGCCTCCCGAGAGCGCCCCCAGGCCGAGCTGCTGGCCCTTGAACCCGGGGCCCGGGTCGGCCGCGTCGCGCTTCCTCGACTCGCCCAGGATGTCCAGGAACATCAGCGCGTGATGGACCACGCGGCGGTTGGACGGCCGGTACTGGACCGCGCGGACGAACTTGTCCTCGGTCAGGTTGAGCGGGATCGCGAACGCGCGGTAGACGTCGCGCCCCTCGGCCGGCACCATGTACGCCTCGGCCATCTTCACGACCAGGTCCGGCTCCCCGTGCGCCCAGCCGTCGGTGAACTTCGGCGGCGCCGGGAGCGCGCCCGCGTCGCCTTCGACGCAGCCGCCGTCCACCCAGCGACGGAAGACCGCGATCTCCTCCGCCTTGAGCCGGCGGTCGCCCACGAAATCGCCGTGACCCACTTCCGGCTTCCACGGCGGCATCCGACGGCCCTCGACCTGCTCCAGCACGAACTTGGCCCGCTTCTTCACGTCGACGTACGTGATCAGCGGGAAGGGCGCGACCTCGCCGTCGCGGTGGCACGAGGTGCAGCGGGCGTAGACGATCGGCGCGACGTCCTTCGTGAACGTCACGCCGCCTTTGGCGTCCTGCGCCGGGGCGGCGCCGAGGAACAGGACGGCGATCGTGGCCAGGTTCATCGGATCCTCCGGTTCAGTTCGTGATCGGGCATCCCACCGCCGCCGTCTCGGACAGGGGCACGGGGCGGCCGGCGAGCGCCGCTTCGATCGCGTCGCGCAGCTCGCGGGTGGTCGGGGCGAGGCGGTACCGTCCGGGCGCGAGGTAGCGGTCGTCGACGCGCCCGCGGTAGACGCGGGCGCCGCGGGCGAGCACCACCGCCTCCGGCGTGACGGTCGCGCCGTGGAGGCCGGACAGGCGGCGGCCCTCGTCGCGCGCGACGGACGCCGTGAACCCGTACTCGCGGGCGTGGCGGCCGACCTCCTCCGGCGTGCGGGTGAGGTCGGTGTAGACGAGCGTGAACTCCACGCCCCGCGGGCGGTAGTCGGCGACGATCCGGTTGATCTCCGGCGCGAAGGCGTTGGCGATCGGGCAGTCGACGGTGATGAAGAGGAGGACCTCGACCCCGGGCGCCGAGGGAGGGCTCGCCGCGCAGGCCCCCTGGAGGGCGATCAGGATCGCGAGCGTGCGCATCTTCTTATGGACCGGCAAGGGGACGGATAGGTTCAGCGGAAGATCCGCCAGACTTCGAGGCCCGAGAAGTTCGCGTCCCCCGCCGAGGCGCGGACGCCGACCACGCCGTCGGCCACGTCGACGGTCCAGGGGCCGAGGCGGTCCCAATGGCCGCCCGCCCCGCTGCAGTACCGCGACTGGACGAGCTTGCCCTTCACGAAGAGGTCGAACGTCTGGGCGTTGTTGTCCTCCCAGACGTGGAGGTAGACCTGATAGCGGCCGGGCGGGACGCCGGCCAGAGTCACGACCGACCCGTCGCGCGAGTAGATCGACGAGCGGATCATCCGGGCGCGGTCCCCGTCGGCGGGCGGATCGAGCGCGATCCCCTGGTTCTCGAACGCGTCCCCCGAGGCGGTCAGGTCCTTCGCCCCCTTGCCTTCCCACGCGCGGCCGTCGATCATGACCGGCGGCCCGTTCAGGTTGAACGCGCGGTAGAGCGACCGGGTGCCCAGACGGAGGCCGGGCGGATTCTCGGATCGCGCCCGGGCGAGCTCCTTCAGGTCGGCGTCGGTGGGAGGCGCCTCGCGCGAGGCGCTCACGACGATCCAGGCCACCGAGAATCCGGGATGGGCGGACGAGAGACGGATCGTCTTGCGGCCCTCGGCGTAGCGGGGGAGCGGGAGGGGAGTCCAGGACCACGTCAGCCCCGGTTTCCGATTCTGATGGCCCGAATGGGTCCGCGTCACCGGCGTCGATCGGGGCCGGAGGGGCGTCTCTGGGAGTTCGGTCCCCTGTAAGGCGAAGGGCGCGTACTCGACGCAGCAGGCCCCCACGTACGCCCACGCCCGCAGCTCGGTCCCTCCCGGGCACCAGAACTCCGCGTCGAGCGTCCCGCCCGCCGTTCCGATCGACCAGCACGCGCCCAGCTTCTCCGTCGAGAGGCGGAAGCCGCCGCCCGCCGCGAGGTCCTCCGGGTCGAAGAGGTACTCCTTCGGAGGCTCGGCGCGCGCGGAGAGGATCGACCGCCTCCGGCGGACGAAGTCGGTGTCGCCCAGCTCGGCGAGGAGCGAGCGGTAGCGCCCGGCCGATTCCCCTCGCGTGGCGAGCGGCACCCAGAGCGCTTCCGCCTCGGCGAACCGGCGCCGCGCCTCCGCCTCCCGCGGGGCGTCCCGGGAGCGCGACCGCGCCCATGACCCGATCCGGTCCGGGATCGAGGCCGGCGGGGCGAGCTTGGAGGCGGCCTCGACCTCGCCCTCGAAGATCAGGAAGAGCGCCGCCGAGCGGGGGTCGGGACGCGACGCGCGCTTCAGCCAGATCGCGGCGAGCGAGCCGGGCAGGATCTCGGAGAACTCGACGAACCGGGAGCCGTTCTCCTTCTTCACCTCCGCCCACGCCGCGGTGGTGCGGAGCACGGGATCGTCGACCTCGCGGCGTTCGCCGGTCAGGTCCAGGTACTCCGCGGCCAGCTTCTGTCCCTTCGGCCAGCGGGAGAGGAGCTGGAGCGTCTCCGCGTAGACGGTCCCGGCGGCGCGGATCGCGTCGGCCTCCTCCGGGCTCTTCGCCTCGCGGATCGCGGCCTCGTAGTCGCGGGAGACGGCCGTCTCCATCGCGCTCGGCCCGGCAGCGGGAGCGGGAACCGGAGGGCTCGGGGGATCCGCGGCGGCGAGCGCGGCGCGCAGCTCCTGCGCGAGGTCCGCCAGCTTCCACCGGTCCACCTCGGTCTCCGCGGCCCGCACGTCCGCGTCGGCCTTCCGGCGGCGCGCGTCGACCGCGCGGTCGCGGATCGCGGGGAAGGCCCGGCGCGCGTCGGCCTGCACGGAGGCGGCACGCTCCTTGGCTCCCGCGCGCTCCAGCCGTTCGAGCGCCTCTCCGTACGCGCCGCGCGCGATGAGGCCGGCGATCTCCGCCTCGAACGCCTCCTTCGCGCGGGCCTTGGCCGCCTCCAGCGCCGCGGCGGCTTCGGCCTCGAGGGCGGCGCGGCTCGGCGGCGCGGGAGGAAGAGGGGGCACCGGCCTGGGGACCTGGGGCGCGACGATCACCGGAGGAGGAGGAGGCGGCGGCGCGGGCTTCTCCGCGGCCGGGTTCGGCCGCGGTCGCGCCGAGGAGCCGACCGCGACGGCGATCCCCACGCCGGCGAGCCCCAGGGCGGCAAGGATCCACAGGAAGGGAAAGCGCTTGGCCTGGGGGGGCGCCACGGCCCGCCGGGTGGAGGGGGCTCCGGGGAGCGCCTTGGGGGTCGCGCCGGTGTGGGGCAGGGGAGACGGCGCGGCGAGGGGACCGGCGCAGTCAGCGCACAGGATGCGATCGTCGACGCGACGGGCCTTGCCCTTCTCGAGCTCCGAGCTGCGGACGAGCGATTTGCACCCGTCGCAGTAGAAGATTTCCTGGCCCACCGATCGCTCCTTGCCTCCCGCTCCGGTGTAGTATACCCATGATAAATGTACTCGGAGGGGAAATCGGGGAAGGGATAGAAATCGCCGCCGCTCCGTTATTTACTTTGTACACAGTAGTACACGGTGTCTCATTCGCGGACCTTGGGGCGGGAGAGCGACGATGGTCGGAGCGTGGATGTGGGCGGTCGCCCTCCTGGGCGCCGCCGGCCCCGATGAGCCGGGGCTCTACTTCGGTTCGCCGGGCGGGACGCTCACGATCCCGGAGGTCGCGATCGCGGACGGCGCCACTCCCTTGACCGTCGAGTTCCGCTGCAAGACGCTCGAGAAGCTCAAGAACTCCTACAAGATCGTCGCCCGCTGGGATCCCCAGTCCAAGGACGCCGACCGCGGCACGTTTTACGTCGAGCTGGGCGCCTCCGGGAAGATCGTCTTCGGCCTCCTGAGCGCCGAGGGGACGACGCGGACCGTCACTGCTCGCGCGGCGTGGCGCGAGGACCACTGGCACCAAGTCGCCTGCGTCTGGGACGGCACGGAGGCGGCGATCCACGTCGACGGCAAGCGCGTGGCGTCCGAGAAGCTCGACACGTTCGGGAAGCTCGCATCGTCCAAACGGCCGCTCGTCCTGGGCCACGCCCCGGACCCCAAGCTCCGCTCGAAGGACTTCTTCGACGGCTTCCTGAGCGAGGTGGCGATCTGGAACTCGGCCGTCGCGACTCCCTCCGCGAAGCCGCTCACCGGCAAGGAGCCCGACCTCGCGGCGTTCTTCCCACTCCGCGGGAAGACCGACGGAACGCTCTCGCCCTCGCTCGCGCGTGCGGGGTGGTGCCGGACGTCGTGGTGGACCGACGAGAAGCCCGACCGCCCGTACACGCATCTCTTCGCGTTCGATCCGGGGATCGCCGACGCCGCGCGGGCTATCCTCGTGGACAACGAATCCAAGGGGGAGATCGGGATCCTCTGGCAGGAGAAGGCGTCGCTCAAGGTGAACGTCACGTGGATCGACGCGTCGCTCGGTGAGCCCAGGACGGTCGCGCTCAAGGGCCTCC
>CAZSCC010000711.1:0-7368 GCA_964604905.1 uncultured Planctomycetales bacterium
CAGACCGCGCTCAACACCGCCGTCGCCCTCGCCGACCGCGGCGTCCTCACCAAGTACGGAGTCGAGATGATCGGGGCCACCGCCGACGTCATCAAGAAGGCGGAGGACCGGAAGCTCTTCAAGAAGGCGATGCAGAAGATCGGCATGGATCTCCCCCGTTCCGACTACGCCTATACCCTGGACGACGCCCGTCGGATCATCGGAGAGATCCCCCTCCCCCTCGTCATCCGGCCGAGCTTCACCATGGGCGGCACGGGAGGCGGCATCGCCTACAACATCGAGGAGTACGAGAAGACCGTCCAGTACGGACTCGAGCAGTCCATGATCGGCGAGGTCCTGATCGAGGAGTCGATCTACGGCTGGAAGGAGTATGAGCTCGAGGTCATGCGTGACCGGAAGGACAACTGCGTCATCGTCTGCTCGATCGAAAACTTCGACCCCTTGGGCGTCCACACGGGGGACTCCATCACCGTCGCCCCCGCGCAGACCCTGACCGACCGGGAATACCAGAAGATGCGGGACGATTCGCTCGCCATCATCCGCGAGATCGGCGTCGAGTGCGGAGGCTCCAACATCCAGTTCGCCGTGGACCCGAAGACCGGACGGCAGTGCGTGATCGAGATGAACCCGCGCGTCTCGCGGAGCTCGGCCCTCGCCTCCAAGGCCACCGGGTTCGCGATCGCCAAGATCTCCTCCAAGCTCGCCGTGGGATACACCCTGGACGAGATCCTCAACGACATCACCCAGAAGACCCCGGCCTGCTTCGAGCCCACGATCGACTACGTGGTGGTCAAGACCCCGCGCTGGGCCTTCGAGAAGTTCCCCGAGGCCAACGCCACGCTCGGCATCCAGATGAAGTCGGTGGGCGAGACCATGTCCATCGGGCGCACGTTCAAGGAGGCCCTTCAGAAGTCGGTCCGCTCTCTCGAGCAGGACCGCTTCGGCCTGGGCTGGGACCGGAAGGACAAGCCCATGACCGCGGAGCAGATCCGCGAGAAGCTCATCGTCCCGAATACCGAGCGGCTCTTCGTCATCCGCAAGGCCTTGCAGGCGGGGATGACCGTCGAGGAGATCCACGCCCTCTCCAAGATCGACCCGTGGTTCCTTTCGCAGATCCTCGAGATCGTCCAGTTCGAGGACGCGTTCCTGGAGGACCCTTCGACCCAGAACCTCCGCCAGGCCAAGCGGCTCGGCTTCTCCGACCGTCAACTGGCCAAGATGCTCGACACCACCCCGCAGGAGATCCGCGAGCGCCGGAAGAAGCTGGGGATCATCCCCGCCTTCAAGCTCGTGGACACCTGCGCGGCCGAATTCGAGGCCGCCACGCCTTACTACTATTCGACCTACGAGAAGGAGAGCGAGCACCGCGTCACGTCGCGGAAGAAGATCATGATCCTGGGCGGCGGCCCCAACCGCATCGGCCAGGGCATCGAGTTCGACTACTGCTGCGTCCATGCCTCCTTCGCCCTCAAGGAACTCGGGTACGAGGTCATCATGGTGAACTCGAACCCGGAGACGGTCTCCACCGACTACGAGACCAGCGACCAGCTCTTCTTCGAACCGCTCACCGAGGAGGACGTCCTCAACATCTGGGAGACGATGAAACCCGATGGCGCGATCGTCCAGCTGGGGGGCCAGACCCCCCTCAACCTGGCCCGCCCCCTCCTCAACGCCGGCGTCAGGATCCTCGGCACTTCGGTGGAGCAGATCGAGCGCGCCGAGGACCGCGCGCTCTTCAGCGCCGCCGTCAACAAGCTCAAACTCACCCAGCCCCCCTCGGGCAATGCCACCGACTTCGCCGCGGCGAAGAAGATCGCGCAGGGCATCGGCTACCCCGTCCTCGTCCGTCCCAGTTACGTGCTGGGCGGCCGCGCTATGGCGATCTGCTACGACGAGGAGATGCTCGAGAAGTACATCAAGGAGGCGACCGAGGTGAACCCCGACCACCCCGTCCTCGTCGACAAGTTCATCGAGGACGCGATCGAGGTGGACGTCGACGCCCTGGCCGACGGCGAGGACGTCTTCATCGCCGGCATCATGGAGCATATCGAGATGGCGGGCGTCCACTCGGGAGACAGCGCCATGTCGATCCCCTCCTTCTCCCTCTCCGACGGACAGCTCGACACGATCCGGAAGAACACGGTCGCGCTCGCCAGGGAGCTCGAGGTATGCGGCCTTATGAACGTGCAGTACGCCGTGAAGGGCTCCACCGTCTATGTCCTCGAGGTCAACCCCCGGGCCTCGCGGACCGCCCCCTTCGTCTCCAAGGCGATCGGGGTGCCCCTCGCCAAGATCGCGACCAAGATCATGGTGGGCATGAAGCTCCGCGACTTCGGCCTGAAGAAGGAGATCGAGCCCAAGCACTTCTCCGTCAAGGAGTCGGTCTTCCCTTTCAAGAAGTTCCAGGGCGTGGACATCATCCTGGGGCCCGAGATGAAGTCGACGGGCGAGGTGATGGGCATCGACGTCGACTTCGGCCGCGCCTACGCGAAGGCCGAGATGGCGGCGGGGCACCACCTGCCGCTCAAGGGTAACATCTTCCTGAGCGTCAAGGACTCCGACAAGCGCGACATCGTCTACATTGCCAAGCGCCTGGAGGACCTCGGCTTCAACCTGATCGCCACCGGGGGCACCGCGAAAGTCCTCGAACGGAACGGCATCAAGGTCCGAGCCATCCACAAGATCGCCGAAGGCCGCCCCAACGCCATCGACCTCATCATCAACAAGGAGATCGACCTCATCATCAACACCCCGTCGGGCAAAGGCGCCAAGACCGACGAGGGCCGCATCCGCGCCTTCGCCGTCTCCCACGGCATCCACGTGGTGACGTCCATCGCCGGCGCCCAGGCGGCGGTCCAGGGGATCGAAGCGATCCTCAAGAAAAAGCTCGAGGTGCGGGCCCTCCAGGACTACCACCCCAACGCCTGGGGCAGCGGCGGAAGCGCCCCTCCCAGGCTCGCCACGGTGTAGCGGCGTGCGTTATCTGATCACCGGCGGCGCCGGATTCATCGGGTCGCACCTCGCCGAGGCGCTCCTCTCGGAAGGCCACGAGGTCTTCATCCTGGACGACCTCTCCACCGGCTCGGTCGACAACCTCGCCGCCGTCAAGGCCCACCCGCGGCTCCACCTCTCCGTGGACACCCTCTTCAATGCCCCGCTCGCCGCCCAACTCATCGACCAGGCCGACGTGGTCCTCCACCTCGCCGCCTCGGTCGGGGTCTTCCAGATCATCGAGAGCCCCGTCCGCACCATAGAAACCAACATCCGGGGGACCGAGATCGTCCTGTCCAACGCCGCCAAGAAGGGGAAGCCGACCCTGATCGCCTCCACGAGCGAGGTCTACGGGAAGTCGACCCGCGTGCCCTTCTCCGAGGACGACGACTGCGTCCTCGGCCCGAGCTCCAAGGGACGCTGGGCGTATGCCGCCTCGAAGCTCGTCGACGAGTTCCTCGCCCTCTCCTACTTCAAGGAGAAGAAGCTCCCCACCATCGTCGTCAGGCTCTTCAACACCGTCGGACCCCGGCAGACCGGCCGCTACGGCATGGTGGTTCCCCGATTCGTGCGTCAGGCCCTGGAGGGCGGACCCATCACGGTCTTCGGCGATGGGAAGCAGTCCCGATGCTTCGGCTACGTGGAGGACGTGGTCGGCGCGATGATCCGGCTCACGCGTGAGCCCCGCGCCTTCGGGCAGGTCTTCAACGTCGGGAACGACCGGGAGATCACGATCGAGGAACTCGCCCGGCTCGTCCGCGACCGCGCCAATCCGGCGGCCGAGATCCGCAGCGTCCCCTACGACCAGGCCTATGAGGCGGGCTTCGAGGACATGCGCCGCCGCATCCCTGACCTGCGCAAGATCCGCGACCTCATCGGCTATCGGCCCACGCTCGACATCGAGCAGATCGTCGAGAAGGTGATCGACGTCGAACGCCGCCGGACCGCCCCTTGACCCCGGGCGCGGGCTACTTCTTGTCCTTGTCCAGCCGGGCCAGCGCCTTGACGATCAGCGGCTTGAGCTCCTTGACGGTCCGCCGGCCGCTGGCGCGATCCAGGACCTCGCCCTTGCCCGGGTCGATGATCACGAACGAGGGCGCCTGGGAGACGCCCCACTTCTTCGCCTCCTCGGAGTCCTTCCGGAAGGCCGCCTTCATGAACAGGAACCTCTCGTGGTACTTGGCGAGCTGCCGGTCCTCCAAGACCTTGAGGGCGTCGGCACTCTCCTTCTTGTCGTCCGCGAAGCCCAGGAGCACCAGTTTCTTGCGCTCCTCCGTCGCCACGGTCTCCTTCGCGTCGTAGCTCTTCCAGGCGATCTCGCGCGGCGCGTACTTCTCCACGGCCGCCCCCATGGCCCGATCGAGCGAGCGGCCGTCGCTGAACGTCGCCCGGTGCATCTCGACGCCGTCCCCATCGATGAAGATGGCCTCGCGGATACGGGTCGCCTTGAGCTCCTGCGCCATCTTCTTGTCGGTGACACGGGCGAAATAGAACTGGTCCTGGCGTTTCTGGATCAGCGAGGCGTCGCCGAACACCTCCGCGTCCTTGGACATGCAGCTCGACATGCCGGTCTCGGGATCGCAGGCGATGTAGACCAGGACGAGCTTGTCCTTGGAGTTCGCCATGTACCTGGCCTGCTCCAACTTCATCCAGTTGATGGCCTGCTGGGGCCGGGCCGCCAGGCCCAGAAACGCCGCCGCAAGCGCCAGAAGCCTCATCTACTTCCCTCCCTCTTCCGGATGCCAGCTCACGTCCATGTCGTTGAGCGCCAGAACGGCCACGATCTCCGCCGCCGAGACGCGCCGCGGGTCGAAACGCACGCTGGCCTGCCGCGTGGAGGGCTCCATCTCCACGTCCTCGACCCCGTTGATGCCCATCACCGCGGCCCCCATCGGCCTGAAGATCGCCTCGTTCAGCGCCGTGAGCACCGTGGTCTTGAGCTGGTACCGCTTCTGTTCGGCATCCACGGCGATCGAGGCCAGCTGCTCGGGCTTGAGCTCGGAGACCCAGAGCTTCACGATCCCCCCTTCGCGGACCGCGACCGCCGACAGGCTCCCCTTCCTGAAGGAGAAGCCGTCCACCGCGCCCTCCCGAAGACGCTCGCCCCCCGTCAGCGGAAACTTGTCCGCATCGAAGATGAAGCACGAGAGTTTGGTCCAGGAGTTCGCGTAGATGACGTGGGCCGTCCCGGTCACCGCGCACCGGTGGGCCTTCAACTGTCCGAATCCGGCGTCGCGCAATCCCGGGAGCTGGATCTCTCGCCCCGTGGCGTCCTTGATCTTCTGCGCGATCTCTCGCGACGTGTCCGATGCCACCCCGTGCTCCTCGACCTTCCCCTGCTCGTGGCCGAGGAACGCCGTCTCGATCGCCGAGGGAAGGGCCGGACGCCTCGGGAGGACCATCGCGCCGACGGCCACCAAGAGCGCCGCCGCAACTCCCGCGATCGCGGCCGCCTTGCGCCAGGGGAGCCGTCCGCAGAACCGCCCGATCAATCTGGAGCGAAGGCCCTCCGGCAGAACCCTCCCGCCGAGAGCGTTCTGCAGAAGCCGCCGCAGTTCCTCGTCGTTCATGAGGTCTTTTTCCCCAGGGTGCGGTGCTCGTCCGCCATCCGTCGCATGACCGTCTTGAGTTGCATTCGCCCCCGATACACCCGCGAGTTCACCGTCCCGAGCGGCCAGCCCAGCGCTTCTGCCGCCTCCTGGTTCGTGAGCCCGTTCACGTCCACCAGCACGATCGCCGCGCGCTGCTCCTCGGGCAGTCCCCCGAGGGCGCGCTCCACGTCGTCGGGCAACAGGAACTCGACGTCCGCCCTCCGAAGCGGGGACTCGGTCTCCGCCAGCAACTCCATGGCATCCTCCGCCGCGGCAGGCTTCTCCCGGCGCCGCCGGCGGTACAGGTCGATGTAGGTGTTCGCCAGGATCCGCATCATCCAGGCCTTGAAGTCGGTGCCCGCCTGGAACGAGTCGAACCGGCGCAACCCCTTCATCGCGGTCTCCTGGACCAGATCCTCCGCATCCCCGGGGTTCCCGCTCATGTCCAGCGCGGCGAAGTAGAGCGGGTCCAGGTGCTTCCGCAGCAGGGCTTCGAATTTCTCCGGCCGCCCCGACATCGGACCCTCCACGATATGAACGTAAAGCCGTGGGAAACCTATCCGGCACCCATTCCCGGCACCCTCTTAATCTACGAGCGCGGGCCCCCGGGGATGGCAGAAGGGGAGGCAATTCGCAGGAGACGTTAGTCCTCGGACTTCTTTTCGAAGAGCTTGTCGTTGGAGAGCAGCTTGAGGTACCCGGCCTCGTTGCGGAGGCCGTCCAGGTCGCGGTCCAGCTTGATCCACTGGCGGTCCTTGAACCCGGCGCGGACCGCCTTCTCAAGCCATTCCACCGCCTTCCCCTTCTCCCCCTTCACGGAGTTCAGGCAGGCCAGGTTGTACAGAGCGGCCGGGAGCACGGTCGTTGCGCTGGCCGTCAGTTTATGCTCCTCTACCGCCCGGACCAGGCGAAGGTAGTTCGCTTCGGCCTCCTCCCTCCGGCCCACTCGGTTCAGGACCAGCCCCACGGAAAAGAGGATGCTGCAGGCGTCGTCCTTGTTCTCGCCCTGCAGCGCCCCGTCGGCGTCCGCCTTCGCCTTCTTGAGATAGTCGTCCAGCGGCTTCTTCTCCCCCAGGCGGAACAGGGCCACCATCAATTCCTCCGCGGTGCTGTCCGCCCCTCCCGGGCTGGCGTCCTTGAGCCCCTCCTTCAGGACCTCGATCGCCCGAGGATCTCCGAAGTCGCCCAGAGCCATGATCGCCAGCTCACGCATCCTCTGCTCGTAGGCGGAGACCCGCTCCCGACGCTCGGATAGACGGAATACGTACCCCGGCTCGCTCGCGATCCGGAGGAGCACCGGCAGCGCCTTCTCCTTTCCGAACTTCTCGAGGTCGCCGAACTGTCCCTCGTAAAAGCCGCTCCCTCCTTCGTCGGTCACCAGCACGTCGAGCAACCGCTCCACCTCCTCCTGGTAGTAGAGCGCCAGGATCCCGTCTGCCGCCCGCGGTTTTAGCTTTCCGGCCGTCACCGCCGCCTTCACGGCCTCGATGGCCTTGGGTCCGATCCGCACCAGGGAATCCATCGCAGCGCTTTTCATCACGGGATCGAGCTCGACCAGGAAGTCGAGCAGCCGGCCGATGGCCGCCTCTGACCGCGCGTTCCCCAGCGCGAGGATCGCCTGCCGCCGGATCTCCTTGTCGTCGTCCCCCAGGGCGAAGAGGAGGTCCTTCTCCGCGCGGAGGCCGATCTTCTGGAGATACTCGAAGGACTTCTTGTGGATCTCCCGGTCCTTGTCCTCCCGGAACAATCGGGCGATCTGCTCCAGCGGCTTCTCGCTCTTGATGCC
>CAZSCC010000712.1:0-4452 GCA_964604905.1 uncultured Planctomycetales bacterium
GCCGGCGTGACTGCGGTACGATCTTCCACAGCGTATCCCTCCAAAAGCTGGCCGCGCTAACGGCCGGTTTGTGAAACAACCAATTGCTTCACAGGAGGATACGCCTTTACCTCAAATCTCCACAGCTTTCAGGACGCTGCCTGTTCTCCAGGTAGTGATTTATTAAGAGTACCACCAAGATTGCCATCAGGACGAGCGGGTATATCCATCCTGGATCCATTTCATCGCCAGGCCACTGATGTTGAGGGGCGAGGAAACCCGGGCCGGTCGCGCGGCTAAACTGGGACGTACGGTTCCGGGGGATCTCCCCCATCATGAAGCACTATCTCGTATTGCAACGACGTGCCCGTAAGCTCCGATAGGCGGCCTGCGAGTGTGCGGGCTTGCACCTCATCACCGTGGTGTCCCAAATGGATAATCCGCTCTGATAGGAGTAGTTCCACATGGCATTCAATTTTCTGGGTTCCGTCGCTGTACGTGGTAACCAGCTTCCGTATCCGGACGGCGTTAAGCTCATCGAACCGGATGCGGGCCTTCAAAATTCGGAAGGGGGTACGGCTCGTGATGACTAGGTGCTGGGTGGCGATGTCGAGTACCATGTGGTGATGCGTCCACAGTAGGATGGCCGATACTAAGAGTCCGAGCAACACTACGGAACCCGCAAGTAACCCTGCTCCAAGAAGCTTCCTCTCCGGCTCGCCGCCCGGCATGAGGTAGCCAACGCAAGCGAAAAGGATCGCCCCTCCGACAACTGAAAAGACCAGTACTCCGAAACTATCCCTCCTCACGGGATGATGGAAGATGACGAGGCTACCGTCCCTGCGCGCCTCGCGCCAGAAGTGACTGCCGTATTCCGGGCCGAAAAATTGCCAGATCTTCGATCCCAGCATGACGCCGAGGATAAGGCGTTTGAAGGGCAAAAAGTAGAGGAATCGAGGGCGACGTCACCCCTCTACGGGAACTGGGACTGTCATGCCCGCGTAATTCCTTCCCGATTCTGGCCCGCTAATTGTATCGAAAGTCGCTCCTAGGAAAACACCGGGTCAGGCTTCCCGTCCCGTCCGTGAGCCCACCCTGCCGAGCACTCCGTTAACTTGCTGACGCGGACTTTCTTCCTCTCTGCAGAAGTATTCACGCCACTTCGAACTCCGCTCGCCCGCGACAATTGGTAGCCGGTAGGCTCCGGCCGGTCGCCGCGCTTCCCTGACCGCAACTGGCCAATTTAAGGATTGTTGCCCATTCCCCACGCAAGAGTGCCCTGAAACGAGTTTTCGCCCGCGATGGGTAGTGGAGGAAACGAGATGGGTAGGTATCTGATCGATATGGATTCCGTGAGCGGATTTCCTGCCACTTCGAGAGGGTCTCGCCCGCGATGATATGTAGAGGGCCCGACGAGGAATACGACGAGGTCGGCTGCGATGGATGACGATTGCTTGGGAACCGGGGGACTCGGGAAAGTCCTCCGGCCCTTTGACCCATGCTGGAGGACTGTTGGAATGGAAACCCACGAACCTCTGACGCCGGTCGCTGTTATAACGAGTGCCGGGGCTCAGCAGCGGAGTGCGGCAACACCGGCGCCGGTCGCCTGGAGTGAGGAGGAGCGCGGCCACGTGGTCGCCTTCTTCACCCTCCTCGACCAGTGGGACCGACAGCTCCGCGAAATGAAAGGGGCGGCGTGATGAAGAGGGGTGTGCTGTACGTCCGGGTTTCCTCCAAGGAGCAGGAGGAAGAGGGCTACTCCGTCGACTCCCAGGTTGAACACGGTTTGGAGTACGCCCGTCGCCAGGGGATCGAGATCGCCAGGACCTGGACCATTGCCGAGTCCGCCAAGGCCAGCGACCGGGAAGGCTTCGCGGAGCTTATCGCCTTCGCCCGCTCGCACCCCGACGTGCAGGCGCTGATCTTCGAGAAGGCCGACCGGATGACCCGGAACTACGCGGACCTGGTCCGCATTTACGACCTGATCGAGAAGCACGACAAGGAAGCCCACTTCTTCAAGGAGAACTTCTTCATCGGGAAAAACTCCCGGTCCTCGGAGAAGCTGCGGCTCGACATCCAGGTGGTCCTGGCGCGGAACTACGTCAATAACCTCTCCGAGGAAGTCACCAAGGGCATGCTGCAGAAGGTGAAGCAAGGGGGCTTCCCGGCCATTGCCCCTACCGGCTACGTCAACGACATCGCCAGCCGGGAAATCCATATCGACCCGAGCAGGGCCCCGAGCATCCGGAAGCTTTTCGAGCTGTACGCGACTGGACGCCATACCCTGAACGACCTCGTCGGAGTCGCCCGAAAGGCGGGACTCGAACACCCCCTGTTCCGAAAGCCGCTGGGTTTGGGAGGCGTCCATCGCATTCTGAGGAATCCCTTCTACTACGGCTTGGTCCGCTGGAAGAACGAGGTCGTCATCGGCAAGCATGAACCCCTCATTTCCAAGGCACTCTTTGATCGGGTGCAAGCGGTCATGGGCGACAGCAAGCGACCCCACACCAAGAAGGTCGCCTTCGTCGGCTTTGCCCTCTGCGGCCATTGCGGCGGGCCGATCACGGCGGAGTCCCATCTCAAGACGCAGAAGAACGGGGTGGAGCGCTCGTACGTCTACTACCGCTGCACGGGCTGGAGAAACGGCGGGAAGATCTGCGACGGCTCCCACATCTCGGAGCGCGACCTGGTCGCCCAGCTCGGCGAGCCCCTCAAGGGCCTCAAGGTGGACGTCCCCACGCTCGCCCAGATCAAGACCGCCCTCAGGGAAAGCTCGGCGGGCGAGCGGGCCTACAACACCGAACGCGTCACGGCGCTGCGGACCGAGGATACCCGTCTGCGGACCTGGATCGACAAGGCCTACGCGGACCGGCTCGATGATGTGCTGACGGTCGAGGAGTACCGGGAGAAGGTCGCCAGCTGGCGCGGTCGGCTGCTCGAGGTGCAGAACGAAGTCAACGCCCACCAATCGTCGGACCACGGCTACATGGACCAGGCAGACCGCATCCTCGACCTGGCCCAGCGCGCCCACGAGCTCTACCTGGGCCAGCAGGACAACCACGAGCGGCGCAAGCTGGTGGACTCCATCATTTCTAAAGTGGTCATTACCGGCAGAAAGGCCGTGTTGAACCTCAGGGAACCGTTCCTAACCCTGTCCAAATTGGCTTTAAAGGCAAATTCGGGGTGTGGCGTAAAGGGATGGTATGCCCGACAGGAGTTGAACCTGTAACCTTCGGCTCCGGAGGCCGACGCTCTATCCAATTGAGCTACGGGCACCTATAGGCCGTCAAGAGGGTACCGCTTCGGCTCCCGGGACGCAAGCCTCTTGAGCAATCCCCGGACGACCTAGGGCTTCTTCGGCGCGGGGATCGGGATGTCGCGGAGTTCGACCGGCACCATGAAGGTGATGCGGCCGACGTACGCGGCCAGCCGCAGCGAGTGCACCGGCGCCTCGCGGGCCAGCGTGTACTCCATCGTGTAGCCGTCGTCCGAGCCGCTCCCGCTGTGGCCCTGCGAGAGCTTCGCGTCCTTGTCGTCGAGGAGCTCGAAGTCGGGGAACGACGGGAAGTCGCGGCCCCGCCGCGTCCCGTGCACCTGGTAGGCCAGCGTCGCCTTCTCCTTGGACTGCTTGAAACTCTTGACGCGCACGGTCATGCCCCCGATCTTGAGCTCCTTCCCTTCCACGAGCTCGCCCGCCGGTACCTTGAGGTCCACGTACCGGAGCGGGAACGTCACCGGCACCCGCCCCCGGAGCTTCTCGATCGTCTTCGCCTCCTTGGCCGGCATGTTCAGGTCCACCGTCAGGGCTCCCCGCCGCCCCCGGTCGAAGCGGTCCTCCATGATCACGGCGTCCGGATCCTCCCCCTCCTCGACCTCCTCGGACGAGCGATAGCGCCGGCCGCCCTCCGCGGAGGACGCGAGCAGCGACCACCCCGCGTCGTCCAGCGCCTCTTCCGCCTGGAACGCGCCCACCGCCAGCGGCTTCGCCCCCGGCTGGAGGGCCATCCGGAGCGTCACCCGCGCGCTGCGCTGCACCTTCTCGAGGGAGCGGCGCCCCGTCACCTGCACGTCCTCCACCTCCACGCGGAACTGCTTCCAGTGCGCGGCGACCGGAAGGGCCGATTCCCCGTCCAGCTCGATCGCGCCGTCGGCCCCCGACTCCTCCCGCACCTTCACGCTCCCCTTCCCGAGCGCGCGGCAGAGATCGTCCAGCGCCGCGAGCACCGGCCGGTCCTTGAATTCCAGAGTGACCTTGCTCTCCTCGTCCACTCCGCTCGATTCCACCGGAAGCCCCGTCGCGGCGCGGATCGCCTCAAGGAGCTGCTTGACCGTCCGCTCCGCCCGCTCGAGGGTCACCGACTTCAGCGGAGGGAGCCACTTCTCCCGTTCGTCGGGCGGCCTCGCGGGCTCCTGAAGGAGAAGCGTCAGGACGGCGAGCAGCGCGGTCCTCAATCTTCCACCGGCAACGGGACG
>CAZSCC010000713.1:0-17075 GCA_964604905.1 uncultured Planctomycetales bacterium
CGGCCGTTACATCAACCGCGGCCCGATGCACGGCATGGCGGAGAACGTCGAATGGCAAATGGGACGTTGCGTGGTGCTCGAATGCTGGGGGGTCACGCTGCTCCTGACCGAGCACCGGGTGATGCCGATGAACATTTACCAGCTTCGCAGCCAGGGAATTCAGCCCGAGTACTGCAAGATCATCGTGGTCAAGGCTGTGAAGCCCAGGATGCTCGAGGACGGGGTCGCTTACATCCGGATCAGCGACTTCACCGAGATGATGGAGAGCTTCGACGCGGAGATGAAGAAGATCCAGGAGAAGGGGATGAAGGCGCTGGTCGTGGACCTCCGCTTCAACGGCGGCGGGCTGCTCAGCGAGTGCGTGAAACTCGCCGACCGCTTCCTGGACGAGGGGGTGATCGTCACGACGAGCGGCAACACGGGCGATGACAAGCGGAAGTTCACCGCCAAGAAGGGGGACACGCTTCCGCCGGTCCCGCTGGTGGTGCTGATCAACGAGGGGACGGCCAGCGCGAGCGAGATCTTCGCCGGCGCGATGAAAGACAGCGGGCGGGGCAAGCTGGTGGGGGCCCACTCGTTCGGGAAGGGCTCCGTCCAGACGCCGTTCCCCTTGGGCGATGGTTCGTACCTGAAGCTGACCACGGCGCGCTACTTCACGCCGAAAGGCACGAGCGTCCACAAGGAGGAGGGGAAGAAGGAATACGGGCTCGAACCGGACTACCGCGTCGAGATGTCCCAGGAAGAGTACGGGGGCCTCATGAGGAAGTGGAGCGCCGAGCGTGTCGTGAAGGGCGAGGCGCCGAAGGAGCCCAACAAGTTCGTCGACCACCAGCTGAACGCCGCCCTCGAGGTCCTGCGCGCGGCGCTCGAGAAGCGCGAGCCGAAGGTCGAGGCCCGGGTGCTCAAGAAGGAGCAGAAGCCGTCGGAGAACTAGCATCAAGCATCAAGGGACGTCGCCTCCTGATCCTGTGGCGCCTCGCCGGTCCTGGATTCCTCCGTCGAGGACGATGAAGCAGCCGATCCTTGATTCCTAATGCTTATCCTCGGGATTGAATCCTCCTGCGACGAAACGGCCGCCTCGGTGGTGGCGGACGGCCGTGAGATCCTCTCCAACGTCGTCCAGTCCCAGATCGATATCCATAGGGTCTACGGCGGGGTCGTTCCCGAGATCGCCTGCCGCGCGCACATCGAGACGATCTATCCGGTGGTGGAGAAGGCGCTGGCCGACGCGAAGGTGGGGCTGGGGGCGATCGACGCGTTCGCCGTCACGTGCGCCCCGGGGCTCGTGGGGGCGCTGCTCGTGGGCGTCTCGATGGCCAAGTCGCTCGCGCTCGCCACGGGGAAGCCGATCGTCGGCGTCGACCACATCCACGGCCACATGTACGCGGTGAAGCTGGCGTTCCCGGAGCTTGCGTATCCGTGCGTCCATCTGGTCGTGTCGGGGGGCCACACGAGCCTGTACCTGTCGAAGAGCGAGATCGACCACGAGGTCCTCGGCGCGACCACCGACGATGCGGCTGGGGAGGCCTTCGACAAGGTGGCGAAGATCCTGCAGCTCGGGTTCCCGGGCGGACCGGTCATCGACAAGCTTTCGGAAGGGCGCGATCCGCGGAAGGTGGCCTTCAAGCGGACGGTCCTGGAGGGGCTGGATTTCAGCTTCAGCGGGATCAAGACGGCGGTCCTCTACCGGGTTCGCGGGCAGGACGCGAAGCGGCCGATGACGCTCTCGGAGGAGGAGCGGCGCGACGTTGCGGCCGGGTTCCAGGAGGCGGTCGTGGACGTGCTGGTCGAGCAGACGCTCAAGGCCGCGGCGCGGACGGGCGTGTCGCGGGTGGCGGTGGGCGGCGGAGTGGCTTGCAACTCGCGGTTGCGGGAGAAGCTGAAGGCGGCGACCGGTAAGGCGGGGCTGGAGTGCTTCTTTCCTCCTCCCCGGTACTGCACCGACAATGCCGCGATGATCGCCGGCCTGGGCTATCACCTCTGCAAGGCCGGCCGCCTCAGCGACTTGTACCTGGACGCCGTCCCCACCAAGTCCCACCGGGCCTAGCGCCGGACACAAAAGCTGCGTCGGAGTTTTTGTGTCCGCTACTTGCCGTAGTAGGGGAAGCGGTCCCAGCGAGGCTCCTCGCCCTTCAGGCTCCCGTTCAGGATCCGAGGATCGCCCGTCCGACGCAGGTGGGCCTGCAGCTCGTTGTCCAGGTCCATCATGACGTACTGGTTCTTCTCGACCACGTTCTCCATCTGCCAGGGGTCGGCCTTGAGGTCGTAGAGCTCCCGCGTGGGACGCTTGTCGAACGCCAGGCGGAAGAACTTCGCGAACTCCCGGTCGCGGCCGCCCAGGATCGCCTCCTTGGTCGGGCCGCCGTCGCAGTCGCCGAAGGGGCCGACCGAGACGTGTTTCTCCGGGTCCCCGGCGGGCCAGGCGTCGGGCCGGAGGTTCCTGATGTAAAGGAAGTCCTTCGTCCGGATCGCCCGCACGGGATAGCTGAGGTCGCCCTTCCGCACGTTCGCGTGGCGCTCGCGGCCGAACACGAGGTACGGCCGGTCGATCGGCCGGCCGTCCGCCAGGAGGGGGATCAGGCTCTTGCCCGTCGTCGCCTCCGGCGCCTTCAGCCCGGCGGCCTCGAGGAACGTCGGCGCGAAGTCGGTGTGGCTGACGAGGTCGTCGCAGCGCCGGCCGCCCTTCGCCCGCGCCGGCCAGCGGATCGCCAGCGGCAGCCGTGCCCCCGCGTCGTAGAGGTTCGCCTTCGAGCGCGGGAAGGGCCATCCGTTGTCGCTCGTCATCACCACGATCGTGTTCGCGAGGCGCCCGTCCGCCTCCAGCTGCTTGAGGATCTCCCCTACCTCGTGGTCGTACCTCTGGACTTCGAAATAGTAGTCGAGGATGTCGTTGCGCACCTCCGGAGTGTCGGGGAGGTACGGGGGCACGGAGACGTCCTCCGGCTTCATTCCGGACTTCGCGCCGGACCCGGGCTCGTACGGACGGTGTGGGTCCTGGCTCCCGAACCAGAAGCAGAAAGGCTTCCCTTTCGGCAGCGACTTCCAAAATTCTCCGAAGCCCTTGAACGTCGGCCCCGCGGGGTTGCGCGCGAAGCCGCCCGCCTTGAAGTCCCCCGGACCCCACCCCTTGCGCGTCAGCCCGACCGTGTACCCCGCCTTCTCGAGCAGGTCGGGGAAGACCGCGTACTTCTCCTTCTGCAGCGTGCTCCAGAGGTTGCCGCTCTCTTCCAGCCGCCAGATGTCCTGGCCCGTCAGGATCGCCGCGCGCGACGGAGTGCACGACGGCGACGCGCAGAAGTCGTGCGTGAAGAGGATCCCTTCCGCCGCGACGCGGTCGAAGGTCGGGGTCTTCACGACCTTGTCGCCGTACGCGCCCGCGTGGCCGTAGCCCCAGTCGTCGGCGATCGCGAAGAGGATGCTCGGGCGGACGTCCTCCTGGGGGGAGGCGGCGCCGAGGAGCAGAGAGGCGAGCGCGAGGAATCTCATGGGCTCATTTCTCCTTGGGGACGAGCGCCTTCCAGCCGGAGCGGAGGAGTTCGGCGAGCTCCTTCACGGTGGCGGCGTGCTCGGGCTTCCCGGCAAGATTGACGTTCTCGCCCGGGTCGGATGCGTGATCGTACAGCTCGTACTCCCGGAAGCCCTTGTCCGGGATCGCCCACTCCACGAGGCGCCAGCGGTCGGTCCGGATCGAATATCCCATGCAGCGGCCCTGGCCAGGGATCCCGCGCGGGTATTGGCCGATCGCCCCCTTCTTCCACGGCCGCGAGGGATCGTCCAGGAGCGGCTTGAAGCTCGTCCCCTCGACGCCGTCGGACTTCGGGAGCCCGCAGATCTCGGCGAGCGAAGGGAAGATGTCGACGAACTCGACGAGCGCGTCCGTCCGCTTCCCGGCCGACGCCTGGCCAGGGACGCTCAGGATGAGCGGCGCCCGCGCGGCGACCTCGTAATTCGTGTGCTTGCACCAGTATCCGTGTTCCCCCAGCTGCCACCCGTGGTCGCCCCAGAGGATCACGACCGTCTTCTCGCGCAGCCCGAGGCGGTCGAGCGCGTCGAGCACGCGGCCGACCTGCGCGTCCATGTAGCTGATCGAGGCGTGATAGCCGTGGAGCAGCTTCCGCGCCTGCCCGTCGGAGAGCGGGCCCGACTTCGGGATCCCGTCGTAGGCGCGAAGCTCGCCCCACGTCGTGGCCGCGTACTTCGGTGCGTCCTGTGGAGGATTCGGGTTCGAGGCGGGTTGGAACGCTTCCTCCTTATAGAGGTCCCAGTACTTCTTGGGAGCCACGAACGGCAGGTGCGGCCGGAGGAATCCGACCGCGAGGAAGAACGGCTTGTCCTTCAGGGTTTCGAGCGCCTGGATCGCCATCCCCGCCGTGGCTCCGTCGGCGAGGGCGTCGTCGGCCACGTCGGGCGCCTCCCAGGGAAGGCCGCGCAGCGCCTTTGGATCGCGTCCCGCCTTCTTCGCCTCCTCGACGAGATCCTTGAGCCGCGCCTGCCCTTCCGGGCCGAACCCCGGCTTCTTCGGCGTCGCGTGGGGCGCGCTCCAGGAGGGCGCGTCGTCGTACCCGCCGTGGTAGATCTTGCTGAAGGCTTGGGCATGATAGCCGTGGTTCTTGAAGTGCTGCGGCAGCGTGACGACGTCGGGGAGGGCGGTGCGGAAGTGGGTCACGAGATCCCAGACTCGGGTCGTATCGGGACGCCGGCCGGTGAGGAGCGACGAGCGGGACGGGCTGCAGACCGCCTGCTGGCAGTACGCGCGATTGAAGACGAGCCCGCGCGAGGCGAGCTTGTCCAGGTTCGGCGAGCGGACGAGCGTGTCGCCGTAACAGCCCAGCGTGGGCCGGAGGTCGTCCACGGCGATGAAGAGGACATTGAGCTTCGGGGCCTGCTGGGTCCACGCGGGGAGGAGGAGCGAGAGGAGGAGGAGCTGTTTCATACCGGTGTAACCCGTCCGGCGGGCCTTAGTCTCCGTCCAAAAGCAGCCGGAGACGGCCGCCGGCCGGCTCGTCCTTGAAAAGGCGGTAGTAGATGCCCATCACGCGCGCCTCGCTCTTCGGCTCCAGGATCCGTTCCTCCGCCCTCCCCGCTCCTTCGATCACGGCCTTGATTTCGGACTTGGCCGGATCGAACGCCGCGAGCGTGAACGCCCGGTTCCCCGGGAACTCCACGCGCAGCCCCGCCCGGAGCGCATAGTAATGCCCGCCGCCGAAGCTCGGCGCGCCGGGCTTGATCTCGACCTCGAGCGAGAGCGCGTCCTTCGAGACTTCCTCGAACGTGAGCTGCAGGTCCTGCCACCGCCGCACGTCCCCCCTCTTGAGCCGGCCGAACTCCACGCAATGGACGTCCCTCCGGTCGTAGACTGAGAGATTCTCCACCGGGTCCCAGAAATAAACCGTGTAATCCTCGACCCGCAGCCGCTGTCCCCTCTCCATATGGATTCGCAGGATCTTCGTGTCGCCCGCGACGAGGCGGACCGACGCGCCGCGCCTGGAGGCGGCCTCGAGGACCTCCTTCTGACGCTGCGGGGGCGAGACGGGATCGATCTCGACGTCGACCTTCGTGCCGGCGACGATCGTGGAGAAATGTTCGTCGAGCGTCCTGGCCTTCGTGCCGGAGAGTTTCCGGTCGGCGGCGACGCGGAGGCGGTTCGTCTCGGGTGCGATCTCGACGTGGCCCGCTCTCGCGTCGAGCTTTCTCCGCCTGACCTGCCAGGCCGTGGCCCACAGGGCGGCCAGGACGATCGCGCAGAGCGCCGCCGCGGCGGTCCAGGGGACTTTCATCTTCTTCCAGTCGGACGGGGCGGGGGCCGGGAGCGGGGGCGCGACCGCATCGCGGATCTGTCGCGCGTGCGACCAGCGCTTCGCGGGATCGGGGTCGAGGGCCTTGAGGATCGCCTCGTCGATCAGGAGCGAGGTGCCGGCGATGCGCGAGGGGGCTTCGAAGCGTCCCTGGGGGAGCTTGCCGGTCAGGAGTTCGTAGAGGACGACGCCGAGCGAGTACAAGTCGGCCCGGGGGTCGACGTTGGCGGAGCCCTCCCGCTGCTCGGGGGCCATGTAGTCGTAGGTGCCGAGCACCGCGTTCGACCGGGTGATCGGCGGGGTGGCCGCGTCGGCGCTGAAGAGGACGGCGAGGCCGAAGTCGGCGACCTTCACCTCGCCGCGGCTCGTGACGAGGATGTTCTCGGGCTTGATGTCCCGGTGGACGATTCCCAGCGCGTGGGCGGCGTCGAGCGCGTCGCAGATCTGGGCCGTGAGGCGGAGCGCCTCCGCGGGCGGGATGCGGTCGGCCGTCATGAGGGCGCGGAGGCTCCTCCCGTCGACCAGCTCCATGACGAGGTAGACGCGCTTCCCGTCGCGGCCGGCGTCGTGGACCTGCACGATGTGCGGATGGTTGAGTTTCGCCAGGGTCTTGGCTTCGCGGAAGAACCGCTCGATGAACTCGGGATGCTCCGCCAGGTCGGGATTGACGATTTTGACCGCGACGTGGCGGTCGAGCTCGCCCTGGTGGGCCTTGTAGACGATCCCCATTCCGCTCCGGGAGAGTTCGCCCCGGATCTCGTATTTCCCGATCCGGGCGGGGGCGGGCTCGGCGGATCGCGCCGGCGGCCTGGAGGGGCTGACGACGGTCGGCTGCTGGTCGAAGTCGAACGTGAACCTGCAGGTGTGGCAGGTCACGCTTTTCAGGTCGGCGGGGTCGTAGATCTCCGCCCGGCATTTCGGGCAGAGCACTTTGACCGACATAAGCCGGGATTATACAATGCGCGGTCCGTGGACGAACGCAAACTCCGGAGCCTCCTCGAACGGTTCCGCGCGGGCAAGATCGGCGAAGACGCGCTGCTGCGCGAACTACGCAGCCTGCCGTTCCAGGAGCTCGAATTCGCGAAGGTGGACCACCACCGGGCGCTCCGGTGCGGCTTCCCCGAGGTGATCCTCTGTCGCGGGAAGAGCGTGCGCCAGGTGGCGGGGATCGCGAAGGCGATCCTCGCGCGCGGGAGCGATCTACTGGCGACGCGCGCCGCGCCCGAGGTCCACCGGGCGATCCGGAAGATCGACCGGCGGGCGCGCTGGCACGAGCAGGCGCGCTGCGTGACGGTGGGGGGTGTCCCGCCGTCGGGGAAGGGATACGTGCTCGTCCTCACCGCGGGGACGGCGGACATCCCGGTGGCGGAGGAGGCGCGCGTGACGGCGGAGTCGCTGGGGGCGCGCGTGCGGACGATCTTCGACGTGGGGGTCGCCGGCCTCCATCGGCTGCTGAGCCACAGGCAGGTCGTGATGGACGCGCAGGTCGTGGTGGTGGTCGCGGGGATGGAGGGGGCGCTGGCGAGCGTGGTGGGCGGGCTCGTCCGCCGGCCGGTGATTGCGGTCCCGACGAGCGTCGGTTACGGCGCGAACTTCGAGGGGCTCGCGCCGCTGCTCGCGATGCTGAACTCGTGCGCGGCGGGGGTGACGACGGTGAACATCGACAACGGGTTCGGCGCCGGCTACGCCGCGGCGCTGATCGCGCGCGGGGAATGATGCCGGATCCCCGGACCCTCTTCCTGGGAGGCGACCTCGAGGGGGCGCGCGCGGCCTATGATGAGGCGATCGAGGAGAGGCCGGAGGACGCGGCGCTCCTGGCCGGCCGCGCGGCGGTCCGGCTGTACTCGGGAGAGGTCGAGGGGAGCCGGGCGGACGTCGAGCGGGCGATCCGGCTGGACGCGAACTGCGCGGACGCCTATCTCCTTCGGGCGCGGATGATCGAGCCCGAGGATCGGGTGCAGGCGATCGCCGAGGCTTCGCGGGCGATCCAGCTCGATCCGGGGAACACTCCCGCCCTCTACTGGCGCGCGGTCTGGAAGGCCGGGACGGGCGATGCGAAGGGGGCTCGCGAGGACCTCGACGCGATCGTCTCCCGCGAGCCGGCCGATGCCTTCCGCCTCCAGGTCCGGGGACAGGCGCACCTGGCGATGGCCCAATTCGACGAGGCGGCGAAGCGCTTCAGCGCGGCGATCGAGGGGGGGCTCGCGTTGCCGTTCGTCTACTATGGGCGCGCGGAGGCGAGGTCGCGTCTCCAGGACCGCGCTGGGGCGATCGAGGACTTCACGCGGATCCTCGAGCGGACGCCGGGCGACGCGGGGATCCACGCCGAGCGGGCGCGCGAGCGTTCGCGGAGCGGGGACCTGAAGGGGGCGCTGGAGGACCTGGAGCGTTCTATCGACCTCGATCCGGGCCGCCCTCAGCCCTATTACTATCGCGGGGTGCTGCGTTCGTCGCAGCCGGACCTCTCGAGGGCGGCGTCGATGACGGCCGTGACGGCGGACGATCAGCTCTTCCGCGGTCTGGTGCTGGAGTTGCTGGGCCGCCGCGACGAGGCGGCGGAGGCCTTCGCGCGGGCTCGGGAGCTGGCGCCGCTCAACCATCCGCGGCGCCCCGAGATCGAGTCGAAGTCCGCGTCCGTGCGGCCGGTCCCGAAGATGCGGAAGGTACCGGAGAAGCAGAGCCGCGCGCCGGCCACGGTGGCGATCGTGGCGGTGAACATCGCGGTGTGGGCTCTGCAGGGGGATTTCATGCAGCCGACGCAGGAGAATCTACTTCGCCACGGGGCCCTCTGGGGCTACTCGGTGGGGGAAGGGGAGTACTGGAGACTCGTCACCGCGATGTTCCTCCACATCGGGCCGCTCCATCTCTTCATGAACATGTTCTTCGGGTACGGGTGGTGCAGCGCCGTCGAAAAGCTCGTCGGGACGTGGAGATTCGGGGTGGCCTACGTGCTCAGCGGGGTGGGGGCGAGCGCGGTGAGTCTCCTGGGCCACGTCTCCCTCTCCGCGGGGGCGTCGGGGGCCCTCTTCGGGGTGATCGGCATGGTGCTGGTCGCATTCTACGCCCGGCTGGGGAGCCTGCGGGCGTTCTTCGACTACCCGCGCGTCCGGGGCATCCTCTGGACCATGGCGATCTGGTTCGTGCTGGGATTGTCGCTCCACTTCGACAACTACGCCCACTTCGGAGGTCTGGTCTTCGGGGTCCTGTTCGGGCTGCTCTTCATGAAGGTCCCGACGTTCGCTCCGGTGAAACAGGTGCTGTCCTGGCTGGTCGTGCTGGTCCTGCTGGCCGGCACGGCCGTTGCCGCTTCGCTGCCCCGCAGGGATCCGGAATTGAAGGTGCAGACCCTCCTGTGGCGGGGCAAGGTCGAGGAGGCCCGAACGGTGTTCGACGATCTGATCCGTCGGGACCCCGTCGAGCCGGCAGGATACCTGTATCGCGCGAAGATCTGGGTCAGGCTGAAGGAGACCGCCCGCGCCATCGAGGACTTGAAGAAAGCCCTCGAGGTCGCGCCGCCCAACTGGAAGCTCCGGGCGGAGACGCGGAAGGAACTCGAGGATCTGGAGCGAGGAGAGCGCCCTCGTTAGCAAACCGCGCCCCTTGGTCCTATAATCGCTTGATGCCCGATCCACGCGACCGGTTCCTTGCGGGAGACGTCGACGGCGCGATCGAGGCGTATGGGAGCGAGATGGATCGTTCTCCCGATGATCCCGCGCTTCATGCCGGTCGAGCGGCCGCGCGGCTGTACAAGGGGGACCGGGACGGTTGCCGCACGGACGTCGATCGCGCGATCGAACTCGATGCCGATTGCAGCGAGGCCCACCTTCTCCGCGCGCGTCTCCTCGAACCGGTGAGCCGGCTTCAGGCGATCGCGGAGGCTTCCCGCGCGATCGCAACGGATGGAAGGAACACTCCCGCCTACTATTGGAGGGGGATCTGGCGTGCCATGGAGGGAAGCAGGGCGGAGGGGATGAAGGATCTCCTGGCGGTGGTGGATGTCGCGGCGCAGGATCCCTACGGGTTGAGCTATCGGGCCCTGGCCCACAGCGCGCTCCGGAAGGACTCCGCGGCCCTCAAGGATTTCGACGCCGCGATCGAGGGGGGAGTAAGATTGCCGGCTCTCTACTACGCCCGTGCCGATACGAAAGCGCGCCTGAGAGACCGCAGGGGGGCGATCGAGGATTTCACCCGGTATCTCGATGCGGCGCCCCTGGACGCGCTGGCCCATGTCGAGCGGGGCAGAGAGCGGGCGTGCGAGAATGACTCTCTCGGGGCGCTCCAGGACTTCAATCGGGCGATCGAACTCAACCCGGCGCTGATCCCTGCCTACTATTATCGCGCATACATCCGCGGCTCGGAGGACAAGGCGGCGGCCGATGAGGACTATCGACGGGCGTGCGGCATCGAGCCGGTCGATTCGAATGGCTTCTATTTCCGCGGACTTGCGAGGGAATCTCTCGGGCGGCATGAGGAAGCCGTCCCCGATTTCTCGAGGGCCCTGGCGTTGTCCTCCATCAGTCATCCCCGCCATGCTGAAATCGAGGAGAAGGCCGAGGCGACCCGGAAGAAGAAGCGCGGGGAGGCGCTGTTGCGGGCTCCGGCGACGTGGGCCTTCATGGGGGCGAACGTCGCCGTTTGGTTGCTCCAGGGGGACCTGTGGGGGGTGCCGGACGGTCCGACCCTCGTTGAGCGAGGCGCCCTGTGGGGACCCTCGGTCTGGCAGGGGGAGTACTGGCGGCATTTCACCTCGATGTTCGTCCACATCGGGGTGATGCATCTATTCTGGAACCTCTATGGCGGCTACTGGGCCTGTAGCGCCGTCGAGAACCTTATCGGGACCCGGAAGTTCGTCGTCGTATACGTCCTGAGTGGCCTCGGGGCGAGTGCCGTTAGTCTGGTCTGCCATGTGGCGGCTGCCGCAGGGGCCTCGGGGGCGCTGTTCGGCGTGCTCGGGATGGTCCTAGTCAGTTACTATGTGAAGCTCGGAAGCCTGTATTACTTCTTCAACTTCCCGTTCGTCCGCCGTCTCCTCTGGAACATCGGAGTCTGGTTCCTTCTGGGGTTGACCCTGATTCCCATGGACAACTACGCCCATCTGGGCGGACTGGTCTTCGGTGTCCTCCTTGGGCTCCTGTTCATGAAGGGCCCGGCCTGGTCGCGCGTCAAGCGGTGGACGGCGTGGGTGGGAGTGATGGGGCTTCTCTCGGCGTCGACGGTTGCGGCCGGAGTTCCCCGGGGGGACGACGATGAGATGAAAGCCTGGGTCGTCGAGAAAAAGGCGGAGGAAGCCTACGTTCGAGGGGATTATCCCGCCGCGCTCAAGCTGTACGATGAGGCGCTCCAGCTGTTCCCCAAGGCCCCTGAGAGGCTCCTGAATCGCGCGTTGGCGCACTACATGACAGGGAATCGAAGGGCGGCCATGGACGATCTGAGAAAGGCGCTGGAATTGGCGCCTTCGGGGTGGCCGACGCGGGGCCGCGTGGAGGGAATGATTCACTCCCTGGAGAAGGGGGAGAATCTCCGGTAGGAATGGAGAATCGGATCCCGTTGCCACAGGGTTCGGGCGTCCCCGTCAGTCCATAAGGGGTGCCGATGAACCTGATCCTCGCGTGGGCCGTCCTCCTGGCGCAGGAGCGGACGGCGGACTGGCCGCAGTTCATGCGCGTGCCGGAGCACACCGGCGACGCCGCGGAAGAGTCGCTGAAGCTCCCGCTCGGGCTCGTCGCGCAAGTGAAGCTGGACGACGGGGTCCTCTCCTCGCCCGCCGTCGTGGGCGACCGGGCCTACGCAGTCGACCAGATGGGCACCGCCTACGCGATCGACTGGCGCGCCGGCCGCTTGGTCTGGAAGACCTCCCCCGACGGCGAGCGGGCGATGGGGTCCAACACCTCCTCCCCCTGCGTGGCCGGCGGGCGCGTCGCCTACGGGACGACCGCGGGCGCCTTCCACATCCTGGATGCGGCCACGGGGAAGCTGATCCGGAGTCTCGCCCTGGGGTGGCCCATCCCGGGGTCGCCTACCCATGCCAACGGCTCGATCTACGTCCAGACGCTCGGCGCCGTCGTCCACTGCTTCGACCTCGAAGGCAACGAGCGCTGGCGCTGGGACCACTACAAGCGCTTCGTCGAGCCCAGGCCGGAGCGGTTCAAGGGCTACCACCCGGGCGGGTACGACGGGCCGCACTACGGGGGCGGCGAGGTGGCGGTCTCCGGGAAGCGGATCGTCACGAGCTTCGGGTGGGACCACGTTTGCATCGAGGACAAGGGGACCGAGGCGGCGCTGGTCTGGTGCAACCGCGCGGCGCTCGGCAAGGACGACGGCATCCCGATGCAGAGTTCGATCGCCGGCGGCTCGGTCTACACGGGCTGGCCGGGAGTCGACGCGGCGGGGACGCTGCTCCGCGTCTCGCTCGCGGACGGATCGTTCGATCCCAAGGTCGATCAACTGGGCCGCGAGCGGTGGGCGATCTTCGGGACGCCCGCCGCGAGGGGGAACACGGTCTATTTCGGCCGGCACATCCGGGGCGTGACGGCCTACGAGTTCGGGAAGGGGGCGCTGTGGGAGACATTCCGCTGGACCGAGCCCGAGGCGTATACGCCGACAGTGGGGTCCCCGGCGCTCTCGAAGGATCATGCCGTCTTTACGACGATGAAAGGGGAGCTGCTGGCGGTCCCCCTGGTCGCGTCGGGTCGGGGCCAGCCGGCCGCCTTCCGCTTTCAAGTGCCGGGAGGCGCTCCGATCGGATCCTCGCCTGCGCTCTCGCAGGGGCACGTCTTCTTCGGAGCCGACGACGGGTGTGTGTACGTCCTGGGTCCCGACGGCAAGCGGTCGGCCTTCGAGGCGAATCCCGCGGCGCGCGAGCGGAAGAGCCGCGTAGTCTCCGCCACGGGAGCGGCGTATGCTTGGCCCTCCCCTTATGGAAGCCCGGCGAACGCGAACTTCGTGGAGGACGCGGCGCTCAAGCCGCCGTTCCGGCTGCGCTGGGCGGCGCGCGGGCTGGGCGTCTTCGTCCAGCCGCTCAGCGCGACCGAGGAGGACCTGGTCGGGGTGACGCTCGAGGGGACGGCGATCTGCCTCGAGCAGCAGACGGGGCGTCTTCGCTGGAGGCGGCGGCTTCCCGGCGAGGACGCGCACGGGACGACGGGGGTGCTCTGCGCCGACGGGCGGGCCTACGTGGCGCGTCCCCAGGCGAAGGGGAAGGGGAGACTCTATTGCCTCGATCTCGCGGACGGCCGGACGATCTGGAGCGTGCCGATCGGTTCGGCCCAGTGGTACGCGCGCGGCGCGCCCGTCCTCGTTGACGGGATCCTCGCGTTCGGTCACGTGAAGGGGGACCCGGGTGCGTCGGTCGTCGAGGCGTGGGACGTCGCGACAGGGAAGCCCGCGTGGGAGGTGAAGCTCGAGAACGCGAAGTGGGAAGGACACGGCTGCGCCCTCGGCGGCGTCCTGGTCTTCTCGGGCGGGGCGAAGGCGGACGGGGAAGGGGAGACGGTCGCGATCGAGGCGAAGGACGGGCGCGTCCTCTGGCGGACGACCGAGGCGCACTGCGGCTACCGGGGGACCCCCTCGGCGCGCGACGGTCGCATCTATCTCTCCGGCTGGAGCCTCCCCGTCACGTGCGTCTCGATCGCCGACGGGAAGGTCCTCTGGCGCACGGAGCAGAAGATGACGTGGGGCCACGTGCCGGCGCTGGGGCCGGACTACTTCAGCGGCCGCGGCTACTCGGGCCGCGCCGAGGCGTGGCGCCTGGAGGATGGGAAGCCCAAGAAGGCCGGGGCAAAGCAGATCCTCCTGGGCGGACCCGACCACGCGTGCGGGCCGGTGCTGCTCACGTCGGGCGGGATCTCTCTCGCGGTCACCGTGAGCGGGCTTTACGCGCGCGACGCCGCGACCGGCGAGATCCTGTGGCGCAGCCCGGGCTTCGCGCCGCGGACCTGTTCAAGCCCGATCGCCGCCCAGGGGCGTATCTTCTATAACCCCCAGGTGAACGGGATGCTCTACTGCTTCGAGCCGGAGAAATAGACATGTTCCTCACCTTGCTCGCCGCTCTATCTCTGTCCCAGGACCCGGTCGCCCCGAAGAGCGGCCGGTTCCGCGGGGAGATCGTCGACCCCGCGACGAAGGACGCGATCATGAAGGTCCGGATGGCGATCCCCGAGACGCGGTCGGAGGGGAAGACGTGGGGATTCATCTTCGTGTGCCACGGCTTCCAAGGCCACGAGAACAATTCCTATCTGGACGGGACGGTCGCGGCGCTCAAACGATTGGGACTGGATCAGCAATACCTGGTGATCGCGGGGAAGTCGAAGGGGGAGGGCTGGACGGAGGAGGATGACGGCCGTTTCCTGCGGCTCCACGTTTGGGCGCTGAAGAACTACCCGCTCGATCCGAAGCGGCTGATTCTGTTCGGGAGCTCGAACGGCGCGCGGTTCGTCAACCGCTTCGGCTCGCTCCACCAGGACATCGTCTCGGGAGTCGTGAGCTACTGCGGCTCGTACGATCTCTCGAAGATGCCCGAGCCGTCGCAGAAGAAGACGGAGTGGTACTACGTGCATGGGGGGAATGACAACGCCCGAAATTCCCGGAAGATGTGCGACGAGCTCAAGAAGCGGGAGTACCGTTACGTCTTCCGGCAGCTCGACGGCTACGGTCACACCGACATCTGGGACGGGAAGGGCCACCCCGACAAGTCGTTGGTCGACGCGGTGTGTGACGATTGGGCGGCATGGCTCCACGCGCTGCCCCACGCGGCTCCGGCGGCGGGAGAGAAGGACCTGAAGGTCCTCGAGGCGGCGGCGAATTGGCGGATCGGCGGGGCGCAGGCCGCCTTGTGCGAACGGGCGAAGGCGAAGGAGGCCGCGGCGATCGAGGCCGTGGGTCGGGTGGCGAAGCTCATGCTGGCGGGCAACTTCGAGGACAAGGCGGTGATCCAGACGCTGGTGGATCTCACCGAGGATGGCGACGACAAGGTCAAAGGCGCCGCCATCGCAGCTCTCGCCAGTGGCGTGGCAACCCCGCCTGAAAACTGGAAGGCCTGGGCCGCCGAGAAGCTGAAGTAGTCCCGCCTACTTCTTGCCGTACTTCACGAGCTTGAGACCCGCGTCGTAGATTTTGCCCACGCCCGGGGCGTAGTACTTGAACGCCTGCTCCTTCGGCTCCAGCGGCGTGGTCTCGAGGGTCTTGAGCACCTTCTCGAATGTGCCGGCCGGGGTCTCGAAGGTCTCGCTTATGCTGATGATCTCGGCCCGGTCCATGGCGGCTTCGGGGGCGACCTCCTGGTAGTACCGCGCGCCGATGAGCGGCGATCCCGGCAGGAGCAGCCCGAAGCGCGCGCCCTTCTCGCCGTGCAGCCAGGCTCCTCCCGCGTCCTCTCCGAAATAGTAGACGTTGTTGGTCCGCTTGCAGATCGCGAAGTAGTTCCGGGAGACCTCCTTCTCCTTGCCGTCGACCAGTTCGCGCTCCTCGACGATCCGGGTCTCGATCGTGCCGATCTTCTTCGTCTCCTCGAGGACCGTCACCGTGAGGGTCTCTTTCTTGTCCTTGGATTCGTAGTACATCTGGTATCCCGGCTCCAGGATGAAGTAGGGATTCCTCCCCGTGCTCGTCAGGTCCTTCTCGTCCATCTGGAACGTGTCGGTAAAGGGCCGCTTGTCGGCATCCTGCGCGGCGACGGCCAGGATCGCGAGAACGATGATCGGTCTCATGGCTCCTCCTATTTCTTTCTGTACTTTTCAAACCAGGCGATCAGGTAAAGTTGTTGGAGCAACTGGTGGGTGGGGCGGCGGAATCCGTGGTACTCGTCGGGCACCCGGACGAGCAGCGTCTCCTTCTTGAGCATCTTGAGCGCGCGGTAGAACTCCTCCGTCTGGCCGATCGGCGTCCGCAGGTCCGCCTCGCCGGTCAGCAGCATCGTGGGAGTCTTCACGTTTCCCACGTATCGGAGCGGCGAGCGGTCCGCGTACTCCATAGGGTCCTCCCACGGGTACTTGCGGAACTGGCCATACCAGCTCGATCCGTCCGTCGTCCCGACGAACGAGGCCCAGTCGATCACGGGCTTCATCGAGACCGCGGCCGCGAACCGGTCCGTGTGGCCCACGATCCAGGCGGTGAGCACGCCGCCGCCGCTCCCGCCGCAGACGAAGAGGTTCTTCTCGTCGATCCAGCCCTTCGCCAGCGCAGCGTCGACGCCGGCCATCAGGTCGTCGTAATCCTTGCCTGGGTAGGCGTATTGGATGCCGTTCACGAAATCCTGGCCGTATCCGGTGCTGCCTCGAGGGTTGGTGTAGAGCACGGCGTAGCCCTGCGCGGCGAAGTTCTGGAAACTCCAGCTCCACCCCACGTCGTACATCGACCACGGACCCCCGTGGATCCAGAGGACGAGGGGGTACTTCTTTGCCGGATCGAAGGGTGCGGGCTTGATCAGCCAGCCCTGGATCTTGAGGCCGTCCTTCGAGCTGTACCCGAGCTCTTCCGCCTCGCCGAGCGTCACGCCGGACAGGACGTCCTCGTTGACGTCGACCAGCTTCCGGACTCCCTCCGGCTCGGCGACGTTGAACGTGACCAGGTGGCCCGGTTCCTTGAAGGAGGATCGGACGGTGGCCGCCTGGCCGGTCGTCGAGAGAGAGAGCCCGGTCAGGGTCTGGGCGCCGTTCGTGATGCGGCGCGGCTTCCCCTCGAGGGGCGCGAAGTAGAGGTGGGTGCTTCCCCGCTCGCCCACGGTGAAGAAGATCCCGCCCGCCGTCCAGGCGACGTTTGCCGGCGAGTTGGGAAGGCCTTCCACCCAGGGACGTTTCTGTCCACCCTCGCGGTCCATGAGGTAGAGGCTGTGGAGGTGGTAGGTGTAGGCGCGGTCGTCGTAACCCGCATAGGCGATCCAGCGGCCGTCGTGAGAGACCAAGGGATCGAGGTCGGGGCCCTTGCGGTCGGTGAGCTCCCGCACGGCGAGCGTTTCGATATCCACCGAGTAAATCTCCGAGTTGCCGCGCTGATACTCGGCGTCGGGCTTGCGGATCGCGGAGGTGTAGATCGTCTTCCCGTCGTGCGACCACTCGGGCCGCCCGTGGGTGTAGCGGCCGCTCGTGATCTGCCGGGGAGTCCCGCCCAGGAGGGCGTCGATGACGAAGAGCTGGGTGTTCCCCGGAGGGAGCGGGCCCTTGCCGTCGAGCGCCCAGGAGAGGCGATCGATGACCACCGGAGCCTTGGCGCGCTGCGCTCCGGGGGGGGCGTCGGGGAGCTTCGCTTCGAGCGGAGGCTTCTTCTCGGGGACGAAGGCGTTGAAGG
>CAZSCC010000714.1:0-32343 GCA_964604905.1 uncultured Planctomycetales bacterium
CTGCATTCGTGGGTGCCCCCGGTTGCCCTCTGGAGGTTGAGGCGATGGTTCAGACCAAGTGATGCTCCAGCGACAAATGGCTTTTGTCCTAATTTGTACTAAACGACATGCCAAAAGCGCGTTTTGAGGGGTTCGAGACGCTATTTGCGCTCTAAATTTCGCGTTTTTGAAATTAAGAATCAGCTGCTCTACCAACTGAGCTAGCGGCGCATACCGACGGGCGTCGGACCGGCCATTATAGGGAGGCCCTCCCGCGTTTCAAGACTTTTCCCAGAAAACCCCCTATAATGCACCGCCATGCGGGTTCTGATCCTCAGCCTCTTCCTCGCCGCGGCCGCCCCGCGCCGCAACCAGGACGCCGCCCCCGTCATCGCCGCCGCCCAGAACGCCGCCCTCCCCCACCTCGCCGTCGACCCCGACGGCGGCGCCTACGTCGCCTTCCTCCGCGACGGAAACGTCGAGCTCGCCGTCTCCACCGACTTCGGAAAGACCTTCGCACCCCCCGTCGTCGCCCTTGATGCCGCGAAGAAAGCCGCCGCCCCCTCCGGCCAGCGCGGCCCCCGCGTCGCCGTCGACAAGCAAAAGCGCGTCTACGTCTCCGCCTTCCTCCCCCTCGATCCCAAAAACCCCGCCGCCCATGACCTCTACCTCGCCGTCTCCGCCGATCGCGGAAAGACTTTCCAAAAACCCGCCCGCATCAACGATCCGCCCGGCACCGCCACCGAACCCCTCCACTGGACCGCCGTCTCCCCCGCAGGCGAACTCCTCCTCGCCTGGCTCGACGGCCGCCGCGGCAAGGGCCAGGACCTCTACACCGCCAGGACCGCCGACCAGGCCAAGAAGACCCCCAAGAACCTCCTCATGGCTTCCCAGGTCTGCGAACGCTGCGCCCCCGCCGTCGCCGTCGACGCGAAGGGCTCCCCTGTCTTCGCCTACCGCGAAGGCGGCGACCGGAAGTCGCGACAGGTCCAGTTCCTCCCCAACGCCACCGCCCGGCCCGTCCAGGTCAACACCCTCGACACCCGCCTCGCCCGCTGTCCCCAGGACGCCCCCGCCGTCGCCGTCAGCGCCGACGGGAAGACCGCGGCCGTCGCGTGGATGGACACCCGGGACGGCGAGTCCGACCCCAACGTCTACTGGACCGTCCAGAAGGACGGCAAGTTCGTCCAGGAGAGCCGCGCGAGCGACGTCTCGAACTACTACCAGGGCCACCCGAGCGTCGCCGTCGACGGCCTGGGCATCGCCTGGTTCGCCTGGGAGGACGGGCGCCACGGCGTCCAGCGAGTCTTCGTCGCCAATGCGGCCAACCGCGTCAACGTCTCCCTCACCGGCGACAAGGAGCCGAAGGCCGAATCCCCCTCCCTCGCCGCGCAGGGAGGGTTCGTCGGCGTCGCCTACCGGCTCGGCGAGAACGTCGTCTTCCGCGTCCTGGCCGTCCCCTAGCCCGCCATGACCGACCGCACCCGACTCTTCGGCACCGCCGGCATCCGCGGCGTCACGAACGCGGGGATCACCCCCGAGCTCGCCCTCCGCCTCGCCCGCGCGTACGGCGACTGGATCCAGCGGAACGCCCGCGCGCACGGATCGGTCGCCGTGGGCCACGACACCCGCTGGGGCGCCGAGATGCTCGCCCGCGCCGCCGCCAGCGGCTTCGCCTCCGCCGGCCTCCACGTCCAGTTCTACGGCTGCGTCTCGACCGGCGTCTTCTCCCTCAACGTCGCCCGCACCGGCCAGGACGGCGGGCTCCTCGTCACCGGGTCCCACATGGCCCCCGACCGCATCGGCCTCCTCCTCCTCCAGGGCGACGGCTCCGTCGCCCCCTTCTCCGTCACCGACCCCGTCGAGCAGATCCTCCGCTCCGAGCAGCAGCGCGAGGTCGCCCCGCGCGACATCGGCCGCCTGGAGGAAGCATTCCATCCTTACGAGCTCTACGTCTCCGAATGCATGCAGGCCCTCGACGCCCCCCTCTGCCGCGCGCGCAAGTTCAAGGTCGTCGCCGACCCCGCCAACGGCACCGCGAGCTACATCGCCAAGGAGTTCTTCGAGTGGCTCGGCTGCGCGGCCGAACTCCTCCACTTCGACCCCTCGCCCGTCCCCGACCGCCCGAGCGAGCCGCGCGACGCGACCGTCGGCGCCGCGAAGGAGCTCGTCCGCCGCGAGAAGGCCGACCTCGGCGCGTGCTTCGACGTCGACGCCGACCGCGTGCTCTTCATCGACGCGGAAGGCCGCGCGGTGAGCGAGGACACCGCGGGGGCCCTCTTCGCCCGCCGCCTGCTCAAGCCCGGCGACACCTGCGTCGTCCCCATCAACTCGTCGGGCCTCATCGAGCGGGTCTGCCGCGACGTGGGCGCGCGCCTCGAGTACTGCGGCGTCGGTCAGCCCGCGGAGGTGCAGGCGATCAAGGACCTGGGCGCCGTCTACTGCTACGAGGAGTCGGGCAAATACTACTTCCCCCCGCGCTTCCTCTGGGCCGACGGCCTCTACGCCGCGGGCCGCCTGCTCGAGATCATGGCGCGCGAGGGGAAGACGCTGGCCGAGCTGGCCGCCGAGTTCCCCGCCTACCACCAGGTGAAGAAGAACGTCGAAGTGGGCGACGGGCAGAAGCTGAAGGCCATGAGCGCCGTCGAGAAGCGCCTCCAGACCCGCCTCACGGAGGGCTGCGTCCGCGACGTGACCGTCGACGGCTTCAAGCGCGTCTTCGACGACCATGCGTGGCTCCTCTTCCGGAAGAGCGGCACGGAACCCCTCATCCGCGTCTACTCCGATGCCCCCACGCAGGCGCGCGCCGAGGAGCTGGCCGCCGCGGGCGAGGCGCTGCTCCGGGACTGCCTGTGAAGGACGCAGCGCGGCTGCTCGAGGCGGCGAACGACCCCGATCCCGCGCGGATCCTGGACGCGCTGGTCGACGCCACCGGCGCCGAGCGCGGGTTCCTCGTGCTGCGCCTCGACGGCGGCCTCGCCGTCCGCTGCGCGCGCAACATGGACCACGACGAGGTCCGCCGCGCGAGCGAGAAGGTCAGCCGCACGCTCCTGGAACGCGCGCTCCTGGAGGGCCGGCCGATCGTCGCCTCCGACGCCGACATCGCCGGCACGGCGAGCCTCCAGGAGCAGAAGGTCCGCTCGGTCTGCGCGATCCCCTTGCGCCGGAGCGAGGGGGCGATCTACCTGGACCACCGCTTCGAGAAGGGGCTCTTCGGCGACCTCGAGGCGCTGGGCGCCGTGTCGGCGCAGCTCGACCGGGCGCTCCACGCCCGCGGGCGCGATTCTCACGGCGGGTTGATCGGCCGCTCGAAGCCGATGCAGGAGCTCTTCCGCGTCCTCGCGCGCGTGGCCGAGTCGCCCTACCCCGTCCTCATCTCCGGCGAGAGCGGCACGGGCAAGGAGCTGGCCGCCCGCTCGATCCACCGCGGCGGCCCCTTCGTCGCGGCCAACTGCGCGGCGCTGCCGGAGCTTCTAGTCGACTCGGAGCTCTTCGGCTGCGTGAAGGGGGCGTTCACCGGCGCGGACCGCGACCGCGCGGGGCTCTTCGAGCAGGCGGACGGCGGGACGCTCTTCCTGGACGAGATCGCCTGCCTCTCCTCCGGAGCGCAGGAGTCGTTCCTGCGCGTCCTCGAGACCGGCGAGCTGCGCCGGCTGGGGGCGGAGAAGGTCCAGAAGGTGAAGGTGCGGGTCGTCGCGGCGACGAACGAAGACCTCGAGCTGAGCGACGCCTTCCGCCGCGACCTCTTCTACCGCCTCAACGTCCTGAAAGTGGAGCTGCCGCCGCTCCGCGACCGGCTGGAGGACCTGCCGCTCCTGGCCGACCGCTTCCTCGACCGGATCGCCGCCGAGACGGATCGCCCTCGGAAGCGGCTGGCGGACGGCGCGCTCGCAGCGCTCGGAGCGCACCGCTGGCCCGGCAACGTGCGTGAACTCCTCAACGCGCTCCGCCGCGCGGCATCGCTGGCGGATCACGAGCCCCTCGAGGCCGCAGACTTCGCGTTCCTGGCCGCGCGGTCCAGCGCGCCCGAGGAGGGGATCGTCTCGATCGACGACTACGTGCGCGCGACGCTGCTCAAGTGGTCGGCGACGCTGGACCTGCAGACGATCGCCGAACGGCTGGGGGTGAGCCGGAAGACGCTGTGGGAGAAGAAGAGGAAGCTCGGGCTGTGAGGATCACGTGCATGTCCTGCGGCCATCCCCACGAGGTGACGGAGGGGGCGGACCTCGGGCGGGTCCGCTGCCCGAGCTGCGGCGTCCCGCACGAGCGGATGGTGCAGCTCCGCGCGGCCGACCACGAGGGCTACGCCCAGGCGTGCGAGTGCGCGCGCCGCGGCGAGACGGAGGCGGCGCTCAAGGCGCTGGAAGAGACGCTGGCGAGCGGCTACGATGACTTCGAGCGGGTCGACGGCGAGCGGGCCCTGGCGGGCTTGAGGGCGGACCCGCGCTTTGCCGATCTGATGAGACGGTACCGATCCCGATGAGAGCGTTCGCGATCGCCCTGGCGTTCCTGGCCTCCTGCGCGCCGTTCGAGACGGTGGAGGAGGCGGCGGAAGGACTCTACCGCACGGCGCTCGCGCGGGCGGCCGAGCCGGAGCGGGCGCGCGCGCTGCTGGACGAGGCGATCGGGCTCGACCCGGGCCGGGCGGAGTTCTACCTGGCGCGCGCGGAGGCGGGCCGGCGGCTGCGGCTGGCGATCGAGGTCGAGGCGGACTTCACGTCGGCGATCGGCCTCCTGAAGCGGGACCCGGGCGAGCGCTCGGACCTGGCGGCGGCCCACCTGGGGCGGGGGATCGCACGGGCCGATGGCTCGCGGCTGACGGAAGCCGAGGCGGACGCCACGGAGGCGCTCCGGATCGCGCCGGGCCTGCTCGAGGGATACCTGCACCGCGCGCAGTGGCGCCGACGGGCGGGCCGCGCGCGGGAGGCGGAGGAGGATCTCGCCCGGGCGCGGGAGCTCGGGGCGGGGGTGGCGGACCTGTTCTACAACGCGGGGGTGCGCGAGCTGCGGAACCTGCGGACGGACGAGGCGGAGCGGCAGTTCGTCTTCGCGGCGGACCTCGAGCCGGCGCACGTCCGGGCGTGGATGGGGATCGCGCGCTGCGGGATGGAGCGCGGGCGGTACGCGGCGGCGGTCGAGGCGCTGACGCGGGCGATCGAGCTCCAGCCGCAGGCGGGGGAGCTCTACTATAACCGGGCCAACGCCTACCGCGCGCAGGAGCGGTGGGAAGAGGCCTTCGCGGACGCGATCCAGGCGCTCGACCGGGACCCGGGAAACCCGATGCATTACGTGGTCCGCGGGGTGATCTACCGGCAGTACCACAAGGACACGACGAATGCGCAGCGCGATTTCGACCAGGCGCTGGAGCTGGACCCGCTATCGCCGGTCGCGCTCCTGGAGCGCGGGATCCTGTACCACGAAATGCGGCTGCTGAACGACGCCGAGCGGGACATCCGGCAGGCGCTGAGCCGGCGAGCGTCGCCCGAGGCGGTGCTCGCGCTGGGCCGGGTGCTCCGGGACAAGGGGGAGTACGACAAGGCGGTCGAGGCCTACCGCCGGGCGCTGGAGATCTACCCCGACCCCGAGGTCCAGAAGGCCCTGAAGGACGAGCTCGAACGGGCCCTCCAGGCGAAGGAATCGGACCGCTAGTCCCGTCCATAGGACTGCTATGAAACGCACCGTCCGTTTTATCGCCTCGGCAACGAAACAGACGGCGCGTTTCGTTGCGAACGCAACGAAACGGACCGTCTGTTTCGTTGTGGTTGCCGGGTGCGCTAGTTCAGGGGGGGGACGCGGACCCGAACGGGCCCCGGGGGTAGAGGGGGCCCTCGAGGCGTTCCAGAAGGGGGATTTCGACCGGGCGGAGACGCTCTCAAGAGACGCCCGGGAGGATGAGGCCATCTTCCTCCGGGCCACCCTCCTCCTCCTCAAGAACCGCACCCGCGAGGCAGCGGAAGTAGTCACCCCGGTGGCCACACGGGCGGCCAAGACCGTCGGCGACGTCCAGCTGATCACCCGCGCGCGCGAGATCCTCATCCAGGCCCTCCTTCGCCTGGACGACTTCCACGGCGCCGCCCAATGGTACGCCCGCCTGGGCGACTCCGTCCTCGCGCGAAAATACGAATCGCTCGCCAAGACCGTCGCCTATCTCCCCACCCCCGGGTGGTCGGAGTCGACCGTCGAACTCCTGGGCACCGATCCCCTCGCCCACGTGACCATGACCGTGAACGGCCGGACGGGAGTCTTCCTGATCGACACCTCCCTCGACGAGATCGTCATCGACCGCAGCTTCGCCAAGCGGGCGGGCCTGGTCGGCCTGGGCCTCCGCACCAACCACTACAACGTCGCCTACGACGAATCGACGGTCGAGGAGCTCGCCCTCGGGAGGCTCACGGTCAAGAACGTGCCCGTCCACCTGGGAAAGCTGACGCCGATCGCCCGCATGCGGGCCGACGGCGCGATCGGCCTGGCCTTCCTCATGCACTTCGATTTCACGATCGACTACCGCCGCGCCCGGCTGACCCTCCGGAAGCCCGGCGCCGCGCTCCCCGGGGGGCTCCCGGCGGTGCTCGCCGGCGACCGCTACCTCCTCGTGCAAGGCGCCGTGAACGGCAAGACGGGAGCGTGGCTGGCGATCAACACGGCCATGCCCGACGTGGTGGTGACGGCGTCGGAGGGCCACGGGCACGGGCCGGTCCTCGAGATCGCGGCGGGCCCGCTGCGCCTGGTCCAGCCCCCGCTCGACACCGGCTCCTTCCCCACCGGCCTCGACGGAGGCTTTGGGTTCTCCGCGCCCTTCATGCTCGCCCACGGCGCCCTGCGCGACCGCTCGATCCGCCTCGAGCCCGGATCGATGAGGATCCTCATCGAGTGAGCACGCGGGCGACCGCCCGCTTCCAGCCGGCGAAGAGCGCGTCCGCCTCCCGGCGGGGCATCCCCGGCTTGAAGACGCGGTCGACGTCAAGCGGCAGCTCCGCGCGAGAAGTCCAGAGCCCGACCCCCACGCCCGCCAGATAGGCCGCGCCCAGCGCCGTCGCGCCGATCGACTTCGGCCGCACGATCCGGGCGCCCAGCACGTCGGCCTGGAACTGCATGAGGAAGTCGTTCGCCGTCGCGCCGCCGTCCACGCGAAGCTCGCGGACCCGGATGCCGCCCGCATCGATCATGTCGCGTGTCTGGTAGGCGATCGACTCCAGCGCCGCGCGGACGATCTCGGCACGGCCCGAGCCGCGCGTCAGCCCGACGATGGCCCCCCGCGCGTCCATGTCCCAATAGGGGGCGCCCAGCCCCACGAACGCGGGGACGAAGTAGACGCCCTCCGTCGACGGGATCGACCGCGCCAGCGCCTCCGTCTCGGCGGCCTTCCGGATGAGACCCAGCGAGTCGCGCAGGTACTGGATCGCCGCCCCCGCGATGAAGACCGCCCCCTCGAGGGCGTAGACGGTCTCGCCGCGCGGCCCGCAGGCGAGGGTCGTCAGCAACCCGGCCTTCGAATCGCGGCGCCGCCGCCCCGTGTTGGCCATCAGGAAGCATCCCGTCCCGTAGGTGTTCTTCATCGAGCCGGGCGCGGTGCAGCCCTGACCGAAGAGCGCCGCCTGCTGGTCCCCGGCGATCCCGACGACGGGGATCTCCGGGCCGAAGAGGCGGCACGTGCCGAACCGCTCGGCCGAGCCCCGGACCTCGGGGAGGATCGACCGCGGGACCTCGAAGATCCCCAGCAGCTCGTCGTCCCACGCGCGGCGGTCGATGTCGTAGAGCATCGTGCGCGACGCGTTGGTGGCATCGGTCGCATGGACGCGCCCGCCCGTCAGGTTCCAGAGGAGCCACGAGTCGACCGTGCCGAAGCAGAGGTCTCCCTTGGGCCGCACGTTCTCGAGGATCCACCGGATTTTTGTGGCGGAGAAGTAGGCGTCGCAGACGAGGCCGGTCTTCCGGCGAATCGTCTTCTCGAGGCCGCGCGCGCGGAGTCGCTCGCACATCGGAGCGGTGCGGCGGCACTGCCAGACGATCGCGTTGTGGACGGGCCGGCTGCTCTTCCGGTCCCAGAGGACGGTCGTTTCGCGCTGGTTGGTGATCCCGATCGCGGCGATCTCGCGCGGGTTCCGGACGACCCGGCGCAGGACGCCCAGCGTCGCCTTCCAGATCTCGACCGGATCGTGCTCGACCCAGCCGGGCCGGGGATAAATCTGGCGGAACTCGGCATAGGCGCGGTCGATCTGCCGGCCGCGCCCGTCCACGAGGATGGCGGAGACTCCCGTGGTGCCCTCGTCGACAGCGACGATCTGGGCCATCTATTTCTTGAGCAGCCTCCGGATGGAGTGGTAGGGGAAATTGTGGCCCGGCGTGGCCTCGAGCGCCTTCGCGGCCCACTCGGGCTTCCCGGTGGCGACAGCGAGGTAGAAGTAGAGATCGTTGACGCGGAAGCGCGTGAGCGCCTTCGCCTCGGTCTCGAGGTCGGCGTCCATCCGCGTCCCGGCCAGGTGCTCCATCATGAGGATCTCGTGCCGGAGCCGGCCCAGCTTGCGATCCACATTGCCGAGGAACTCCTTGGCGTCGGCGACGGCGAGATCGCGTTTCCCGGCGATCAGGCGGGCGATCGCGCGGTACCAGATCGCCTCGCCCGACACGCGGGGATCGGGCACCTTCATCAGGTCGGCGGTCTCGGCCTCGAGGCGCGCGAGGTCGCCCGATTCCAGCAGGACGTTCAGCGCGGACCGGCGCAGGCGGAGGGAGTCCACGGAGGCCGGGTCCATCTTGGCGCGTGCCTCATCGAGGATGCGGAGGGAGTCCTCGAACTTCCCCGCCTCGCGCTCCTGGCCCGCCAGCGCCTGGGCCCGGTAGATCGCCAAGGCGTTCGTCAGGGGGGATCCCGGCTGTGCGACCCCGAAGACCTGGCGCGCCTCGTCGGGTTTCCCCATATAGATGAGCGCGCGGTGGCGGTTGTAGAGGACGGCGGGGTCGGAGGGCCGGTCCTCGAGGAGTTTGAGGGCTTCCGGGTACCGCTCGAGGTCGAGATAGACCTCGGCCAGAAGGACCC
Organism: uncultured Planctomycetales bacterium; assembly: GCA_964604905.1. Taxonomy (GTDB): domain Bacteria; phylum Planctomycetota; class MHYJ01; order MHYJ01; family JACPRB01; genus JACQFK01. Next base: position 9,017 of record CAZSCC010000714.1, read on the forward strand.
CGCGGGCGGCCTCCAGCTTGGCGGTCTGGAAGGATTTCTCCAGGTACGTCAGCGCCTTGGCGGAGTGCCCCAGGAATTCCAGGGCCTCTCCGGTGCGGAACCGGCACTCTTCCTCCTCCTTCGGATCGGCCATCGCCTGGGTCCAGTGCTGGAGCGAGGATTCGAAGTACCCCAGTTCCCGGCAGCAGCGGGCCATGTAGAGGTTGAGGAGCGGGTTGTTCGGGGAATACTGGAGGGCGACGCCCAACTGGGCGTGGGCCTGCGGCCACCTCCCCTGGCGGACCAGTTCGACGATCTGGAGCTGGAACATCTCGCGCGCCTGCTCGGAATCAAGGGCGACGAGGCCGTCCGGAAGCTCCGAGGAGGACCGGAAGCGGAGAAAGAGGGCGACCGCCAGAACAACGACCCCGGCCGTGACGGCCCCCCAGACCCACCGCCGTCCGCGCTGGGCACAGACGGCACAGAGGAAGTGCTTCCGCCCCTCGACCTGCCGGACGTCCGCCCCCTTGCCCCCGCAGACCGAGCAGGGGATGAGGTCGCGGGCGACCGCCTCCTCGAGGGGGATCTTGTCGGGGCTGTCCACTGGAACCCAGTATACCCGACCCGTTCCGGCGGAGCCCTGGGAATCCATGGCCCTAGGGGGCACCCCACCGTAGCCCTGCCGAGCTCAACCTACCGGGCGGTAGGAAACAGCTGCACTCGGCGGCTTGCGTGCGTTTGGCACGCGCCTTGCTCGAGTGGAGGGAGCAGGAGGAAGGATCATGCGTCGGATGATGGTCGCCCTGGCCGCGTTCTACCAGCGCTGGAAGTACGTGGAAGAGGAGGCCGGGGCCCCCGCCTCGGCCCCGGTCCCCCCCGCCGACAGCCAGACCCTGCGCCTCCGCCGTGCCATTGCGCTTGAGGAGCAGCGGGTGGCCGACTACCGCCGGAACGGCTGCCCTGCGCTCGCCCGGGAGCGCGAGTCCACCCTCCGCTCCCTCCGCACCCGCCTCGCCGCCCTGGAGCTGTAACCGCCCGTCCAACGAAACGCACCGTCTGTTTCGTTGCGCTCGCAACGAAACAGACGGTGCGTTTTGTTGCCTTTGGGGTATAGTGGGGACCCCATGGCGGACTTCCTGAAGGGCAACCCGCTGTTCGCGGGCCGGGATACGCTGGCCGGCGAGATCCGGCGGCTGGGGCTCGACATCCCCCTCGAAGCCGAGATTCGAGAGTCGCTGAAGCCCGCAACCGTCGGCCACAGGCGCGTGGGCAACCGCTATGTCATCCACCCCATGGAGGGGTGCGACGGGACCCTCGAGGGAGCCCCCGACGAGATCACGTACCACCGCTGGGGACGATTCGCCCGCGGAGGCGCCAAAATCCTCTGGGGCGAGGCCTGCGCCGTCGTCCCCGAGGGACGCGCCAACACCCGCCAGCTCCTCTTCTCCAGCGGGAACGCCGACTCCCTCAAACGCCTCATCGCCTTCGCCCGCGACGAGCACCGAAAGGCCTGCGGGAACGCCGACGACTTCCTCATCGGCCTCCAACTCACCCACTCGGGCCGCTTCGCCTTCCCCAGCCCCTCCGTCCTCGTCCGCGATCCCGTCCTCGACCCCTTCACCAAGGTCGGGAAGGAACGCCGCCCCTTCGACCTGCCACCCCTCACCGACGACTATCTCGACCGCCTCCAGGACGCTTACGTCGCCGCCGCGAAAATGTCCAAAGACGCGGGCTGCGACTTCATCGACCTCAAGCAGTGCCACCGCTACCTGCTCAACGAGATGCTGGGCGCCCGGACGCGCCCCGGCAGGTACGGCGGCTCCCTCGAGAACCGCACCCGCTTCGCCCGCACCCTCTTCCAGCGCATCCGCGCCGAACTCGGCAAGGACCTGATCCTCGCCACCCGCATGAACATCTTCGACGCCGTGCCCTACCGGAAAAGGGCCGACGGCATGGGCGAGCCGGTCGAACTCCCCAGGCCCTATCTGAACGCCTTCGGCGTCAACCCCGACAACCCTCTCGAGCCCGACCTCCGCGAGCCGATCGAGGCCATCCGCCTCTTCTGCGAGGCGGGCCTCCAGCTCCTCAACATCAGCGCGGGATGCCCCTACACCAATCCCCACTTCCTCCGCCCCGCCGACACCCCGCCGCCCGACGGCTACGACATGCCCGAGAGCGGCCTGGTCGGCGTCGACCGCCACTTCCGCATGGCGGCCGAGGTCCAGCGCGCGTTCCCCGACCTCCCCATCGTCGGCACCGGCTACAGCTACCTCCGCGAGTTCGCCGCCGAGGCGGGGGAGGCCAACCTCCGCGCCGGCCGGATCTCGCTGGTCGGCCTCGGCCGCGGCGCCATCGCCTACCCCGACTGGGTCCGCGACCTCCAGGAGAAGGGCCGCCTCGAAAAGCTGAAAGCCTGCATCACCGTCAGCTATTGCACCACCCTCATGCGCTCCAAGAACAACGAGCTCGGCCAATACGCCGCCGGCTGCGTGCCGCGCGATCCCGTCTACGGCAAGCTCCTCCAGGAGATCCGCAAGAAGGAGCGCGAAACGTGAAACGCTTCCTCGACCGTATCAAGCCCGCGCGGAGGATCGACGCCAACTCTGCCGTCCTCCTCCCCTTCACCCGCGACGGAAGGCCGGACTACGAGGAGTTCGAACGCCATCTCCTCCGCACCGCCCGGGCCGGCATCACCCCCGCCGTCAACATGGACACGGGATTCGGCCCCCAGCTCACGCCCGCCGAGCGCGTCGAGATCCTCCGCCGCACGCGGAAGGCGCTCGGCAGCGCCCCCTTCATCGCCGGGGCGGGACCCTTCGGCGAGACGTATGAGCAGGCGGTCGCATCGATCCTCGACCAGGGCGCCATCCCGATCGTCTTCCAGAGCGATCAGTTCTCGAACGGCGACGTGGTCGCGCTCACCCGCAAGATCGTCGCCCCCGCCCCGAAGGCCCTCGCGTTCGAGCTGGGCAAGATGTTCGCCCCCTTCGGCCGCATCTACGACCTCGAGACCTACCGGCGCCTCCTCGACATCCCCAACCTGGTCGGCGCCAAGCACTCGTCGCTCTCACGCACCGAGGAACTTGCGCGCCTCGAGCTGCGCGATCGCCACCGCCCCGACTTCAAGGTCTACACGGGGAACGACCTCGCGATCGACATGGTGATGTACGGCAGCGACTATCTGCTCGGAATCTCGACTTTCGACCCCGAGGCCTTCGCGGTGCGTGACCGCTGGTGGGCGGAGGGGAACGCGCGGTTCTTTGAGCTCAACGACGCGCTCCAGGCCCTGGGCGCCGTGGCCTTCCGCGACCCCGTCCCCGCCTATAAAGACAGCGCCGCAACCTACCTGAAGCTGACCGGGCGGATGAAGGACCCGCACCCCCACTCCGCCTGCCCGCGCCGCCCCGCCTGGGAGGCGGAACTCCTCGCTCCCCTGGCCCGCACCATCGAGGCCGCAACGAAATAGACCGTCTGTTTCGTTGCGTCCGCAACGAAACAGACGGTGCGTTTCGTTGGGCCCGCTACCGCGCTATTTCCCTTCGGCCAGGGCCTTGATCTCCGCGGCCAGCAGCGCCTTGCTGTAGATCCGTACATCGTCGATCGAGCCCTTGGCGGCCCAGGACCAGTGCTCCACGTCGGGGCAGCCGATCCCGATCCGCCACGGCTGCTGGCCATAGTCCCGAGCCTTCGCGTTCGCCTCGAACTCGGCCTCGCTCTTGAGCTCGCCGTCCACGTAGATCGCCACCTTGCCCGCCGCCCGGTCCACCACGCCAGCCACGTGATACCACGATCCTGGCGCGTACTCGTCCTCCCAGGTCCCTGCCCCCTTCCACTCCGGCTCTTTCGCCCCCGCAATCCAGTGCGTCATCAGGAACTTCCTCGCGCTGTTGTACTGCAGACCCAGATGCCAACCCGCCTTGTGGACGATCCCGTACGACTCGTTGTTCTCGTTGTCCTTCCCGGCCGGCACGTCCTCCGGTTTGAACCACGCCGCCAGCGTGTAACTCTCCTCCTGCACCTTGTCGAGCAGGTCCGAATTGGGGAGTTGGACGTGGCCGCCCTTCCCGTCGAGCTTCAGCGCGCCTCCTCGCTTCCCCTCGACCCATGAGGCCATCCCCACGACCTTCCCCGCGCCCCGGCCCGAGGCCTCCACGACCTTATCATCGTCCAAGGTCCAGTGGCCCACGAGGTCCGAGTTCCACGTGATCTCGCCGACCGACTCCGCCGATGCGAACTCCAGCGACGGCTCCATCGACACCCCCGCCGCCTCCGCCTTCGAGGCCGCGGGAAGCGACGCGCCCCCCGAAAAGAGCGCCACGTTCGCCACGATCAGCGCCGCCGCCGCAGAGACCGTCCCCATCGCCGCCTTCACCTTCGCCCAGTACAGCATCTTCATCGCTCCTTCCGTCAAGAACAGGACCCGCCCCGACACGCACGCCCCGGCCGAAGCCGCCCGCGCCGCCGCGGGCGCAAAGCCCAGCGGCACCGCGTGGGCCGCCGCCTCGCGCGAGAGCACCGCCGCGACGACCGCCACCGAGAGCGCCGTCACGCCCCGCCGCGCCAGGCGGTCGCGCAGCAGCTCGCGGCCCCGCGACAGCCACGCGCCTACCGTCCCCACGGGTCGCCCCAGCTCCGCCGCCGTCTCCTCCAGGCTCCTCCCCTCGAGGTGGAAGAGCACCAGGGGGCGGCGATAGCGGTCGGGCAGCGCGTCGAGCTCGCGGTCGATCAGCGGCCGCAGCTCGTCGTCCGGAACCGTTGCCTTCATGGCTCGCTCCATCGCCTTCCGCTCCCGCGCGCGGCGGGCCTCCCGCCCTTTGAGGACGTTCACCGACACCCCGTACGCCACGTGATGAAGCCACGGCGCGAGCGGACGGGAGAGGTCGAGCCGCGACGCCTTGAGCGCGAGCGCGAGGAAGACCGCCTGCGCCCCATCCCGCGCATCCTGCGCGTCGCCGAGCACCCGCGCGCAGACGTTGATCACCAGCGCCTCGTGGCGGCGCACCAACGCCTCGAACGCCTGCTCGTCGCGCGACTCTGCGAACGCCGCCAGAAGTTCCCCGTCGGTCCGTTCCATGGCTACACCCCTATCCCAAGACAGAAGGCTCGCGCTTTGCAGGAAAATAGGGGAAGCCGGCCGGGGTGTGACAGATTCCCGATGGCCCGCTTTTCGTGGACTGAACCTAAAGGTCCGTCCGCCCGTTTATCCCCCCCATGATGAACGAGACTTCCTTCTGGAGACCGATCGCGATCAGCGCCGCCGCCGCCGTCGTCCTCCTCACCGGCGCGCTCCTCTGGACCGCGACCCGCCGGCCCGCCGACGAATCCGCGACGCGACGGAACGTCGAGGCCCTCCTCCGCTCCCACCTCGACCAGCGGCAACCCGAGAAGGCCCTCGCGGTGGCCACCCTCCTCCCCGAGGACGCCGTCGACCTCCGCCTTGAGGTCGCCCGCGCGGTCGCCCCGCGGGACGCCGTCACGCTCCTCGACCCCATCCCCCTCGCCGGCCTCAACCGCGAAGCCGCCGGTCGCGTGGCCGCAGCACGCTTCGAGGCGTACCACGCCCTCTTCAAGAACCTCCTCCTCCCCGACGGCGCCATCCCCGCCCTCTTCGAGCCCCCGGCCTACCGGCTCGACCCGGCCCCTCTCCCCCCGCGCGAGGAGCTGAGCCGGACCGTCTCGAAACTACGGGCCGCGATCGCCGACCGCCCCGAGGCCCACGCCCGGCGGATCGACTCGCTGGCCGCCGTCGCCCAGTACGCCCTGGGCGAGATCCCCTACGCCTCGGTCACGCCCGCCGACGACGAGGTCCGCTTCCAGTTCGGCGACCTGCTCTTCCGGGAACGCCAGTTCGACCGCGCCCTCGAGACCTGGAAGCCCATCCTCGGCGACCCGAGAGTGATCCGGAAGATCGCCGGGCTCGCGGCGCTCCGACGGCTCGCCCCCCGGCGGCTCCACCTCTGGGATTACGAACTCGACAAGGTCCTCGGTCGGCAGCCGGAGATCGAGAAGGAGGCCGCGTCGCACGTCGAGGCCCTCTTCAAGAAGTCGAAGCCGGCCGTCCTTCCCCCGACGTTCGAACGGCCCAGGGACCTGATCCTGGAGACCAGCGAGGTTGAAGATCCCGTCTTCGCCGCAGACCCCCGCTCCACGGAGCGCGTCGAGTTCGCCCTCGACCCCACCCAGCTTTACCTCCTCGTCGACCACACTCAGTTCCGCCTCGAGGTGCCCTTCGAGAAGCCGTTCCTCACGAAGGCTCCCGCGACCCTGAAGCTGCGAACCGCCTACGGCGGCCCCCTCCGCTTCCGCCTTTCCAGAGTGACGTCCATCGATGCCCTCCGCGCGCTCGACGAGGAGACCTTCGTCGCCCGTCGAGGCGAACTGTCGCCCGTCCGGGAATGGGAGCAGCAGTTCGCCCCCCTCTGGGAAACCGGGAAGAAGGAGGAGACCTGGACGATCGAGGTCCCGCCCTCCGGCCCCGGCCTCTTCGTGCTCATGGCCGAGACGCGCTACTGCCCCGTCGTCGCCGTCGCCAAGTTCATCGTCACCGACGTCGCCCTCGTCCAGCAGCCCGCGCTCGACCGCGTCCTCCTCTTCGCGGCCGACCGGCTCAGCGGCGCGCCCGTCGCGCAACTTCCGATCGAGGGAGAGGTGCAGGGGCGGTACGTCCTCCGCCCCGAGGACCTCCTGTCGAAGGACGATTCGAGTACCGAGGAATTCAAGCGCGGTTTCGACGCCTCCCGGACCGCGAAGCCGGTCGAGCCCGACGCATCGCCCTCCTACGTCCGGGGGCACCGCCGCGCCACCGAACTCCGGACCCTCCATCCCGACTTCAAAGCGGCCTTCCAGGGCGTCACTGGAAAGGACGGGCTCTTCGAGTGGACCGTCGCCCCCGAATGGACGCCCGGGTACCAGTACACGATCAAGACCGCCTCGGCCCTCCCAGGGACCTACACCCGCGCCGAGTCGACCTACTCGCTCGACCCCAGGGCCAAGCAGCTCAAGGCGATCGTCTACACCGACCGCCCGATCTACCGCCCCGGCGACACCGTTTCGTTCAAGGCGATCCTCCGCCACCTCGACGGCGAGGGCCTCCAGCCGTACGAGGGCCGCGAGGTACTCGTCGAGTTCGGGACCCAGGGGCGCACCCTCTTCGCCCGGACCTGCGCCGCCACCGACTTCGGCACCGCGAGCGGCGCGTTCGTCCTCCCCCTCGACGGCCTCGCGGGCGACTACTGGGCGCGCGTCAACAACATCAGCTACCAGACCCCCTTCCGCGTCGACGAGTACCGCAAGCCCGAGTTCGAGATCGTCCTCAACCACCCCCGACGCGTGAGGGCGGGGGAGACGGTCGACGTCGAGATCCTCGTTCGCTCGTTCAGCGGCGAAGCCGTGCCCGACGCTTCCCTCACCCTGGAGCTGGCCGCCGGACGCGCCCTCGAAAGCCGGGCTCTCACGTGCGACGCCGCCGGGCGCGTCGTCTATCGCGTGGCCACCGACGCCGGCGTCTCGGGCACCTATCGCATCACCGCCCGCGCCCTTGAGCAGTCGCGGCACGAGGTCGTCCGCTCCTCCACGTTCGAGGCGACGGGGCGGACGCGCGAGATCGCGGTCGAGACCGACCGCCCGAGCTACGCCCCGGGCGAGGTCGCCCGCCTCCGCATCCTCGCGCCGGGCGCCCCGTCGGTCCGCGTCGAGGAGCGCGCGAACATCGACAAGCCCTTCGCCCTCTCCCTGCCGCTCAAGGACGGGATGGGGACCTGCGACTACCCCGTGTGCGATCCTCCGCGCGACCTCCAGGTCGGCGTGCGCGACGGCGACGGCTGGGCGTGGACCCCCGTGCCGATCGCCATCTTGCGCCGCGAGGGCTCCGGGACGAACGTCACCGTCCGGCTCGACCGCGCGACCTACCGCGTCGGCGAAATGGCGACGATCTCGCTTCGGAGCACCGAGCCTGATCAGGACGTCCTCCTCACCTTCGCCACGGGCCGCATCCACCGGCGGCAGGTGGTCCGGCTGGCGGACCGGAAGGCCGAGCTGCCCGTCGAGGTGCGCGACGAGGACGTGCCGAACGTCACGATCGTCGCCCACGCGATCCACAACGACCACCTGGGCAAAGCGACGGCGGAGCTGCACGTCCCCCCGGTCGACCGCTTTCTCACGGTCGAGATCGAGACCGATCTCAAGGAATACCGCCCGGGCCAGGAGTGCCGCGCGTCGCTGCGGGTCCTCGACTCGAAGGGCCGGCCGGTGCCCGACTGCGAGCTCTCGCTCGGCGTGGTCGACGAGGCGGTGTACAGCCTCCGCGAGGACATGACCCCCGATCTCCGCGAGTTCTTCCACCGCTACGAGCGGCCGCTCACGGTGCGCGAGAGCTACTTCTTCCAGGAGAAGTACCGGCCGTTCATCCTGTGGAAGACGCCCGTGTTCGTGAGGGGCCAGATGAACCTGTACGACGTGATCGGCGGGGGCGGGGGAGGCGGAGGCCGCTACGGCGGGCGCCAAGGTGGGAAACGGAACATGGTAGCTCAGGGCGGCGGAGGGCCCGCCACCCCCGGCTGGGCTCCCCGCTCCGACTTCAAAGACACCGCCTACTGGAATGCCCACCTCCGGACCAGCGCGGACGGGACGGCCACCGTCACGTTCGCCTTCCCCGAGAACCTCTCGGGCTTCCGCTTCACCGCGCGCGGCATCACGAAGGACCACAAGGTCGGCGCGGTGCGGCAGACCGCGGTCGTGCGCAAGCCTTTCTTCACCCGCCTGGCGACGCCTCGCGTCGTCCAGGAGGGGAACACGATCGCCGTGAGCGGCCTCGTCCAGAACCACACCGACCGGCCCCAGTCGATGCGCTTCTCGTTCCAGGCGCCCTTCCCCGTGCTCCGCTCGACCGCGCCGGGCGCGCTCACGCTCCCGCCCGGCGAGACGGGTCGCGTGGAGTACACCCTCTCGATCGACCGCTACCTTCCCGAGGCAGAGTTCACGTTCGGCGCGGAGTGCACGAGCGGCGAGCGCGACGCGCTCACGATCCGCGTCCCGGGCCGCCGCCACGGCGTCCCGTTTCACGAGGGCCGCTCGGGCTCGGTCGCGGCGGGCCTCCCGCGCGAGGAGGTCTTCCGCGTACCCGCGGGAGCGATCCGCGGGACGCTCACCCTCCGGCTCGACGTCGACGCGGGCCTGCACTCGGCGATCGTCGAAGGGCTGGAGCCGCTCATCGAGTACCCCTATGGATGCGTCGAGCAGACGATGAGCCGGTTCCTCCCGGCGGTGGCGGCCCAGCGCGCGTTGGGCGCGGCGCCCCACCGGTGGAGCGAGAAGCTCCCGTCCGTGGTCGCCGCGGGGCTCCAGCGCCTCTACACGCTCCAGCAGCCCGACGGCGGCTGGGGGTGGTGGGGCCCGGAGTCGCCCAACCACGGGATCACGGCCTACGTCCTCTACGGCCTCGCGACGTGCAAGAAGGCCGGGACGGCCGTCGACCGCGGGGCGGCCGACCGCGCCGCGAAGCTGATCCGCGCCCGCCTCGAGCAGACCGTCTTCGGGAAAGCCGTCGACGCGCGCGGGCGCCTGCCGGTCTCGGCCGCGTTCGATCCGCAGCTCTTCGAGGCGCTCGCGCTGACGGAGTACGAGTCGGCGTGGGGCCCCGCGACGGCCTCCACTCGGCGGCTCATCGCCACGCTCGCGGACCGCGAGGATCCGCTCCAGCCGATCGAGGAAGCGATGCTCGCGCTCGCCTGCGAGCGGTGCGGGCTTTCCGGGGCGGCGGACGCGCTCGCGCGCCGCGTGGAGAAGCGGCCCCTTGGGGACGTCACGACGGCGGCGCTCCTCCTCCAGCTCCAGGTCCTCCGGAAAGGCGAGACGCGCGACGCCGCGAGGTATCTTCTCTCCAGCCGGACGGGCAAGGGCTGGCGCAGCACGATCGAGGGCGCGTGGGCGATCCTGGGGCTCTCGGCGCTCTTCGAGCGCCCTGGCACGGGCGATCTCGTCGCGCCCGGGCGGGTCACGGTCGAAGCGAACGGCGTCCTCCAGAAGGAGCTCATCCTGCCCGGCCGCGCCGACCCGTCGTTCGACGGCCGGATCTCGATGGTCGAGCCGCCCGCGGGATGGGGCGGGAAGGTCGTCGTCCGCCTCACGTTCGAGGGCCGCGGCTCGGCCACCTACACGGCCTCGCTCGAGGCGATGGTCGGCGGGGAGGATCCCCTCCCCGTGAAGCGCGGGCTCGAGGTGACCCGCGAGTATCTCGAGAGGGACGGCGACGGGTGGCGTCCCGTCGACGGCCCCGTACGGACGGGTCGCCCGCTTCTCGTCCACCTTCAGGTCACGTCCTCGACTCATCGGGAGTACCTCATGGTGACCGACCCCCGGGCCGACGGCTTCGAGCCGTCGGAACCGGACCGCGAGCGGCTGAAGCTCCGTCGGCGCGTGGTCGAGGGGCTCACCGATTCCGTCGACCTCTCGCGGGACTGGGAGCTTCGACTCCTCGAGTTCCAGCGCAGCGTCCGGGGGGAGGCGGCCCGCGAATCGGCGTGGGGCAAGGCGCTGCTCCGCGAGGTCCTCGAGAAGCGGCTCTTCACCATGAAACAGCGGAGCGAGGAGTCTGAACTGCCCGGGGGCGACCGGCCCACGAGGATCGAGCACCGGGACGACCGGACGATCCTGTTCCTGGAGGGGCTACGGCGGGGGACGACCGATCTCTATTACGTCGTGAGGCCCGAACTCTCCGGCCGCTTCCACGTCCTCCCGGCCAGTGCGACGCCGATGTACGAGCCCGAGGTGTACGGCGCGGGCTCCGAGTCGAAGCTCGAGGTGACCGAGGGCGGGGCCCCGCACGGGCCGGACCGGATCCCCGCCCTCGCGCAAGGCGTGGCCGGGCTCGCCCCGGTCGTCGCGAGCCTCGGCCTCGTGGACGCCGACGTGCTGATCGGGGTCATCCCTTCCCACCCGAGGATCGGCGACCTCCTCATGCGCGTGACGAAGGAGCCGGAATTCCGGGCGTGGCTGGGCGCCGATGCCGCCCTGCGCGCCTCGGAGAGCGATCTCCGCGAGCGGATCGAGGCGGCCCGACGAGACCTCGCGACGCGCCGGCTGGCCGTCGAGGCGCTGGCGTTCCTCCCGCCCGACTGGCTCCCCGCCCTCGAGCGGGCGCTCGAGAGCGACGATCTCTTCCGCCGCGTCTTCGAGGGCGCGACGGTCGACGACGTGGGCGCGATCGACCACGCGCTCCTCTGGGCGTCGGAGGACCGGGAGTGGAGGTCGGCGCTCGTGGCCGCGCTGCAGGGCGCGCGGGGCAGCGCCGAAGTGGGCGCCTTCCGCTTCCGCCCCCTGACGGTGGACCGGATCGTGGCCGCGCTCGGCCCGAAGGCCCCCGCGGGCGACGCGCTCATCCGCTGGAAGCTGGCCCAGAGAGCGTCCTACCCTGAAGGCGACTTCATCCGGCGGATGGGGCGCGACCTGGGCCTGACGATCCGGATGACCGGGCAGAACTACCCGTCGATCAGCGAGGGGGTCGGGAGGATCTCGGAGATCCTCGACCTCAAGCTGCGTCCCTCCGGGCTCTTCTACCGCATCAAGGACGGCATCCTCTGGATCGGCCTGCTCGCAGAGCTGCTGGAGTGACGGACGGTCAGTAGCGCGCCATCCGCGGGTCGACCTCGCACGCCCACGCGTCGATGCCGCCCGCGAGCGAGACGGCCTCGAGGCCGCCTTGCTCGAGGAACGACGCCACCGCGAAGCTGCGCACGCCGGCATGACAGTAGGCGACGACCAGGGTCCCCCGCGCGATCTCGCCCGCGCGGCGCGGGATCTCGCCCATCGGGATGTGGACGTCGCCCGGGAGGTGCGCGATCTCGCGCTCCCACGATTCCCGCACGTCCAGCAGGACGACCGTCTCCGCCGCGCGCAGCCGCGAGGCCAGCTCGGCCACCGAAATCTCCTTGGCCATCAGGGGTTGACGATCACCTTGTTCCGGTCGGGCGTCGCCATCGTCTCCATCGCCTTGTGGAAGTCCGAGAGCGGGAAGCGGTGGGAGACGATCTCCTCGGGATCGACCACGCCGCGCTCGATCAGGCGGATCGCCGACTGCATCGCGAGCGACGTCGTCCCGAAGCTCGCATCCATCCGGCCCTCCAGGAAATGGGTGAGGCCGCCGTCGAGCTCGAACTTCTCGTGCGTGGTGATCCCGAAGACGTTCCAGCGCGTCCCGCGGCGGCGGAGGTCGACCATCAGCTTCACCGCGGCGATCGAGCCCGCCGCCTCGACCACGAGGTCGGGACCGTCGGGCAGGATCTCGTACACGCGCTCCTTCGCCTTCCCGTCCGTCGGGTCGACGACATGGGTGGCGCCGAGGCGCTTCGCGTTCGCACGGGCGATCGGGCTCGGGTCGATCGCGACGAGCCGGCCCGGCCCCGCGGCCTTCGCGACCATCATGCAGAGGAGGCCGATCCCGCCCACGCCGACGATCACGACGTCGTCGCCCACCTGCATCTGGCTGTACTGGATCACGCCCTTCCACGCCCCCGAGAGCGGCTCGGTGAGGGCCGCGGCGTCCCACGAGAGGCTCTTCGGCTTCCGGAAGAGCGTGCCCTCCTTGGTCAGCATATACTCCGCGAAGGCGCCCGCCCAGACGTCTTCCGGGCCGTCGCCGCCGGTCGTGAACGCGTGCTCGCAGTAGTGGGTGTTCCCCACGCGGCAGTGGGGGCAGAAGCCGCAGAAGCCCGAGGGCTGGACGATCACCTCGTCGCCGGGCTTGAAGTGGGTGACGCCGGGGCCGACGTCGGCGACGATCCCGCTGGGCTCGTGCCCCGGGATGAGCGGGAACGTCACGTTCCGGCGGATCCCCTTGATCGCCTTGTAGTCCGTCTGGCAGATCCCGCAGGACTTGATGCGGACGACCACGGTCCCGGGCGCGGAGGGGACGGGGCGCGGGACGTCCTCCAGCTCCAGCTTGTTGAAGTCGTGCAGGACGGCGGCCAGCATCTTCGTCATGTCAGATCCATCTCAGGTACGCGAGGATCGCCACCGAGAACAGGGTGAAGAAGTAGAGGCCCGCCAACGAGAGCGCGATCCGGTTCACCCATCCGGGACGCAGCTCGCGCGGGAGGAACGTGAGGTTCACGTAGAGCGTATGGAAGCAGCTGAAGGAGAGCGCGAAGTTCGCGATGCAGGTGTAGACCTGGAGGATCTGCTGGGGCGACCAGGGGACCAGGAGGAGGCCCACGCCGAGGACGACGTAGGCCATCAGGGCCCAGAAGTAGAGGAGGTTGATGCGCCGAGGGTCCCAGGCCCGGAGGCGCGCCGAGCCGGTCCATCCGAGGTCCACCCAGCGGCGCACGGTGCCGTCGGCGTCCGCGGTCGTGTTGGGGACGAGGATGAGGATGCCGCAGAGCATGAGCATGTACCAGTAGAAGGTCCCCAGTCCGCCGCCGACGAACGCGCGGACGCCGTCGGCGGTCATGCCGGCCATCGCCCAGGGCTTCCCCTCCATGCCGCGGGGGAGGAACTGGACGGAGAGCATCGCCGGGAGGGCGACCCCGACGAGGGCGCCGGTCATCCAGACGGCGAGCTGCTCGCGGGTCACGTGGCGCACCCAGCGGCGCCACCTCGGGACGGACTCGGCGTCGGGGGTGAAGACGGTGCCCACGTGGGAGAGCTTGAGGTTCCGGCTGCCGAAGATGCTGGGGATGGCGCCCACCTGGGCGCCCATGCCCCAGCCCTGGTCGCGGGTGTAGTTCGAGAGGACGCTGTTCTTCAATCCGCCGACGCCGGCGATCGAGGCGTAGGCGGCGAGCGCGATGAGCGCCTGTCCGTCGACCTTCGGGAAGCCCCGACCCGAGAAGAGCGCCGTGAAGACGTTCTCGGTCCCGCCCCCCTTCACCGGCACGGTGCCGACCTTGAAGAAGCCGGTGGCGATGTCCTTCCACGTCTCGGAGGAGGAGTAGAGCACCGAGAGGAGGAGGAGGAAGGAGAAGACGACGACGATCTTGGTCGTCATCATCCACTTGATGAAGGTGTAGATCTTCCCGGAGAAGACAAGCGGGACGGCGGTGAGGACGTAGAGCCCGCAGGCGAGCCAGCGAAGCATCGTCTCGTGCTCCTTCGTGGGCAAGCGCCCGAGCGCGAGCGACGCGACGGGCGTCGCCGTGCTCGCCGTCTGGTACGGGAAGAGCGAGCCGAAGTCGAGGATCATGTAGAGGATGAGCCAGAAGAGCGGGCCGGGCAGGCAGCGGAACTTTCCGGTCATGATCGGCTCGCCCGTGTAGAGCGTGTAGCGGCTGACCTCGATGTTGTAGACGACCTGCCCGAGGATGCTGAGGGTGCAGACCCAGAGGATGCAGCCGCCATATCGGGCCGTGTTGACGGGCCCCATCAGCCACTCGCCGCCACCGATCGCCGCGCCGGCGGAGAGCAGGCCCGGGCCGAGGAGGAGCGTCCAGTTCCGCCAGCTCCACGACGGGGCGTCGGGGAGCACGCCGGTGTTCCACGGCGGCATTTTCGAGGGCGTCGGCATGACCCCTACTCTACACCTCCGATGATAACCCCGCGGCCGGCATGCCCGCTTATCACGGGATAACCGGACATCCCGGCCGCCCGGTTATCACCGGATGAGGATGTAGTCCAGGCCAAGCTTGTAGAGGCCGGCGCCGGACACCCACTCCTGGGCCGCCCCGTTCGTCCCCACCGCGGAGAACTCCAGCTCGTTGTCCCCCGCCCGGAGCTCGACGTCGCGGAACTCCATCGTGAACGTCGCCAGGCCCGGATCGTGGAAATCCGTGGCCGGCGCAAGGACGACCCCATTGACGGAGATCCGGTGGATCCCGTGGTCCTTCGACCGGGTCAGGCCGAGCACCACCCTCTTCCGGCCCGCCTCGGGCGAGCGGAAGCCGACCCTCAGGCGATCCCCCGGCTTCACCCGACTCCCCCACCAGAGAAAGCCCTCCCCGCTCCACGTCCCGCTCCTGTACTTCGACCGCCACTGGAAGTCCTTGATGGACGTCCCCGTCCCTTCCAGCACGGCGAGCGACTCGCCCTCCTGTGCGCCCGGGACATCCTCCCTCCGCCCCGAAATGACTTCGAACGGACGGAACTCCGACGCCTTGTGCAACAGCGCCAGGGGCTCCGTCCCCAAGCCCCGCTCGCGGGCGAGTTTGACCACCGCCTCGCCCACCCCCTGGTGATATTCGAGGGACAGGCGGTGGAACCCCTTGGCCAGGACAACCGAGACCACATCCACGGCCGTGGAGTGCGGCTTCCAGTGGTCCAGCACCTGCTTCCCGTCGACTCGGAGGCGCACCCCGTCGTCGTTGGTCACGCGGAGGACGACGGGCCCGGGCTCCGCAGCCTCGAACCATCCCTGCCAACGCACCGAGTAGTCGGTGGCGGGGCCGGCGGGCCACGCCCCCTTCCCGGTCCAATCGAAATCGACCGCCTGATCGACGACGCGCCGGACCAGGATCTCGAAGTCGTGCCCGGCGTAGTACTCGGCGATCGCGCCGGGCCGGAGGGGCTCCTCGGCGGCGGGCCGCGGGACGTCGCGTCCCCGGGAGACGGCCAGCGCGACCGCGACCCCCGTGACGAGCAGGAGTGCGCCGACGACCGTCCACCTCCACGCGCGCGACGCGGGCTCCGGGTGGATCCCGATGCGGCGCGTGGAGCGGGGGAGCTCGACCTTCAGATCTCCCCCGCCGAGCCAGGTGCTGAGGTCGGCCGCGAACGCCTGCGCCGAGGGGTACCGATCGTCGAGGCTCTTGGCGATCGCCTTGAGGCAGACGCGGTCGAGTCCTTTGGCCTTCGGGTCCAGCGGGGCCTTCATGACGCTCGTCGGCGGCGGAGCGGGATTCCTCACGACCTTCATCATGATCTCCATCGCGGTCTCGCCCTCGAAGGGGCGGCGGCCCGCGAGGAATTCGTAGAGGATGACGCCGAGGGCGTAGACGTCGGTTCGGTGATCCAGGCTCTTGAGGCCCTGGGCCTGCTCGGGACTCATGTAGGCGGGCGTCCCGACGACCATGCCCGCGCCGGTAAGGGAGACGTCGGGCCCGAGCCGCTTGGCGAGCCCGAAGTCCGTGACATGGGGATGCCCCCCGGTGTCGACGAGGATGTTCTCGGGCTTGAGGTCGCGGTGGACGACGCCGTGCTCGTGCGCGTGCTGGACGGCGAGCGCCACCTCGCGGAGGACTTCGATGCGCCGGCGGAGGGGAACGCCGCCCTTCTCGGTCCAGTCTGAGAGCGGGACCCCCTCGATGAGCTCCATGGCGAAATACCGGCGGCCCTCGTGGATGTCCGCTTCGTAAAGACTGACGATCGACGGGTGCTTGGGGAGGTTGGCGGTCAGGCGGGCCTCGCGGAGGAAGCGGGCCACGTCCTCGTCGCGGGTCTTCTGGAGGGCGGAGGGAAACGCGTCGGCCAGGACCTTGAGCGCGACGCGGCGGTTCAGGGTGGCGTCGATCGCGTCGTAGACGATGCCGGTCCCCCCTCTCCCCAGTTCGCGGAGGAGGCGGTATTTCCCGAAGGGGGGAAGTTCAGCGGCCGGCTCGCCCATTGGGTGAGATGATACTCCATGGGCCCCGAACCGGGGCCGACCTTCTCGACCCGCCCCCTAGTTTTCGGACGGATGCCAGTCGGGAAGCGTGTTGGAGCCCTCGGAGCTGAGGGCGGCAAAGTCGAAGTCGTCGCCGTCCACAGGCCTCACGCAGATCTGCCAGGGCCCCTCGGCCGAGGGGGCGCGGCAGAAGAGGATGTGCGTCCCGTCGGGCGAGTAGCGGCCGTCGTGCTGCATGTCCGCGCCGAAGGTCATCTGCTCCCAGTCCTTCCCCTCCGCCGTCACCTGGTAGATGTGCCCCTGCGTCGACTGGCAGAGCAGCCGCTTCCCGTCCTTCGACCACGCGGGCGTGCAGACCTGATCCTCGGTCTTGAGCTGGCCGAGGTCCTTGCCGTCGACCCCCAGAAGATAGATCCATACCTTCCCCGTGTGCCGGCCCGCCAGCGCGATCCGCGAGCCGTCGGGGCTCCACGCGGGGACGCCGCACTTCTCCCAAGCTTCGGGCGACACGCGGGACTCCTTCCCCGACCCCAACTCGCGCACCCATGCCTGGTTGTCGCGGATGAAGACGATCGACTTCGCGTCCGGCGACCAGCCCGCCTGCGAGCCCTTCGTGACGTGCTTCGCGTCCGACCCGTCGCGGTCCATCGACCACACCTCACCGAACCCGCCGCGGAGCGACGTGTAGAGAATCCGCTTTCCGTCGGGGGAGAAGCGCGGATCGGCGTCGGGGTGCGCGTCCTTCGTGAGCGCCCTTGCATCCTTCCCGTTCGCCTTCATGATCCAGAGGTCGAGCGCCCCCGCGCGGTCGCTCGCGAAAACGATCGTCCCCTTGAGCTTCGAGACGTCGACCTTCCCCGCGGCCTGGGCCGCGGAAGCGGGGGTCGGCGGCTTCTTCTCCGGCTCGGGAGTCGCCGTCACGGCCGGCGGCGTCGCCGCGACCGCTTTCCCTCCCTCGCGACGGACCCGGCGCAGCCCGTAGCTGTCCATCCCGAAGCAGGCGTCGGTGAAGGATTGTGTGTCCTTCCCCCGGGACGCCGCGCGGCACTTCTCGGCGGGCGAGTCCCACGCGCCGCCCCGCATCACCCGCTGCTCGCCCGAAGCGGGACCGCGAGGGTTCTCCCTGGGGCTTTCCTTGTAGGAGTCCGCTCCGTACCAGTCGTTGCACCACTGCCAGACGTTCCCGTGCATGTCGTGGAGGCCCCACGCGTTGGCCGGCTTCTGCCCCACCGGGTGGGTCGCCCCGCCGGAAGTTTCCCTGAACCACGCAACCTTCCCCAGCGCCGCGGCGTCGTCGCCGCTCCAGTACTTCGTCTTCGTCCCCGCGCGGCACGCGAACTCCCACTCCGCCTCGGTCGGGAGCCGGTACCCGTCCGCCTCGAAGTCGCACGCCCAGGTCTTCAGGTCGTAGCAGGGTTTCAGGCCGTCCATCTCCGAGGTCTTGTTGCAGAACCGCACGGCATCCACCCACTGGACCCGCACGGCCGGACTCTTCGGGTCCTTGCGCTTCAAGGGTTTTGTCCCCATGACCTTCTCGTAGAACTCCTGCGTCACCGGAAGCGGATCGATGATGAACGCGGCCACGGTGACGACGTGGGGCGTCTCGTCCGGACGGCCCGCTTCGCCCATCGTGAACTCTCCGGCCGCGATGTGGACCGGACCCGCCGCGGCTTTGGGGGGCATTCCCCCGTTCTCCGTCTTGCCGCAGGCCGAGAGCGCCAGGAGGATCGCAATGCGGAAGCGGTTCATGCTGTTCCTTCTCGTCTTAGACCCTTGCAAGCCCGTGATCGCCCGCGGAGGCGCAGCGACGCGGAGAAGAACCCCTTCCTGAATTCCATGTTCAAGGGCGAAGGGGGAGCAGTCCTGATTGGAAAGTCTACTCCGTGACTCCGTGCCTCTGCGGCCAATCCTTGGGGGTATTGCACTGATTTCTTAGTGACGCGAGTTCTCGTGGCCGGCCGGGCCGCGCAGGACCTCCTGGGTCTTCGCACGGATCTCCGTGGCGATGGGGGCCATCCGCGGGTCGGCCGCCAGGAGCAGCCCCGCCTTCTGGCGGAGCGCCCGGACCACCCAGCGGAGCTCGCCCGCCAGCTCGTCCTGGTTGTCGCCCACTTCGACCAGCGCCTTGGTGTACGACTTGCACTTGTCCAGCGCGTCGGGGCCCTCGTAGACCAGCACGTTCTTCCGGAAGTCGTCGTTCATCTTGGCCACGTGCTCAGGCGTCTTGATCTTCTCCTCGCGCGCGCGGTAGCGCCGCTCGGCCTCCTGGGAGATCTTGACGAGCGCGTCGATCGGGTCCTTCAACTCGGGATGCGCCTTCGCCTGAGCCCCCAGGTATCCCTGCATCTGCCGCATGAATTCGGAATAGCGGATGATCCGGCTCCGGATGAACTGGATGAAGGCCAGCACTTCGTCCAGGTTCTTGTCGATCTCCTTCTGCTTCGCCTTCTGCTCGCCCTTCGTGTAGATGGGCACCATGAAGTCGCGGGTCCAGCAGGTCGCGTGCCCCTTTCTCTGCGACTTCTGGTTGTCAAGGTCGAGGATGTACTCGCAGGGCCCCACGCCGAGCGAGTTCCGCGCGATGTCGAGGACCGTGTACGCGTCGAGGGGCGTCTCGGGCACCCGATTGGCGGGATAGATCACCAGCGGTCCGCGCAGCTGGAGCGCCTTGGTCTCCAGCGGCTGGACGTACGCCATCCCCTGAGGATCGGACCAGACCGGATACTTGAACGTCCCCAGCACGGTGGTCCACCGCTTCCGGGTCGCGGGGACGCTTTCCGCGCCCTGGCCCATCCAGGACGGCTTGCTGTAGTCGCCCCCTTCCGCTTTCTGGAGGAGCAGGTCCCAGCTGTCGGTCAGGTCGTCCGAGCGGGTGAAGTCGACCCGCCACTGGGCCGGGTAGGGCATCTTCCAGCCGAGCTTCGTCTCCTTCTCGGAGTCGCCCGCCTTGATCTCGGTCGTGTACCAGACCTGCGGCGCCTCGAGGAGCGCGACCCAGATCTTCCGGTCCTTCCCGAACTCGATCTCCGACCCGGTGAAGGTCCGCTGGTCGCCCGCCCCCGCGAGCGTGACCTTCACGTCCTGGTCGCGGTTCTCGAAGACGCACATCGCGATCGCCTCCCCCTTCCCCGCCAGGTGGAGGAGGAAGTTCTCGCTCGGCAGCTCGGCCGTGGCGGGCGGGATCTTCGAAGCGTCGATCACGATGTCGTCGGAGAAGAAGTCGGGGAGGAGGACGTACCGCGAGGGGCATTCGACGCGCAGCTTCGTCGCGCCCGCCCCGGGGGCGACTTCGACCGCGACCTCGCCCCGCTTCAGGCGGAACTTCGCGGTCGCCTCGCCCTTGACGGTCTTCCAGGTCGCCTCGACGGTCGCCGCCGTTTTCGCGTTCTCGACCAGGCTCGCGCGGACGAGCTTCACGGCGCCCGCGAGGAGGAACCGGACGCGGCCCATCTCGACCGCGCCGCTCTCGCGCCGGAAGACGGCGTTGATCCGCCCGTTCGAGAGGACGGCGTCACCCTTGAAGGCCGCCGGTTCGGTGACCGCGGTCCACTCGTTACGGGCGTCGAGGTTGAGAGGCGCGGGCGAGGACTTGCCGGTGTCCCAGACGAAGATCCCGGTCTTCGCCTTGCCCTCCTGAGGGGCGGGCGCGGCCAGGACGATCAGCGCGAGGATGAGCTTCATGAAGCGGCCTCCGAAGAGAATAACCCCTTGGGGGATGACACGCCAGCCCCGGCGATCTCCCCTCCTCCTTAGAACGGATAGTCGAGCCCCGCCGTGACGGCCAGGCCGTCCGTGCCGTACCCCAGGTCCAGCCGCCCCACGATGTGCGGCTTCACCACGCCCCGGAGCCCCAGCCCGTAGCTGTAGTGGAAGCCCTCCCGGAAGCTCCGGCTGAGCAGGTGGTCGGGCGTGTCGTAGAGCTCGCCCATGTCCAGGAAGGGCGCCGCCTGCACCTCCCCCTCCACCCCTTCGATCTCCATCGTGACCACCCGGACGCGCCATTCGAGGTTGAACAGGAGGACCATGTCGTCGTGGAAGCGGTCCCCGGCGAAGCTGCGGAGCGTCGTCCCGCCTCCCAGCGATCCGAGTTCCCAGAAGGGGGCGTCGTCGTGGACGTACTTGACCTTGAAGTGGGCCACGAGCACGAACCCACCGTCCTCGTCGAACGGCCAGAGCTTCGCGATCTCCAGGCCGAAGGTCTGGAACGGCAGCCGCCGTCCCTCGGAAAAATAGTGCGCGATCTCGAAGAACACGTTTCCGTACTCGCCCCGCGTAGGCGTGTTGATGCTGTCGCGGGTGTCGTAGGTCAGCCGGATACCCTGGGCCAGCACCATTCCGCCCTCGATCCCCAGCGTGTCGAAATAGGCGTCGAGCGTCTGGGGGATGTCCTTGACCAGGCTCCGCCCCACCCGGAAGCGTCGCGCGCGGACCGTCGCCTGCAGGGAGAGGGATTCGGACAGGTTGGGCCCGAACCGGAGGTCCAGCTGGTAGTTGTTCGACGTCATCACGCTCTCGTCCGTCCTCGGAGTGTCGCGCCCGTCGCCGAAGAACCGGTCGGTCGTCACCCGCGATTCGTGGAAGTCGGCCAGGACGTTGAACCGGTCCAGGAAGTCACGATCGTCGTAGCGGACCTGGTGATCGTTCTCGACGCGCGCGGCCTCGTAGGCGTAGGCATTGAACAACGCCGTTTCGGTGAGGTAATTCCGGTAGTCGGCGAATCCACTCACGCCCACGATGTCCCGGTAGGCGAGTTGGAGCGAGAAGAGCTGGTCGATGTCGCCTTCGGGATTGGGGAGGAGGAAGGCGCCCAGAAGGCCATAGGTCGTCCCCTCGTTCTTGCCGGACGTGATCGCGGGAATGGGATAGAAACTGACGTCCTCCCACGACGTCCCCTTCGGCTTGGGGGGCAGCTCCTGCTGGGCCAGCCCCTCGGCGCAGATCCAGAGGAGGAGCGCCGGAACAAGGGCGACCGTCGGGGCGATTCTCCGCATGCGAGCTCGATCTCCGTCCGCGGTGAATATCCGCTCTCGCCCCCTCCTGTCCGTTCGGTCCTGCATCTTACAACCCGACGGCCCCGGGCTCCACCCCTACCCGCCCGTATTCATGCAGTCGAAGGGATAGCGGCTCCCTGTTTCGGTGGAGCGGGAACTCCCAAGGCCCGACCTCCAACTCCCGATCCCACCCCCCTTCCATCCCCCTGGGGGACACGAGGAGGCGATCCGGTCGGGAGTTGAGATTTTGACTTTGAGAGTTCCCGCCCTTGAGACCGTTCCGACCGTTCTTCCTCGGAGCCTGGATCAGGCGGGCTCTCCGCGCCGGATCGAGCGCCCGACCGCGTTGTACATCGCCTGGGTCCCCAGGTCGGCCTCTCCGTGCTCGAGATTCTCGGTGAAGCGCCGCTTCGCAACCATCGCCCCCTCGACCGGGAGCCCAAGCTCCCTCGCCGTCTCCTCGATGATGCCGAGGTCCTTGAGCATGAGGGCGATCCGGCCGCCCGGGTCGAAGTCTCCCTTCACAATCTGGGGACCGAATCGCTCCAGCGCCCAGGAGCCCCCGGCGCCCGGGACAAGAGCCTCCACCACCGTCTTCTGATCCAGCCCGCTCAGCCGCGCCAGGTGGAGCGCTTCCACGATCCCCACCATGTTCACCGCGCAGAGGATCTGGTTGCACGCCTTGGCGATCTGACCCGCCCCCTGGGGGCCGAAATGGGTGACCCGGTTCCCGAGGATCGCGAGCACGTCCCGCACGCGCTCAAGGTCCTCCGCCTCGCCCCCTACCAGGATCGAGAGCGTCCCGTCGCGCGCGCGGAACTCCATCCCGGTCACCGGCGCGTCGAGGAACCCGATCCCCTTCGCCCGGAGCGTCTCCCCCACCCGGCGCGCCGTCGACGGATGCATCGTCGTCATGTCGACGAAGACCGCCCCTTTCGAGGCTCCGTGGATCGCGCCCTCCCGGCCGAGGAGGACGTCTTCGACCGCCTTGGAGTCGGTCACCATCGAGATCACGACCTCGGCGCCCTCCGCGGCGGAGCGCGGGGTCGCGGCAAGCCGGGCGCCCTCCGCGACCAGCGGGGCTGCCTTCTTCGCGTCGCGGTTGAAGACCGCCACGCGGTGGCCGGCCCCGACCAACCGGCGCGCCATCGCGCTCCCCATGATCCCGAGTCCGGCGAAGCCGATCGTTCTGATCACTTTATCTCCCCTTATCACCGGTTCTCCTTTTACAATCGTGCCCCATGACCACTCTCCTGGCCTCCGTCTTCCTCCTGCAGATCCAGGTCCGCGACGAGCCCAAGGACTGGAAGCTCCTGGAGACGGAGAACTTCAACATCCATTATCCCAGCGACGAGCTCCTGACGCGCGCAAAAGAGTTCGCCGGCTGGTTCGAGCAGGCCCGGAAGGAGCTGGTCGCGACGATGGGCGTCGAGCCCAAGCGGGTCCACGTCTTCATGTACCGGTCGTTCCACGACCTCCTCCAGGCGAGCTTCTTCGGGTCTCCCCGCGCCCAGCCGCTCTCCCAGAAGGTCCGCGAGCCGGCGCTCCGGAATCCGCCCCGGACGCTCGAGGGCCTCATGGCCTCGCTCGGCCGGGACGGCTGCCAGGCCTGCCGGATCAACCCGCAGTCCCGGGCGCTCGCGATCGCCGAGCCGCTCCGTGACCGCATCTTCATCCACTGCCAGGCGAGCGACCGGTGGAACTACTGGTTCATCAAGCACGAGCTCGCCCACCACGTCCAGTTCGAGCACCTCTACTCCTTCCGGATGCCGAGCTGGATGATCGCGCTCAAGAACCCCGTCATCCCCTCCTGGTGGTGGGAGGGCGGC
>CAZSCC010000715.1:0-1622 GCA_964604905.1 uncultured Planctomycetales bacterium
CCGAGTGCAGGCAGAAAAAGTTCTACCCTGAACCGCTGCGAAGGGGCTACTTTTTCCGGGTATGGAACCCAAAAATGGATTACCGGTTTTTTATTATTAATAAGGGAGCTCAACTTAATTCACAATAAATTTTTTTATAAACTTTTTCTGCAATTTCAAATGATCTGTATTTTTTTCCTATGGCCAATATCTTTTGTTGCAAAATTTCCTTTTTATTCACTTTGAGTAGCGCATCTATCCGCCTTACGGCTTCAGGCATGTTTATCTTTTGTTTTAAATTAATTACAACTCCGATGCCGTTTTCCTGGATGATGTCAGAGTCATCAGAAATTCCGGGGGAAATCACAACTGGCAATCCCATACCCCAGTATTCTCCGTTTTTTATAGGTGTACCAAATCTTTTAGATGGAACGGGTACTTGTGGATTTATTGCAAAATCACCTAAGGACAGATAACGTGGTATTTCAGTGTGAGTAACAAACCGTTTCACAACAATTTCTGGAGGGATCCGAATCCGCTGTATTTGTTTTTTTATATTTTCATCAGTCTCATTTGTGAGTATTAAAAATATAAAGTCATCACCCCAAAAATCATAACAATTTTTTATAAAATCAAAAACTTCATCTTTAAGATAAGTGCCGCCAAGCTTACCTGCATAAACACATACCAGTTTATTGTTCAGTTGTAATTCTTCTTGTAATAATTCATCCTTAGCCCTTGGAAAAAAAAAATTAAAATCGATACAAGCAGGTTTTACAAAAAAATTTTTTAGCCCCACACCATATTTTTCTCTTGCATATTCTTTCATTCCGGCAGTAGTTCCAATAATAAATTTTGCTTTTAGTGAAAGTTGTTTCTCAAGCCAGAACAGAAGCCTGAATGCAATGCCCTGTTTTTTCCATGTACCGGTTTCCACCATTGGTTCTGCATGTGGTTCATAGCTGTCAATAATCAGTTCTTTTCCTGTAAGCTTACTTAAAATATAACCTATACTGCCAGCCGGCGTACAAAATGTATGAATAACATTAATGTTCTCTTTTATTATCAGGTTCCTAAGTGCAAACATCTGGGAAAAGATTGACAGCAACTTTCGCAGTCCAAATCTTTTGTAGGATTGAATTACCAACACCATATTTTTTTTCTTCCATTTAAAGTTGATCGAATTCACTTCATCTTTTCCTAGCGCCATATTCCCTTGCTCGGAGGTTACCACAATTATTTTTTGATTAGCTGGTAAAATATTTCTGATAATGTCAACATAGGGCAAAGTATAGGTTTGCACCAATGCGTCTTTAAAGGTCCATTGAGTAAGAATAAGAATATTTCCTTTTATCATTTAAACTTGCTGATTAGTTTTCGTCCAATTAATGATTTTATACATAAAACCATAAACTTATTATTAAATCCGCCTGACAGTATTGCGTTCCACGATTCTTTGATTGATTTATTCCAATTATCATCCAGATATTCATGAATACCGTAAAAATAATGAGACCAGGCTTTTAATTTCTTTTGTTCCCGTTCTGATAGTTTAAGGTGATTGATTATCCATTGTACAGCTTTTTTTCTTGCGTTTATTACCGGTTGATTCTGTGTCATTGAGCGATTGTCATGTTGCTGCA
>CAZSCC010000716.1:0-12119 GCA_964604905.1 uncultured Planctomycetales bacterium
GGCCGCGATGGCCACCCCGGGCGAGAAGGCCCGGGCCTCGGGATCGAACCCCGAGTTGTAGAGGAGCACCGTGCCCTCGTACTCGAAGCAGAGCAGGCTGGCCGCCGGCCGCTCCTCCAGCCAGAGGACCCACAGGGCCACCTGGCCGACCTCGGCCAGGGAGGCCGCCAGGACCCGGAAGAACCCCTCCATCCGGGCGTCCATGAAGCGGGCCTTGGCGGCGGCCGAGCCCTTGTGGAGGGCCAGGAAGGGCTCCATGAGGACCGCCACCTCGGTGGGGGTCCGGGCCACCTGAAGACGCGGCCGCCCGGCCTCGGCCCGGCGGAGCTTCCGCCGCAGCTCGTGGCGCTCCTTGCCGGAGAGGAGGCCCAGGAAGGCGTCAATCTCGGCGACACGCTGGGCCGCCTCCATCGAGGCGAACGGATGATTGCGATCTTTCGCGTACTGAGGGTACTTGGCCGGGTTGATGGGCCGCAGGAGGACGCGGTAGCGCGGACGCTTTTTTCTCCCGTGGGCCCGATCAGGTGCTTCGTGGTGGGACCTGCGTAGGGACGCGCCGGCTTCGAGGGCGCGTCGATCTTGGCCGAGACTATCCCCTTGAACCGGTTCTCGGCTCGAAGGTTCACGCGATTCGACCTCCTTCCTCAAAACTTCCAACTTCCTATCTACTTTTTCATTCATTATTCCGCTCCAACCTTTTTTACCCTTTTCCCGATCTATTCTCATCCCGGCCGATCTGGGCCCAGGCGACTTAAGAATCGCCTGCTCGAAGCCAGTTCGGGGGGAACGAGCTCCAGGCAGGCGGGTGGGCCGACCCGAGGAATGGGAAAAGACCGTGAGTTAGAAAGGGAAAGAGAAAAGGGGGTGGGGTGGAATGATGTGATAGCAGGTGTTGAATAACAGCATCGGCACGGTTTGGCATGTCGCGTCTCACGAACCCGTGCCTGGATCGGAGACGTTGCGGCCTGAATGGGGAAGAAGGGCGACGAAGGCCGGGATCGTCTGCCCCCACGTCAAAGGGAGCCGCGCGCACGGCGGCGGGCGGCTGGGGTCGCCAGAAACGGGAACCGCTTGGAGGCGGTCCCCAAAGGGAAAGGGAAAAGGGTCCTCGCGGCCGTGTCAGCGCCGCGAAGGTTGGCCTGGAGGGGGTCGGGTCCAGGGGCCCGGGTGGACTCGAGAAGGCGTCAGCCTTTCCTCCGCTCTCGCCACCGTGATCGTTCCAGGGAGGCGCCGGTTCATGACAGAGAATCTTGTGGGTCGGCCCGGTTCAGTTTGCCAAAGAGCATAGGGAGCGGCCTCTTGCTGTCCTCTTTTGCCTACCGGGTTCTACATGACGCACCTCGCTTTCGTTCCTGGGGCCCTCTTCTCCCCCTCTATAACATAGGATGGACGAGGCCCCCTAAGACGATTAAGGCAAAGGGCCGTTTCATGGAAGATGGGTGAGATTCTCGAGCCTCGAACGGCTTCCGCGGTCGCTCCGCGACCACACAGCAGCGGTTCGGGTCTCACTCTCATCATCTTTCTTGCCCTCTATCTATCCGAGGTTTAAAGGGGTCCTTTTTCCCTCCGGGAAATCATTCCTCCTCGAAGAAAATCGGATTCTTCCGGAGCTTGGCGATCGCCTTCTGGCGGTGGGAGTAGACCGTCCCGACCTTCTTGAGCCCGAGGATGGCCTGGATCTCCTTGGGCTTCTTTCCTTCAAGTTCCAGGGTCAGCACCTGTCGCTGCCGGGTGGGGAGCTTCTCAATTTCCGCCGGAAGGAGAGCGATGAATTCCCGCTGGACCGCTTCCTCCACTGGAGTCGATCCTGGAGCCCGGATTTGGAAGAGCCGTTCCCGATCCTCCCTTTCCAGCTCAGAGAAAAGGAGAACCTTGGGCTTGGCTTTGGAGCGCTTGTATTCGTGGACGGCCGCGCAACCGAGATACCGTCCCCAGTCCGTGATCCCGGACGCCTGGCGGGCCGGCAAACGCTTGAGAACCTCGTGGACGAGATCCTGAGCGTGCGCGGCCTCGATATTGAGCTGCGTGACCAGCCACTCCACGGTCGGTTCATAGACCTGGACGATCTTTTCCCGAACCTGCTTGGGCCATTCCGTTCCACCCACGGCCTTCCCAGCCGGAGGGCCCGTCCTCCCCCGTTTCTGAAGGGGGAGCCCGGACAAGAGTTTGAGAAGCTCCGCTCCCGGAGCACTCATTGACGCCGGGGTCATGGTCGATCGCATGTGGTCCTCTACCTTAAAGGGCACCTTGACCCCCCCAAACGGGAGCGGACTGAAAAAAATAGTGCAAGTAGTTCTGCCGAGCATCCCTCGTGCCGCCTTCCGAGAAATCCCATGAAGACCCTCTACCCCTAAAGGCACCGATACCACCCCGATCCGATGAGGAACCGCGAAAAATAAATCGCATTTCTCTCTCGACCCCTTGCCCGTTTCGAGCTGAGCCCGCTCAGTCGGAGAACCCTGCTGTACGGTCGCTGGAAGCGTTGCCGGACCGGAGGTAGAGGTAAGGCATGGCCGCGCGCTCCGATGCGCCCACGAGGCGGAGGCCACTTGCGTAGCCCTCCTTTCGCGCCAAGCCTGGCGGCTCGGAGGACATCCTTGTGGCGATTCGTCCTATCTGGCGATTTGAGCGGTCTCCGGCTCGCGGTTGGTCCCCAAGGTCGCTGAGCCTCGGCAAGGGCGCGGAGGCGCCCTATATGCACCTCCATGGCCGCTTGGCAAGCCGTCTGGCAAAGCTCGGTCGCTGGAGTCGATGCGGGCGAGCGCCCTTTGCCCTTCCGCCTCGCCCGCCGGGCGGGCGAGGCGGGCCCTTCTCCCTTGCGCCAGCAGTATCTCCTCCCCCTTGCCTTCCCCTTTCCCTTGGCCGCGCCGGACGGCGCGGCGCCCTTCACCTTCACCCTTGGTCCGCGTGGGTCGCGCTGGTCGAGCGGTTTTCATTAGTTTCGTCCCTCCGAGCCGAACCCGCGGGCCATCAGGCTCGTTTGCTGTTACAGGCAGCCGGTCGCACGGCCGACTTCGATTTCGCCTTCTCGAGGATGTCCTCCAACCGGATCTGGGTGGACTTCAAGATCTCTTAATCAATGTTGCACGAATCCGTTACATCCCGCCGTCTACAATTGTATAGTTGGTCGGGCCGTAGGCTGTGGGAGGGGAATAAGGGAGGAGAGGCCGGCGGGTCGCGTCCGGCCCGCCGTTGGACGACGAATCGCGCTCCGCACCTTTGACGAGTGGACATCATCCATTTTTCCTCCACCCCGAAGATTTCGGTTCAGAGCGTGGGACCTCGAGAGGGATTGAGCTATGAAGCGCATCGGCGGACTCTTCGGCATCCTCATCCTTGCTGGCCTCGGTCAGGCCGCGTCTCCGAGTCCTGCGGCGCCGGTGGGACTCCAGGCGGAATACACGTTCGCTGAAGGAAGCGGGGCCACGGCAGGCGATTCAAGTGGCAGCGGGTTCCACGCCGTGCTCCAGAACGGCACCGCTTTCGCAGCAGGTCGCATCGGCTTCGGTGCTTCCTTCGACGGGCAGAACGATTTCGTAAACCTCGGGGACAACCGGAGCCTCGTTCAGAACGCCTCGGCGGCGACGATCGCTCTCTGGGTGAAGCCGGGCTCCGTGATCCCCTCGGGGAGTTTTCGTGAGCTGGTCTCCCTATCCGTCGGGGCCACCAACCCGACCAAAACGTCGCGCCTTGCGGTTTCGCTCAAGGGCGATGGGTCGAGCGGAGGCCAGATATTCCTGGGCGCTCGTTCGACGGACACCGAGAGCCAGAAGAGTGTGACGACGAGCGGGGGCGTGGCGGTCGGCACGTGGACGCACCTGGCCGGGGTCGTCGATTTTCAGAACAGCACCCTCAAGGTGTTCATCAACGGGATAGTCGCCGCGACGGCGACCGGGGTCGGATTTGCGTCACCTACCACGGCGAATGCGCCCTGCCGGAATTCCGCTCTGGGAGCGCAGGACGATGGCGTGGGCAACCACTACCAGGGCGGCATGGACCAGGCGAGGATCTACAACCGGGCGCTCTCGAACGCGGAGGTGCAGGCCCTGGCCTCCGGCGACACGCTCCAGGCTCACTGGAAGCTGGACGACGGGAGCGGCCTCGTCGCCTCGGACGCGTCGGGGAATCTGCATACCGGAACGCTCAAGAACGGCCTCGAAACCGGCTGGATAGCGGGAGGCCAGGTGGCGGGCGCCCTGCAATTTGACGGTGTGGACGACTACGTCCAGGTCGACGCTCCGGGAATCCTCCAGAACGTTAACTCTGCGACGGTCGCGGCGTGGATCAAGCCAAGCTCGACGATCCCGGCTGGGAGTTTCAGGGAGTTGATCTCAATCTCGGTCGGTGGTGTCCCTTCGGACGTCTCGAGATTTGCTCTCGCCCTCCGGGGAGACGGAACGGCGGGAGATGTGTTCCTGGGAGGCCGGGCGTCCGATTCGGAAACGCAGAAGAGCATCACGCACGACAGTTCGCTCCCGGTGGGAGAATGGGTCCACGTGGCTGGCGTCGCGAACTTTTCGCAGGGGACCCTGGAGATCTACATCAATGGATTGCTCGCGACCTCGGGCCCGGTGGCCTTCATCCAACCGGCGACTTCCAACAACGCATCGCCCAGCATTTCCCTCGGCGCCCAGGATTCCGGCGGGTCAAATCGGTATGCGGGGGCCATGGACGAAGTGCGTGTCTATGGAAGGGCCCTCACCGCGTGCGAGGTCCAGGAGCTGGCCGGTCGCGACGGACTCCAGGCCTATTGGAAGTTCGACGAGTCGTCGGGGACAACGGCCGCGGACTCCTCGGCCACGGGCCTCACGGCCACGCTCAAGAACGGTGCAAGCTTCGTGCCCGGGAAGCTGGGGAACGCGCTCAATTTGGACGGCGTCGACGATTACGCGGACATCGGCCTCAACCTACCAATCCTGAAGGGGGCGAATGCCGCGACTGTTGCGGCATGGATCAACCTCTCCTCGGTGCCCTCATCGGGCGCCTTCCGCGAGATCGCCTCGATCGCGGTGGGCGGCAGCCCATCGAACACGTCCAGGCTTGCCTTGGCCATCAAGGGAGATGGCACCGGGGCGGATCTCTTTCTGGGTGGCCGCTCGACGGACACCGAGGCGCAGCAGACGCTGACCGCCGACCAGGCGAACATCCAACCGGGAGTGTGGAGGCACGTCGCGGCGACGCTCGACTACGGCCATAACCAACTTCGCATCTACCTGGATGGGGTTCTGCTTGCGTCCGGGAACGCGGCCTTCTCGCAGCCGACCACGCCGACGACTGCGCCCGCCAACGGGGCGCTTGGGGCCCAGGACAAGGGAGACAGCAACTTCAACCATTTGAAAATGGATGAGCTGCGGATCTACTGCCGCGTGCTTTCGGCGGCGGAGATCGCGTCGCTCGCCGCCTCCGCGGCGCCGGCGCCGCCGGTGCTTTCGCTCGTCGAGGAGGGGAACCAGCAGGTGAAGCTCTCCTGGACGACGGTGCCGGGTGCGGATTTCTATAACCTCAAGCGCTCGACGAGCCCAGGGACGGGGTACGTCACGATCGCCAGCAGCGGCACGACCTTGTTTACCGACACGGGCCTGACGAACGACGTCACGTACTATTATGTGGTCACCGCCCAGAACTCGGCCGGGGAGAGCGGGATCTCGAACGAGATCCCCGGGAGACCTCGTGTGGCGGTCCCGCCGCCGCCGGTGATCCTGGTCCCTCCGACCGGGGCCTACCTGGCGACGTCTACGGCCACGGTCTCGGGCACGTCGTCGTCGCCGGGGCTGACGATCCGGCTCCAGGTGGACGGGCAGGAGAACGGGGTGACTACGAGCGTCGTCGTGGGGAACTGGTCGCTCGTGGTGCCGAATACCCTCGCGGAAGGCTCTCATACCCTGCGCGCCATGGCAACGAATGGCTCGGGGACTTCCGGGCTATCCAATTCGGTGCAGATCGTGATCGACACGATTGCGCCAGTGGTTTCCAATCCGGTGCCTCAGAATCAGAGCACGGTTTTCAGCACGACTCCAAACATCTCGGCGACCTGGTCGGATGCGAACATCGACACGTCGACCGCCGAGATCCGCCTGGATGGAAATCTTGTGACGCCCCAGACCATCACCGGCACGGGGTTCACCTTCACGCCTTCGACACCGCTCTCCCTCACCAGCCATGGCGTTACGGCCAAGGTGAAGGACTTGGCGGGCAACGAAAGCAATACTCTTGCGTGGTCCTTCACTATCGCAGGCGGAGCGACTGATGTCACTCCACCCGTAATCTCGAACTTTCTACCCGTGAATCAAAGTATCCTCAGAACTCCAACTCCGACTCTCTCGGCGTCAATCGCAGATGCCGGCGGTTCGGGGATTGATCCGGATTCTGCAGTGCTCATTCTCGACACTATTGTTGTGCCCGCCCAGGTAAGTCTCGTAGATCAGAACTCGGCGACGGTTACATTCGCTCTAGGCTCAAATCTGGACGACGGGCCACATTCGGCACTTCTTCTCGTCAGCGACCATGCGGGGAATGCTGCAACTCCTTTAAGCGTGAGCTTTTCGGTTGACACCACCCCCCCTTCGGTGTTCGACCAGTCTCCTGCACCAGGCTCCCTTTCGTCCACCGCGCCGGCCGCAATTGCCGCTTCATGGGCCGATCTGGGCAGCGGTGTTGAGCCGAGTACAGCCATGGTGTTTCTCGATGGCGTTGCAGTTTTTCAGGGATTGAATGGCTCAACGACAGGGTTCACCTTCAGCGCGCCCCCCCTCAGCGGCGGCAGCCACAGCGTTGAAGTACGCGTTAATGATAGGGCGGGTAATGCTGGAAGTGCATCGTGGTCATTTGCCGTCGCCAGTACTGGGAGCACCTCGGCGGCCTCGATACTTCTCAATTCGCCCAGGTCTGGCGAGACGTATTCTGTCGATCAGGTGCCGTTCCAAGCCATCCTGACCGGTACCGCGCAGGTTCATGTGATGCTGAATGCAGTTGAGATCACGTCGACATTGTCGCAGGTAACCCTATCCAATGGGCAGCTATCGGTAGGGGGATTGCTTGTGCCGCAATCCGGTCTGAATCAGATCGACGTTACGGCAATTGATGCGGCAAGTATTTCGGTGAGCGTGAGAAGCTTTTTTACGTGGATTCACCCCGGCGACAGCGAAGTGACGCTTCCCACGGCTGATATCGACGAATACCGAATCACCCTGCCCGATGAGAACGGCTTTCCCGAACCCTCGGCGCCGACCAACCGAGCGATCCTGGTGGAAGTCATGACGCTGGTTGGGGGAACGCCGCGTGAAGGGATCGAGATTCAGGCGGACATCGTGTCCGGTGAAGGGGAGATTCTCTTCAACGCCACCCACCCGCAAGTGTCGAACAAGGACGGCATCGCCGGGTTTCTGTTCAAGTGTCCCCGGCGACCGGGTCTTTCGTCAGTGAGAGTTTCGTCGCGGAATCTTCAGACGGGTCGGACCATGGAGCGGACCTTCCGCGCGGTGCAGGTGACGGGCAATGTCGACCTTGGAGCGGATTACCCTACCAGCGGAATCCGTGCATTTATCACCGCGAATCCCGGAATTGGCCCGTCGCTGGTCGAATTGGAGGAAATCGACCAGAATGGCGACCCTGTCGTCGACCCCGCCCTCAGGAAATTCACGCTCTTCCGCAAGACGTATTCCACGGAGAGCAATGGGTCCGTGGTGGTTCCCCTCACCATCAACGGTACCGCTACAGGAGTCGGATACCTCAAGGCGTACTTCCCCGAGTTTCAAGATGCAAGCGGAACGGTTGTTTCCGCCATCGGTTCGTCGAACATCCAGTTTTTTCTGCAGACGCAGTTCACAAGTCGCGGACAATTGATTTCAGGCGGAGGGCAGGTGGCATGGCCCAACACCCCCCTTGAGAATCCCATTGTGGCAAAGGTGGTGATCTTCGTTCACGATCCGCAAGCGGACAGCAAGGTTGTCCTGGCAAGGCTGGTGCCGCCGGGGGATCTCAACGGTCGCCTGGATGCCTTGACGGGTACGGTGGTCTCAAGAGATGACATTGGACACTCCATCACGGTGCTGGTCACTCAGCCGGATGACACCGTGTCGTTCCAGTACACTGCGGGTCCGGAAGGACAAACTGCCATCGTCGCCCTTGCGGGATTTGAGGCGCGATCGAGCGATCTCCAGGCGCCACCGCCACCGGGAGGAGTCGGGGATCAGGCTGTCGTCCAGGCAGTACCGCTGCGCTTTGTTACCGACAAAACACTGGGCAGGAAGGAGTTGGACTCGGTGCCCTGTGTCACCGCCGCTCCGATCCTGGACCAAGCCGCACACCCGATCGGCGCTGCCGGGCTTTTCTACCTGGAAGCGGAGGCGCCTCAGACAGCCGGAAATACGATGATTGTAAATGTAGCCTCGGTTGATCCCAGTGGGTCGGAGATTGAGCGACCTGCGTTCAGTGCAGTCATACTCCCGCTCCCCCAATACAGCGTCCCCATTACTCTCACGCGAGATCCCGGCACAAACTTCCTGTTCTCCAGCAAGCCGCTGATCGCCTGCAATGAAAGAATCGCACTGGAGGCCGAGACTATTCCGGCACTCCCCTACGATGTCATTCCGGCATCGGCGAGAATCCAGGTGTCTCGATTCGTGGATCCTCAAAGGCAAGTGAAGAAGGTGATGCATACTGCTAATGTATCTCTATCTCCTATGGTGATTCCTCCAGTCCCGGCTACATTCCTATGGGAGGCCGTTGGAAATGGACGCCTGAACCTGTTGCTTCGTGATGGAACCCTGCAGTACACGGATGTCGTCGCCGGACAGATCCAGTACAAGGTGTTGGACCGGCTGAAAATAAATTTGAACATGATTCCGGCAGCCAATCGATTCGCGCGCGCGCTCGCCTCCGAAAGGCCTCATCTCGAGATTCGCCAGTTTCCCCTGGGAAAACCGCCGGTGGGCGAATTCCTCGTCAGAAGAAGTCAGCCCCAAGTCGATTGGCAGGGCCCTTCGACCGATCTTTTAATATTCGGAGTTGAAGATCTCGAGCACGTGGAGTTCATTTTCAATCAGCAGAATCTCCTGCAGCAAGCAGAGGACTTCACGGACAGGGATCTGAGCTTTCTGATGGTCAGGCCCGGAGTACCGAATGCCTTTGTGAGGATTCCGATTCGGATCATCAGGTTCGCCAAGGAGCAGCAGGTCGACTACTTCCTGTTCCACACCATGGCTCTCGATGGCACCGTCCCGGAACAGGCCAAGTTTGAAGTGCTGGCCAGTGAGCGCATCGGGTCGATACACAAGTCCACCGTTCGCTTGTGGGAACAGGCCGGCATCGTTCTCAAGGACCACGTGGCGAGCGATGGGAAGCGCCATTTCGTGGTGGGTGGCAAGCCCAATGTACTCGACTACATTGCGCCGAACGCGGATGCGGAGGTCGAATTTAACCGGAAGGCCGACGCGGCTTCGCAAAGAGGCTCGAAGTTTTCCGTCATGATCGTGAACAGCATAGCAGTGACCGAGACGTCGGGGGCGCGAACCTTTCCAGCCGGGGCCACCGTGTTCAATCAACCTCTCACCCGGCGATGGTTTGTGATTGACAAGCCCCACGCAGCCGCGATGGGTGCGGTCAAGGCCGAGACAGCCCCCGGCTACCAACATGAAGCGGTGACGGCTCACGAATTAGGGCACGCCCTGAACCTGCGGCACGTCGCTCAAAACCCGAGCAGTTACAGGAGGAACATGATGTGGGGATCGTTCACTCCTATGTTCGGGCTTCCGGTGTACAGCGTCGGAACTCAACTGTTTGATCAGGTCGTGGACGGCACGGGGATTCAGGTGAATCAGATCGTCACCTCGCGCCAGGCAGCGAGTGCTGTTGGAGGTCCTTGACGTGCTGTCTCTGATCGTCGCTTTCGCACTGGGGAGCGAATTCCCCCCTCACGGCTGCGACACGAGATCTCGCTGGGTTCCGGCCACCCGTATCCAAGCCAACGAGGAAGACGTGCGAGTTCTCCGCTTTCTCCTGAGGGGAGATGGGGGCAAGGTTGATGATCTGCCCGCTACCTATCTGAAATCCCCGCAGGAGTATGTGACTGCATTGAGCCGCCGGATGGATGTAGTGCGCTGGGTCAGGACTGCCGTCGATGAGGCTGATATCGAATGGGCTCAATTCCAGAATGGCCGGGACTCCGGGGAAGCATTGCGCACTCGGATTGGAAGGAACGCGATTAGTTTCCTGGACCAGGTTTCTCGAGCCCTTGGGGACGAACGCGGATGGCAGGAAATTCGCGCCCTCTCATTGGAAAGCGTCCGCGCCACCGAAGTTCGCAAGCAGGCGGTTCTTGTCCTGATCGTCAGTCCGCGGCCTTGGACCCGAAACTACATTGTTGAAATACTCACCAGTCAGCGCGAGATTGCAGGCCCTGTTTTGTCCCAGCTTTCCTCTGTATCGACTCAAGGCGTATCCCTTGCGGAACAATACTATGATGTGGAGGTAAGGAAAGCGCTTCTGGCCTACCGCGAGCATGTCTTGTCGCTGTCAGAGAATCGCGCCACGATTGACCTGGGCGATTGGCTGGAGAAGCTCACAAAACAGCTGGATAGCGTCGTTCTGAAGGGAACGGCAAAGAGTGACCGACCCGTGCTGGCCCCGTCACCTGCAAGCCAGCCCCCCCGAATCGAAGTCGAAGCTGCCGGGACCATCGCCCGGCAGGGGGACGGGAGCAATGAGATCGAGAAAGGGCCATCTGAGACCATGAAGGTCGTCGCCGCGGGCGCCGTGGGTCTGTTGGTGCTCCTGGTGGTTGGATGGGGGGCCATGAGGAGATCCAAGGCCTCCGCAGGAGAGGGGCATTGAAGGAGATCGGGCGAGGATTACCCTGAAGGACCTTCCCAGGCTTTGTCCCGATCAAAGGAGAGAGAGGGCTGGTGATGCACTTCCATCGAAGCTCAAGAAGAACCTTTTTCTTATTCCTGCTTTGCATTGGCGTGCTCCTCATGGTCGCTGTTGGAACCGTGATCAGACTTCGTGAAGACGGGGGTCCCAGTACCGGTGCGACGGCGAAGACAGAAGTCGAAGCCGGCCGGACCCTGAAACTGCAGAAGACGCGTCAAGTGAATGAGACAACATGGATTGTCTCCAAGGAAGAACGCGATCGGTACTTGGATGACTTGCCCACAGCGAATCGACACATCAACCTGAAACCTGTCTTTGCAAGCGGCAGTTCCACAATCCAATCCTTGCTCATCATTCGCCTGGAACCTGAGAGCCCGGCCTATGTGGCGGGCTTTCGGGTGAATGATAGAGTCCTCTCGGTCAATGGCTTAGCGGTCGATACGATGGGGCGAGCGATCAATCTTTCGAAGGAAATTAAGTCCAGCGATCATCTCCGCGTCCAGGTTCAGCGCAAGGACAGAATCATCGACTACCAGTTCGACTTCGAGTGACTAGGAGGTATGGACCCGACGGCATGGATTGAACGAATCGGGCGAAGCAAGACTTCCTCTGTTGATAAGCTGTTCCCGAGTCTTGAGGAACGAGCTTCCTTTACGATCACCGAGCTCGCGCACGTCTTCGGGGTCACGGTCCAGGCGGTCCACCAGTGGCTTCGCATCGGCAAGATCCGTCGCGTGACCCGGACCTCGAAAATGGGGCAGTATCGGATTCCCCGCCGGGAGTTCGTGCGGTTGCTCCGGGAGTCGGAGCGGTCCGTCCCCGGCCTGTGGGAAAAGCCTCTCAAGAGTATTGCCAAAGTGCTCGTCATCGACGACAACCGGCCGATCAGACGCATGATGGAAGAGGGCGCTGGGAGCTCGCGGCTCCCATTCGAGATCCGAAGCGCGTCGAACGTCGAGGATGGGATCGTCCTTGCCGTACAATTTCAGCCCGATGTCATCGTTCTGGACTACTTCTTCGCTGAGGATCGGCTGCGAGGCGATCAGGCCCTTGCCTTCATCCGCAAAGCCAAGGCAATCCGGAGGGTGCGGGTTGTTGGAATGTCAAGTGACCCGAGAATCGGGCAGAAAATGATGGTGGCTGGGGCCGACGCCTTCCTCCGGAAGCCGTTCAGCCTGAGAGAATTGCAGGAGTCCATTCTCAGCCAGCTGCGAAGCCGTGGCAGACAACGGAGCACTGGACTCCGGACG
>CAZSCC010000717.1:0-30910 GCA_964604905.1 uncultured Planctomycetales bacterium
GGATGGTCATCACGACGCGGCCTCCCGACTCGAGCGCCCCCATGATCCGGGTGAACGCGCTGAAAATGTCGCTCTCCGTGATCATGCCGACCACCTGCCCGTCCTCCACCACGGGCAATCCCGCGATGTCCTTCTCGAGCATGACCCGCGCCGCCCGCTCGAGGGGGTCCTCAGGCGAAACGGTCTGGACCCCGCGGGTCATGATGTCGCCCAGCCTCGTCTGCACCCGCCGGACCGAGTTTTCCATGGGCCCCAGCACCGCCCGGATGTCCCCCTGGGTGAGGATCCCGGCCAGCCTGCGGTCCGAGAGCACGGGGATGCGCCGGATCTTCTTCACCAGCATGAGCTCGAGGGCATCCGCCGCCGGAGTGCTCTCCGGAAGGGTGATGACCGGGCTCGACATCCAACTTCGCACGAACATGGTCGCCTCCTGGCCCTTTGCCACGTCCGGGTATATCCTCCGCCGGTAACGACAAAGCGATGGAAAGGTAAAGGAATCGCGAACCCGGAGGGGCTCAGTCTTTCGGATCGAGCCGGTATCCGACGCCGCGGATGGTCTGGATCATCCCGCCGGATCTCCCGAGCTTCCCGCGGACCGAGGCGACGTGGACGTCCACGGTCCGATCCATCGAGGTGGATTCCTCCCCGCGGGCCGCCAGGATGAGGTCCTCCCGCGAGATGACTTTCCCCCGCGCCTCGACCAGCGCGCGGAGGAGGTTGAACTCCGTCGTGGTCAGGACGATCTCGGTCTCGCCCACCTTGACCTGTCGCCGCCCCGAGTCGACGACCAGCTTCCCGACCCGGACGACCTCCGGGGACTCCTCCGCCTGCTCCGAACGCCGCAGCAGGGCCTTGACGCGGGCGAGGATCTCCCGGATCCCGAAGGGCTTGGTCACGTAGTCGTCCGCCCCCAGCTCGAGACCTAGGATCCGGTTCTCCTCCTCGGCGCGCGCCGTCAGGAGCAGCAGGGGCGTCCCGGCCGTGACGGGATCGCCCTTCAACCTCTTGCAGACGTCCCAGCCGTCGATCCCGGGAAGCATGATGTCGAGGATCACCAGGTCCGGGCGGTGGCGCTGGACGGCCTCGAGGCCCCGCTCGCCGTCCTTGGCCGTGATCACCACATAGCCCGCCTTCGTCAGGTTGTGGTCCAGCAGGCGGACGATCTCCGCTTCGTCGTCGACCACCAGGATCGTGCGTCTCATCGGACCCTGGAAGCCTAGACCCGGAGTGTAAACGCCGGACAAAGGAGAGGTTAGCGGTCTGTTGCCCGTCGAGGGGCCGGTCAGTCCTCCGCCTGGGCGGGAAGGCTCATCCGGAACGTGGTGCCCTTCCCGGGCCGGCTCTCCGCCTCCACCGAGCCCCCATGGGACTGGACCACGTGCTTCACGATCGCGAGGCCCAGCCCGGTCCCTCCCATGTCCCTCGAACGTGATTTGTCCACGCGATAGAACCTCTCGAACACCCTGGGCAGATCCGCCTCCGGGATGCCGATCCCGTTGTCCGCCACGTCGATCACGACCGACGCGTCGTTCCCCTCCGCCGAAACGCGGATCGCCCCGCCGTCGGGAGTGTACTTGATGGCGTTGTCCACCAGGTTGGAGACCGCGCGTTCCAGATAGTCGGGGTCTCCCCCGACCGGCGGGAGGTAGCGGGGCGCCTCCAGCGTGAGCGACTGCCCCTTCTTCTGCGCCGAGGGGAGGTGCAGATCGACCACGCGCGCCAGCAGGGGCCCCAGGTCGACCCGGATCCGGCGCCGCAGCGCCTGCGTGCTCTCCAGCCGCGAAAGATCGAGGAGGTTCTCGACCAGATTCGTCAGCTGGCGGCAGTGCTTCGAGATGGTCGCGAGGAATTCCGGGCCCCGGACGGGGTCATGGATCGCGCCGTCCGACAGGGTCTCGA
This sequence comes from uncultured Planctomycetales bacterium, assembly GCA_964604905.1. Taxonomy (GTDB): domain Bacteria; phylum Planctomycetota; class MHYJ01; order MHYJ01; family JACPRB01; genus JACQFK01. The sequence continues at coordinate 1,900 of CAZSCC010000717.1, forward strand.
CGAATCCCCGGATGATGGTGAGGGGCGTGCGGAGCTCGTGGGAGACGTTCGCCACGAACTCCTTCCGGAGCTCCTGGTAGCGGGCCGACTCCGTCGTGTCGTGGATCACCATGGCCACCCGGCCCGCGGGAGCGAGGGGGGAGAAGGAGAGCGTCAGGTGGCGGTCCTTGACCGGCCCCACCTGGACCTCCTTCGGCCTTCCCGCGGAGACCACCTCGCGGAAGGCCCCGATCACTTCTTCATTCCGCAGGACTTCCCACAGAGCGGTCCCGGAGGCGCGTTCAAAGTCGCAGTCCAGCAGTTCGGCCGCGGCGGGATTGGCGAGAAGGATCTTCTGCTGATGGTCGGTGACGACGAGGCCTTCCCGCATGCCGCCGACGGCCCCCGCATACAGGTCCCTCTCGGTCTCGAGTCCGGCGAGCCGCCTCTCGAGGGCCTCGGCCATCCCGTTGAAGGCCTCCCCCAGCGCCCGCACGCCCGCCGGCCCCGCCGCCGGGACGCGCGCCCGGAGGTTGCCCTGCGCGATCTCCCGCGCCGCGCGGCCCAGCCCGGCCAGGCGGGAGTTTCGCAGTCCGAAGATCATCCCGGCCAGGAGTCCGCCGCCGAGCAGGAGCCCGGCCACGACGGCCGCAGGACTCATGTTCCTTCCCCTACCGGCTGCGGGCCACGGCCACGGGGGGCGCATCCGACAGCCGATATCCCACGCCGCGGATCGTCTCGATCAGGCCTCCTCCGGACCCGAGCTTCCTCCGGATGCAGGCCAGGTGGACGTCGATCGTGCGGCTCAAACCGTCGACGCTCCCGTCGAGCGCCCCGTCGATGATCTCGACGCGGCTGAGGACGCGCCCCGGCCGCGCCGCCAAGTACCTCATGATCCGGAACTCCCCCGCGGTGAGGGAGATCTCCTTCCCCCGGTAGGTCACCTCGTGGCGCGGCACGTCCACCACGAGGTCCCGCACCCGGAAGACGTCCTGGGGGGGCCGCGAGGCCGTGCGCCGCAGGACGGCTCTGATCCGCGCCACGAGCTCCCGCGGGCTGAACGGCTTGCTGATGTAGTCGTCCCCGCCGGCCTCGAGCCCCGCCACGCGGTCCGACTCCGTGGCCTTCGCGGTCAGGAGGATGATCGGCAGGTACGACGTCCGCTTCTGCTGCCGGAGCTGGCGGCAGACCTCCAGTCCGTCGAGGCCGGGCATCATCCGGTCGAGGATGATGGCCCGGGGATCGTGCGCCAGGGCGAGGGCCAGCCCGGCCTCGCCGGTCGTCGCCGCGAGCACTTCGTATCCGTCGCGTTCCAGGTTGTACCGCACGAGCTCGACGAGGTCCTTCTCGTCGTCGATCACGAGCACCTTGCCCTTCGACATCTTCCGCTCCGTTTCTACGGGACCTGTTTCAGGAAAACGGTCAGCGCCCCGGCGAACTCGAGGGCGCTCCGGTATCGGGCGTTCTTCTCGCGCGCCATGGCGCGGCGGACGACGGCGGCCAGCTCCGCCGGCACGTCCCCGGCGATCCCCTCCAGAGGCGTCGGACCCTGGACGCGGACCAGGTCGAAGACCGTGTCCTCGGAGCGTCCCGAATAGGGAAAGATCCCCGAGACGAGCTCGTAGAGGACCGCTCCCAGCGAGTAGACGTCCGACTGCGCGTCGACCTGCTCCATGTCTCCCGCCGCCTGCTCGGGAGGCATGTAGAACGGCGTGCCGACGACGATGCCCTTCTCGTACGCCGGGTCGCCGATCCGCGCGACCCGGGCGAGGCCGAAGTCGATCAGCCACACCTTCCCTGCGCGATCGATCAGGATGTTCCCCGGCTTCAGGTCGCGGTGGACCACGCCGCGGGCGTGGGCGTGGTCGAGGGCGAGGGCCGCGTCGCGTACCGCCTCGAGGCAGAACCTCAACGGCAGCCTCCGGCCCGGGGCGTGGTCGGAGACGTCGTCGGGCGCCGTCGCGGACTCCGCCAGGCCCGAGAGGGGCGTCCCCGCGAACTCCGACGGGCGGATCCGTCCGCGCACGAGCTTCTCGAGGGACGCGCCTTCGATGAACGGCATGGCGCAGTAGAAGGAGTCCTCCGCGGTGCCGTAGTCGTAAAGGGGCACTATGTTCGGGTGCGCCAGGTCCGCGACCGCCTGGGCTTCCATGAAAAACCTCTTCACCGCCTCCGGGTTTCCGAACGGCGTCTTGGGCCCCTTCTCCTGGGCCTGCCCTCGCGGGAGGATCTTGAGCGCCACGAAGCGGTTGGCGTCCTTCTGCCACGCGCGCCACACCTCGCCCGCCCCGCCGCGACCGACCAGACGGATCATGAGGTACTTCCCGAACTCCCGATTCGGCCTCTCGGCGGCCGAGACGACCTCGTCCGGGATCACGAGGGCATGGCTCCCGGCCGCCTCCTCGAGGACCTGGTGGACCGCCGAGGCCATCTTCGCGAAGAGGGGCGGCACCTCCTGGCGGCACTTCGGGCATTCCAGGGCCGCCCCGCCGCGCCCGGAACGGATGTCCACCCGCGCATCGCACTCGGGGCACCGGTAGAGCATGAAATTCTGGAGCTGAAGGGCGGTCTCCAGCGCGTCGTTCGAAAGGTACTTCCGCTTGAGGAGGATCGCTCCCAGGACCGGGACGGGCCGGAGCCCCGCCTCGACCAGCCGGCCCTGCACGCGGAGACATTCCCCGACCTGGAACTCGCTCGCGAACCCCTTCCCGACCAGGATCCGCCCCAGAAGACCGCTCGACGAGTCGCCCGATTCGCCGAAGGCCTGCCGCTGCGCGTCGAGAAGCCGGTCCAGGTCCGACCGCGCCAGGTCCAACCGCTCGAAGAGGAGCTCTCCCAGCTTCCGGGCGGGGTTCCTCTCCTGGACCGCCAGCGCCTCCCGGAGCTCCTCGCGCGTGATCCGCTTGTCCCTCACGGCAAGGCTCCCCAGCAGGAGTTCCCCCGGCGCGGCCGACCTCCGGAACATGACCCGCCCCGGATAGGCCGCCAGCAGCCTCAGGACCCGGAATTCCGACGGCGCCAGAGCAAGGAGCTTCCCCCCGAACGTCACTTCCCTCCGATCGTCGTCGATCACGAGGTCGCCGTTGCGGACCACCGACGGCACCCCTTCGACCGGCGCGGGACGGCGAAGCCGCGCCCGGATGCGCGCCACGAGTTCCTTCGGGCTGAAGGGCTTGACGACGTAATCGTCCGCCCCGGCGTCCAGGCCCGCCACCCGGTCCCCTTCGGACGCCTTCGCCGTGAGGAGGATCACCGGGACCTCCGCCGTCCTGACCTCCTGCCGGAGCCGCCGGCAGATCTCGACCCCGTCGGGCCCGGGCATCATGCGGTCGAGGATGATGACGTCCGGCTTGCGGGCGACGGCGAGCTCGAGGCCCGTCTCCCCGTCCGAGGCCCCCAGCACCTCGAATCCTTCGCGCTCGAGGTTGTACCGGAGGAGGTCGACGAGGTCCCGCTCGTCGTCGATCACCAGCACGGTCTTCTTCTCGGTCGCTGTGACCACGTCATTTCCTCTGATCGGAATAGAACTTCGAGCCGCCCCCCTGGCGCTTGGCGTGGGCCTTGAGCTCCGCCAGCACCTCCGAGAGGCCGGCCGGATCGCCGCGCTGCCGGCGGGCCCGGAAGGCACCCACGATCGTGAGCGCAACGAACGGCACCCGCTCCGTCTCCCCCCGGCGGTTGACGACCTCGAGGAACCCGCGCTCGCGGTCCTCGCGGGAGAGGAGGAGGATCGACTGGGCGTCGAAGGCCGCGATCGCCGCGCGCGCGGCGTTCTCGGCGAAGGCGGGAGGGCAGACGGCCAGGAAGTCGTCTCCCCCGATGTGCCCGAGGAACCTCGAGCCCGGCGGGGCCGAGGAGAGCCCCTCTCCCATGCAGCGCGCGAGGAGGCGGATCATGCGGTCGCCGCTCTCGTACCCGTAGCGGTCGTTGTAGGCCTTGAAGTGGTCGAGATCGGCGTAGAGCGCGGCGAACGGGGCGTCCGTCTGGAACAGGGTCTCGAGGTGCCGGGTGATCGAGGTGTTTCCGGGGAGGCGGGTCAGGGGATTGGAGTCCAGCTCCAGCCCGACCCGGCGCGCCAGGGCCTCGATGCGGGCCACCAGCTCTTTCAATTCGAAGGGCTTGGCCAGGTAGTCGTCGGCCCCGCTCTCGAGGCCTTCGACCCGGTCTTCCACCCGCGCGCGGGCCGTGAGCATGAGGACGGGAGTGGCCCGCGTGAACCAGTCCTCCCGCAGCGACCGGCAGACCTCCAGACCGTCCAGCCCCGGCATCATGCGGTCCAGGACGATCAACTGCGGACGGCAGCGTCGGGCCAGCTCGAGGCCTGAGGATCCGTCCTGCGCTCCCAGCACCTCGAAGCCCCGGCCCTCCAGCGTCGTCCGGACGAGTTCGATGAGGTCCCTCTGATCGTCGATGACCAGGACGGTTCCCTTCTCCATGACGGCTACTCCTCGGGGGAGGGTCCTCCCTCGGAACCCTGGGCGATCTTCTCCTCGTGGTGGTGGCGGATGTCCCGCCCCTGCACCCAGTAGATGACCTCCTCCGCGATGTTGGTCGCGTGGTCCCCCACGCGCTCGAGGTTGCGGGAGATGAGGATGAGCGCGAGCGCCCGCGGGATGGTGGCCGGGTCGGCCATCATGTAGGTGAGGAGTTCCCGGAAGATCTGGTCGCGGAACGCGTCGACCTTGTCCTCCTCCTGGAGGACGCGGTTCTCCACCTCCACGTCCTTCCGGACGAGGCCCTCCAGGCTGTCCCGCACCATCCGCTGGGCGATCTCCGCCATGATCGGGATGTCGACGAACGGCTTGAGCGGCGGGGCCTTGAGGAGGACATCCGCGCCCTGGCAGATGTTGACGGCCTGGTCGCCGATCCGCTCCAGCTCCGAGGTGATCCGGGTGGCCATGAAGAGGAACCTCACGTCCGACCCCACCGGCTGCTGGAGGGCGGTGAGCTTGACGGCCATGTCGTCGATCTCGATCTGGAGCTCGTTCACCTGCTCCTCGCGGAGGGAGACGTCGTGGCAGTGGCGCTCGTTGCGCTCCAGGAGCGCGCGGAGCGCCGAGGCGATCATGGACTCTGCAAGGCTGCCCATCTCGACCAGCTTGCGGCGGATCTCCTTGATCTCCTCGTCGAAGTGGCGGTGCATATCCTCCTCCTCTAGCCGAACCGCCCGCTGATGAACGCTTCGGTCCGGCTATCCTTGGGGTTCGTGAACATCTCCCGGGTCTGGCCGTACTCGACCAGGTCTCCCATCAGCATGAAGGCGCACGAGTCCGAGATGCGGGCGGCCTGCTGGATGTTGTGGGTCACGATCACGGTCGTGTACTTGTGCTTGAGCTCGACGAGGAGCTCCTCGATCTTCGCCGTGGCGATCGGGTCGAGGGCCGAGCAGGGCTCGTCCAGCAGGAGGACGTCCGGATCGACCGCGATGGCCCGGGCGATGCAGAGCCGCTGCTGCTGCCCGCCGGAGAGGCTCAGGGCGTTGGACTGGAGCCGGTCCTTCACTTCCTCCCAGAGCGCCGCGCTGCGGAGGCTCCGCTCGACGATCTCGTCGAGCTGCTTCCGGTCGCTCAGGCCGAGGATGCGGGGCCCGAAGGCGATGTTCTCGTAGATGGTCTTGGGGAACGGGTTGGACTTCTGGAAGACCATGCCCACTCGCTTGCGGAGCTCGGTCACGTCGTGGGCGGGATCGTGGATGTCCATCCCGCCGATCCGGATGGACCCTTCGTGGGAGACTCCATCGATCAGCTCGTTCATGCGATTCAGGCAGCGCAGGAGCGTGGACTTGCCGCAGCCCGACGGTCCGATCAGGGCGGCGATGCGGTGTTTGGGGAAGGTGATCGTGACGTCCTTCACCGCGATCTTGCCGTCGTAATAGAACTTCAGGTGGTCGATCTCCACCATGGGCGTCTCCCCCCCCAGGTCCGCGGGGTCCCGCGGCTTGAGCCCCTCGGGGGTCTTGATCCTCGGCATGACCATCATTGACCGCCTCCTAATCAAGTCCAGGTGGATTCGTGAGCACGTTTCTCACCACAAAGGCACAAAGAACACCAAGAAGATCCTCCGTCCGGACAAGAGAATGAGCCTTCTTTGTGGACTCTGTGCCTTTGTGGTGAAATCCATGCTCGCGTTTCAAGTTGAACATACCTAGAGTGCAGACCCGGCAAACCGCTTCCTCAGCCGCTTCCGGAGCACGATGGCGGCCAGGTTGAGCAGGACCACGATCACGATCAGGAGGAACGCCGTGGCGAACACCATCGGCCGCGCGGCATCCACGTTGGGCGACTGGAATCCCACGTCGTAGATGTGGAACCCCAGGTGCATGAACTTCCGGTCCGCGTGGAGGAAGGGCGCCGTCCCGTCGAGAGCCAGCGTGGGCGCCAGCTTCACCACCCCGGTGATCATGAGGGGCGCCACCTCGCCCGCCGCGCGGGCCATCGCCAGGATGAGCCCCGTCAGGATCGACGGCATGAGCGACGGGAGGACCACCTTCCAGGTCGTCTCCCACTTGGTCGCGCCCAGGGCCAGCGACGCTTCGCGCAGGCCCTTGGGGATGGAGGCCAGGCCCTCCTCGGTCGCGACGATCACGACCGGCACGGTGAGCAGCGCGAGGGTGAGCGACGCCCACAGGATGCCCCCCGTGCCGAACGTGGGGACCGGCAGCGACTCGGGGAAGAACCACGCGTCGATCCTCCCGCCCACGAAATAGATCAGGAACCCCACGCCGAAGACGCCGAAGACGATGGACGGCACCCCCGCCAGGTTGTTGACCGCGATCCGGACGATGCTGACGAACGTCCCCTGCTTGGCGTACTCGCGCAGGTAGAGCGCCGCGAGGACGCCCAGCGGCGTCACGAAGAGGCTCATGATCATCACCATCATCACGGTCCCGAAGATGGCCGGGAAGATCCCCCCCTCGGTGTTCGACTCGCGGGGGTCCTCCCAGATGAACTCCCAGAACTTGGAGGCGTAGAATCCGGACTTGCCGAAGACTCCGAGATCGTTGGGACGAGTGGCGCGCACGACCTGGGAGAGGGGCACTTCCTTGTCCTGGCCCCCCTCGGCGGTCATGACGACGCTGGTGTTGAGGCTCTTCCGGAGCTCGGCGAGCCGCTTCTGGAGCTCCGTGAACCGGGCCTGGTGCCCCGCCATCTCCTCTTTGAGCCGCAGGATCTCGGGTCCCTCGCGGACGCCCTTGAGCTCCAGCTTCCTGAGGCGGAGACGGATCTTCTCCTGCGCGGCGTTCACGTCGCCTATCTCGTCCTTCTCGACCTTCTCGATTCGGTCCAGGACGGCATGGGCGTCCGGGAGCCGGGCATGGAGCGCCTTCCAGGCGGCCTCGGGACCCCGGCCCAGCACCGTCGCGCCTTCGCGGACCTCCTTGATGGACCCGTAGAGGTTGCCCCACTCGCGGCGCTCGAGGACGACCACGTCGGGAGGCGTTTCGCGCCGCGCCACGGCCGCTTCGTCGATCCAGATGAAGTCGTTGCCGACGAGGTCGCGATTCCCCTGCTTGACCTGGATCCGGTGCTTCGGAGGGGTGCCCTTGGGGGCGTTATGGACGGGGATGACCTCGCGGTCGGTGACCTCGCCCAGGACCGCCTTGCCGTCGTTGAGGACGAACCTCGTGACGTCCTTGGGCCAGAAGTACCCCATTCCGCTGACCAGGATGAGGGCCACGAGGCCCACCACCATGATCAGGCTCATCGCCAGGGCGCCCCCGGTGAGCCAGATCCAGGGATCGCCGTCTTTCCAGAGTCGGCTCATAAGTACTGGTACCGCTTCCGCAGGCGAAGCCGCACCACCTCGGCCAGGGTGTTCACCAGGAACGTCATGACGAAGAGGAGGAAGGCCGCGAGGAAGAGCACGCGGAAGTGCGTGCCGCCCACGGCCGCGTCGGGGAGCTCGACCGCCACGTTGGCCGAGAGCGCGCGGAACCCGTTGAACGGGGAGAAGTCCATGACCGGCGTGTTCCCGGTCGCCATGAGGACGATCATGGTTTCTCCCACCGCGCGGCCGAACCCGATCATGACGGCCGAGAAGATCCCCGGGCTCCCCGTGGGGAGGACGACCCGGAGCGCGGTCTGCCATCGGGTGGCCCCCAGCGCGAGCGAGCCGGCAGTCAGGTGCGACGGGACGTTGCTCAGCGAGTCCTCCGCGATCGTGAAGATGATCGGGATGACCGCGAACCCCATGGCGAACCCCACCACGATCGAGTTGCGCTGGTCGTAGGTGACCTCGAAGACCCGCCTGAGCCAGCCCCGGTAGTCGCCCGCGAGGATCGCCGACTCCATCCAGCCTCCCAGGTGGAGGGAGAACCAGGCCCCCAGGAGCACGACCGGGATCAGGAGGGCGATCTCCGTTCCGTGCTTCAGGCGGCTGCGGATCCGGATCGGCATCCGCCGCCACACCAGGAGGGCCGTCAGCACGGCTCCGGCCGTCACGAAGGGCATGAGGAAGAGTCCCGGCGCGCTCTTCTCGACGCGCGGCGCCAGCCAGAGGCCCGCGATGAATCCGAGCACCACGCTCGGGAGTGCCGCCATGACCTCCACGACCGGCTTCACGTACCCCTTGATCTGGGGGTGCATGAACTGCGAGACATAGAGGGCGCTCAGGAGCGCGAGCGGCACGGCGATGAGGAGCGCGTAGACCGTCCCCTTGAGCGTGCCGATCAGAAGCGGCGTCAGGCTCAGCTTCGCCTCGAAGTCGTCCGTCCCCCCCGTCGACTGCCAGACGTACTCGGGCTTGTCGTAGCCCTCGTAGGTGATCTTCCCGAAGAGGCTTTTCATCGTCGCCTCGGGATGCGGATTATGGATCGACCAGGATCCGACCGCGCCGGAGCCGTCGAGGGCGATCGCTCCGTTGCCCCTGGGCGCCAGGGCCACGGCCCGGAGGCCCGCCCGCCCGGTCTCGAGCGTCAACTGGGCCAAGCCCGTGGTGCCGTAGTTGAGCCGCAGGGTCCCCCCTTCGTCCGCCACGAGGAATCCCTTGTCCCGCATGGAGGGGGAGAAGGCCACAATGGGACGGGCGTGGGACTCGAAGTCGTAGATCCGGCTGAGCCGGTAATCGCCCTCGGCGGGTCGGAGGAGCTGCCAGCTGGAGACACCGCCCGCTCCGTCGCCGACGACGAGCGTACGGTCTCCGATCAGGAATCCCAGGAGGGTCACCGGAGCGCCGTTCCGCGTCGCGGGAGAGAGCGTCTCCGCGATCCGCGGCTCGGCGGGGTTGCGCAGGTCCACCCGGAAGACGGCCCCGGCGGAGGTCCCGATGAAGAGATCGTCTCCCCGGCCGTCCAGGGCCAGGGCGCTGACCTCGCCGCCGCCGGGGATCGTGACCGCCCGCCGAGTCTCCTCGAGCTTCCCCTCGCCGATCAGCGTTTTCTTCTTCTCGAGGGCCAGAATCGCGATCTCCCGCGCGTCTACCGCCGCGGCATAGGCCGCCCTTGTTTCCATCACGATGTGGGAAAGGAACCGGAGCGGGCGACCCGACTCGTCGACCTTGAGCGGATCCCTGGGCTTCACCGCGGGGGTGATGCGGCGGACCCCCTCGCCCTTGGAGTAGGTCAGGTCGAACCGCAGGTCCAGGGGGATCGCCCTTCCGTCGCTCAACCCCAGGGCGAGGGCGCCCCGCCCGCGATCGGAGACGCAGCGGACGGTGGCGCCCTCGAGCCCCGGAAGGGAGGGTACATGCACGGAAGCGCCGTCGAGCGCGCGGTGCACGCGGACGCCGCCGGCGTCGACGGTGTAGAGGAACTCGCGGTATTCGTCGAGTCCCGTCGCGATCGAGGCGGCGCCGCCCTCCACGGCAATCCAGGGCCCCGCCTGCGCGGTGGCCCTCCGGAAGAGCGGCGCGATCTCGATCACGATGACGAGCAAGATGGCCAGGATGGAGAGGATGATGGTGATGCCGCCGAGCGAGACGAAGCCCCGCGCCAGCCGGTCGGCGAACCGTCGCCGGCCGACTCGGACCCGGGGGTCGGGGAGCGGGCGGGCCGGCACGGCCGGCCCGCCCGCCTTGATGACATCACTCGCAAGAGGCATACGGCGGCGTCCAGAGGAGCCCTACTGGACCTTCTTGAGCTCCTCGCGCGCGACGCCCGCGGGGATCGGGAAGTAGCCGTCCTTGACGACCACTTCCTGCCCGTCCTTCGAGCAGATCAGCTTGACGAACTCGCGGGTCAGCGGGTCCATCGGCTTGCTCGGAGGCTTGTTGATGTACACGAACAGGAACCGCGCCAGGGGATAGGTCCCCGCGTACGCGTTCTCCGCGTTGGCGGCCAGAGGGCTATCCCCGTCCTTCTCCCCGAGGGGCACCGCCCGGACGCTCGAGGTCGCATACCCGATGCCGCTGTAGCCGATGGCGTAGCGGTCCGTCGCCACCGCGAGCACCACCGAGGCCGAGCCCGGCTGCTCCTTCACCTCGTCCTTGTAGTCGCCGTTCTTGAGCGAGTTCTCCTTGAAGAAGGCGTACGTGCCCGAGGCCGAGTTGCGGCCGTAGAGGGCGATCGGCTTGTCGGCCCACTCGCCGGTGAGGCCGAGCTGGCCCCAGGTCTTGATGTCGGCCCGCCCGCCGCGGCGGCGGGCCTTCGAGTAGATCGCGTCCACCTGCGTGAGCGAGAGCGACTTGATCGGGTTGTCCTTGTTCACGAAGACCGCCAGCGCGTCCACCGACGTCCGGATCTGCGTGGGCTTGTAGCCCCACTTGCTCTCGAATGCGTCCTCTTCCGTCGGTTTGGCGGGCCGCGACGCGGGCCCCAACTGCGCCGTCCCCGCCGCGAGGGCCGGGAAAGCCGTCGCCGTGCCCTTCCCCTCGATCTGGATGTTGACGTTGGGGTAGAACTTCTTGAAGCTCTCCGCCCAGTACGTCATGAGGTTGTTCAGCGTGTCCGACCCGATGCTGCTGATGTTCCCGCTGATCCCCTCGGCCACCTTGTAGGGCATGAGGTCCGAATCGACCTTCACCTGCTGCGGGGCGGGGGACGCCCACCCCAGGCCGACCAGCGCCGCGACCATCGCGAGCGCCCCGGCCACCGTCGTCTTCCGATGCTGCTTCATACGCCGTCTCCTTTACAATTCTGAAGGTATGAGACCATGAGAGGATGAGGCTCCTGCGAATCCCGTGTAAGGGTTCCGTTAATCAGGAAGGGCGGGGTCCGGAGGTCCTGTATGCCCCTCCGGACCCGCCCATCCCGTGGAATCCTAGAAGTCGATCTGCCAGCGGACGTAGATGATGTCCTGCTTGCGGGCGAGGGGGTCGCCCCCGCCGCCCTTGACGGGAAGGTCCTCGTCGAACGTCAGGTGCTCATAGTTGATCCGGAGCGCCATGTTGCTGGTCCACCACCAGTTGATCCCGACGGTGAGCTGGTTGACCTTCATGTTCGCCAGGGGGACCGGGGGCGGCCCGAAGAAGCCCGCGTCCTCCGCGTCGCTGGCATCGAGCGAACAGTACCTGAGCGCGAGCTCGAACGCTCCCCAGCCGCCGTTGAGCGGATTGAGGTTGTTCTTGGGGACCACCCGATTCTCCAGAGGTTTCGTCTCGCCCGTGATGAGCCACGTCGCCTGGACGTAGTAGGCCTTTATCGTAAAGTCGCTCTCCAGGATCGTCGGGTCGTCGTACAGCTGCTGCTTCTGCATCAGGTACTCCGCCCGGAGGCTGACCGGGCCGTAGAGCCAGGAGAAATTGGCGACCATTCTCGTCCGGATGCCGTCGACGAAGTTCCCGGCAGGAGCCGCGCCGGGCGTGAGGTCGATCAGGGTCACGCCTCCCAGATCGCCGCTCGTGATGTCCGCCGCATTGGCGCGGCCGTCGATGTCCCCGTACGTCACGTCGAACCCCAGGCGCAGCTGCTTGAACAGATCCACGTTGGAGTTCTTGAGCGGCGTCACGAAGATCCGGGCCGCCACGTCCTTCTCGTCGTTCAGGTCCGCCGTGTTCTTGGTCACCCCGTTGAAGACGCCGAGGTTCCACTCGAGGACCTTGTCCGCGATCGACCCGAAGAGCATGATCCCCTGGTCCCGCGACGGGATCAGGCGGTTGAGGAGCGACCGCTCGGCGAAGTCGATGAACCGGCTCGAGCAGGTTTCCTCCTGGCTGAAGGGAACCTTGAACTGCCCTGCCTGGATCGAGAAGTAGTCCCGGAGCCCGGAATACCCGACGTACACGTCGTTGTAGGCGAACGCGCCGTTCTTTTCCGACGCGCCCTCCAGGCGGTAGAAGAAGTCCTTGTAGAACGTGCCGTCCAGCTGGAAGCGTGCCGTATCCACGATGAACTGGTCGGCCGTCCCGCCGCTCCCGTCGTCCCGGTCGACGATATGGCGGTAAACAAAGTAGATCCGGCCGCCGATCTTCGCGGTGAAATTGCCGTCGGCCGTCGAGAACGAGAGCATTTTCGAGACGTCCCACGTCTGGCCCGCGGACGCTTGGGCCTTCTCAAGCTTGCTCACCCGGTCGGGGAGCCCCTTCTGCTCGTCCGCCTTTTCCTGGGCGGCGGCGCGTTTGAGCTTCTCCATCTCCTCGTCCGCCTGCCTCGCCTCGAGCGCCCCCACGCGCTCCAGCAGGTCCCGGTAGCCCTCTTCCTCCGCGGGCCGGCGGGGCTGGATTTCGTCGTCTCCTTCATCCGCCATCGCGGCGCCTGCGAGGCCGAGTGCGAACACGGCACTCCACACGAGTTTCATGGACCCCTCCTCTAGAGGATTCGCATCGCTGCGCGTCGGCCTCAACGGCCGCTTCCTCACCCAGCGTTGGGGGCGAATCTAGAGGGGACGTGTAAAGGAATCGTGTGGAAGCGGATAATGTTTGTTAAAGGAGCCGAAGCGCGTGCGGCGTGAGGAGAAGGTGCAGGGTGCCGGCGGGACGGGCGGTGAGCTTCCCGACCTCCACCACCGCCAGGCCCGCCTTCTTCAGGAGGTGGGCGTCCGGCCGGCCCGCCCCCACCAGAAGGGCCAGCGCGGCGGTGAGGTTCGGCTCGTGGCCCACCAGGAGCGGCACCTCTCCCTTCACGTCCTTGAGGAGGCCCAGAAGACGCCCGGCCGGGACCTCCGGCAGGAGCCGCTCGTCGACCGCTGGGCGGATCCCGCCCAGGACGTCGGCCAGGATCTCAGCCGTCTGGAGCGCCCGGGGGAGCGGGCTCGTGAGGATCTCGTCGATCCCCAGGTTCAGCCGCTTGAGCCCCTGCAGCGCCCGCCGGGTCTTCTTCCTCCCCTCCGCGGTGAGAGGCCGGTCCGGCTCGGCGATGCCCGGCGTTCCGGAGGGCGCCGCCGGCCCATGACGGAGGAAACACACCTTCATGGGCTTCCCGTTCCCGTGAGCTCGGCATGCAGCCCGGCCAGCGACTGGATCTCCCGGACGAACCCGGGAAGCTGACGGTTTGCCTCCGACCGGGCGCGATCCACGAGCGGCGTCAGGCGGCCCGAACCCTTCCCCTTCCGGATCGCCTTCCGGCCCAGCTCCTCCAGCACGCACAGGTCGTGCCACCGGCCCGCCAGGTCCTGCGCGTGAACGAACCTCTTGGACGCCGACTGGAACCGGCGGGCCTCGTAGGCCCAGGCGAGGGTCTCATGGGCGTATCGGAGCCGGCGGAGCTCCCGGCGGGCCTCGTGACCGGCTTCGACGCCCGCCCGGAGATTCACCTTCGCCGTCACCTGCAGGAGCCGGTCGAAGTAGGGATCCAGGTCGGCCGGCGCGGGAGGGCGGCCCGCCTGTCCGTTGCGTCCCGGCCCGGGGACCCATCGCAACTCCCCCTCGACGGCGCGGATCCGCCGGCCCGTCAGCCACTCGGAGAGACGGCGGCGCGCCTTGCGCCGCTGGCGCTTCAGGGCCTCCGCCAGCTCCCCGCGGGACGCCGCGTCCCCGAGGGACGCCCGCCCCAGATACCGGATCGTCACGTCCAGGTTCCGGACCCGCCCCAGCCGACGGACGATCCTGGACAGGCGATCCTGCACGTCCTTCCATCCCGGCTCCAGCGGCGCCCAGAGTTCGCCCGCCGCCAGGAGCCGCCTGGCCGCCACCCGCGCGTCGTGGACCGCGTCCTCGTCGGAGGGATTCTTCCGGACCTCCCGGAGCTTCGACAGGAGCCGCTCCGCCCGCGGCCCGAGCGTCGCCGCCGCTCCGGGTCGGGCCGGGGCGTGCAGGGCGGTCTTCATCGGGATCCGTTCCCGCGGACCTTCAGCCGGAGGTCCCGCTCGAACACCTCGCGAAAGAGGTCGCCCCGCCGTTCCGCCGCGTAGAGCTCGAGGTCCAGGTCCCCCTGCGAGACCAGCTCGAGCGTGACGGCGGTGTCGTTCACGGTGACGTTGAGCTCGCGCACGAGGCCCGCATGGCTCCGGTCGAGGCCGTCGGCGATCCGGAGCAGGGCCGCCAGGACCCGGACGCAGTGCCGCGCCTCCGCCGAGAGCTTGTCCATCCCCTCGTGGCGCGCGCGGGGGAGCGCGCCGCGGTGGTACCGCGCCACCAGGGCGATGAGCCGCACCTCTTCCCGGCTGAACCCCTCGAGGGGGCCGTTCCGGATCAGGTAGAGCGCGTGCTTGTGGTGCTTGTCCGCCCCGATCCAGTATCCCGCGTCGTGGAGGAGCGCCGCGTATTCCAGGAGCTCCCGGTCCTTGACGTCGAGGCGATGGAGCAGCGCCAGGCCGTCGAACAGCTTGAGCGCCAGCCGCGCCGTCTGCCGGGCGTGGAGATCGAGCGCGCCCAGGCGCCGCGCGAGGAAGTGGACGCTCCTCCGGCGGGGGTCGGTGATCTCCTCGTCATGGGTCTCGAGGCGGTCGGCGTTGCGGAGGGCGTAGTCGGCGACGACGCCCTCGCGGAGGGCCCGTTCGCAGGGGAGGATCTCCTTCAGCCCCGCCTCTTCCATGAACACGTGGACCACGAGCGCCCCGGGACCGATCGTCTCGGCGCGGTCCGGCCCCACGGCCGGCAGCTTGGCCAGGCTCTTGGGAGATTCGGTGAGGAGCCGGTGGGCGGTCTCCGCCAGGACGTGATGGTAGATCGGGCGGGAGTCCTCGCGGACCCCCAGGAGGCCGGCGAGGCAGAGGATGCTCCCGCTCGTCCCGAGGACGGCGTCCAGCTCCCCCTGGGCCACCTCCCGCGCGACGGGCCCGACTTCGGTCCGGATGTACTCCTCCATGGCCCGCCGCGACTTGGGCTTCCGGCCGGGGAACTTCGCGACCAGGCGGAGGACGCCCAGCTTCAGGCTCCGCACAAGCGCGACCTTGGGGCCCTCGCCGATGACGATCTCCGCGCTGCCGCCCCCGATGTCGAGGACCCCGATCCGCCGGAGCTTGGAGGGGAGCCCGTCCTGGACGCCGGCGTAGATCAGCCGGCCCTCCTCCTCTCCACTGAGGACCCGGACGGCGAGCCTCGCCTCCTTCTCCGCCCGCTCCACGAACTCGTCCCGGTTCTTCGCCTCCCGCACCGCCGAGGTGGCGACGGCGAGCACCGCCTCCACCCCCTGCGCCTCCGCGATGGCCCGGTAGCGCTTGAGGACGGCGATCGCGCGGTCGAGCTCGTCCTTGGGAATGAATCCCCGGCGGAAGGTCGAGCGGCCCAGGAGCAGCATCTCCTTGGACCGGTCCAGCACCTCCCGGACTCCGAGCGCATAGAGCCGGGAGATCACCAGGTGGACGCTGTTGGCGCCGATGTCGATCGCCGCGACCTTCATGGGGACCGCACCGAGGACCGTGGAGAGCGGGAGCGCTTCGGAGACACGGGCTCCGGGGGAGGCAGCATGAGGGCCCGATCGGCGCCGCCGGCGATCTGCGCAAGGACCTCGTGGCTGTTGAAGGCGCCCTTCTCCCGGACGTAGGCGCCGTCGTTCCCCAGCCGCCGGACATTGGCGTCGTCCAGGAGGGTCGCCGCCAGGATCTCGTGCATGAGCCGCCTCTTGAGCGCCTCGTCCTCGACGGGGAAGACGACCTCCACCCGGCGGTCGAAGTTCCGGGGCATCCAGTCGGCGCTTGAGAGGTGGAACTCGTCCGCCCCGCCGTTGGCGAAATAGAAGATCCGGCTGTGCTCGAGATAGCGCCCGACGATGGAGCGGACCCGGATCGATTCGCTCGTGCCGGGAAGGCCGGGGCGGAGGCAGCAGATGCCGCGCACCACCAGGTCGATCGGCACGCCCGCGCGCGAGGCGCGGTAGAGCGCCCGGATCACCTCGTTGTCCACCAGCGAGTTGATCTTCACCACGATGCGCGCCGGCCTCCCCGCCTTGCAGTGCGCGGCCTCCCGCTCGATCTTCTCGACCACCCACTCGCGCATCCCGTGGGGCGCGACCACGAGCTTGTTCCATTTCAACGGCTGGACATAGCCGGTCATCATGTCGAAGAGCGCCGCGGCATCCTCGCCCATCCGTTCGTCGCAGGTCATCAACCCCACGTCCGTGTAGAGGCGCGCCGTGGCGGGGTTGTAGTTGCCGGTCGACAGATGGACATAGCGGCGGATGCGGTCCGGGTCTCGCCGGACCACCAAGGCAAGCTTGCAGTGGGTCTTGAGGCCCGGCAGCCCGTAGACGACGTGCGCCCCCGCACGCTCCAGGGTTCGGGCCTGCTCGATGTTCGCCTCCTCGTCGAAGCGCGCCTTCAGCTCGATGAGGACCGTGACCTGCTTGTCGCGCTCCGCGGCGCGCGCCAGGGCGGCCAGGATGGGCGAATTCTTCCCCGCGCGGTAGACGGTCTGCTTGAGCGCCAGGACGTCGGGGTCCTGCGCCGCCTGCTCCACGAAATCCACCACCGTCTCGAACGGCTCGTAGGGATGGTGCAGCAAGAGGTCCCCGGCCCGGATGAGCGAGAACACGTCGCCTTTGTGGGCACGCACCGCGGAGGGAAGCCGGGAGGCGATCGCCGGGGTGCGCAGCGAATCGTACCCCGGGAGCCCGATCCACGTCCAGAACGCCGCGAGATTGAGCGGTCCGTCGATCTCATAGATGTCCGGGGGGTCCAGGTGGAACCTTCTCAAGAGCGCCACCTTGAAGCGGTCGGAGGTCCCCGTTCGGATCTCGAGCCGCACCTCCTGGCCTCGCCGGCGCTTCGCCAGCTCCGACTGGATCTGCTTGAGGAGGTCCTCGGAATCCTGGTCGGACAGCTCGAAATCCTGGTGCCGGGTGAGGCGGAAGACGGTCTGCTCCATCGTTTCGAAGCCGGCGAAGAGCTTCTCAAGGTGGACCCCGATGAGGTCCTCGAGGAGGACGAAGCGGCCCCCGGTGGACAGGGCCACGAAGCGGGGCAGCAGGGCGGGCACGGGCACGACGGCAAGAAACGTCTTGGGCACCCGCAGCCGGCCCTGGGCCTTCGACTTCAGGAGCGCGGCCAGGTAGAGCTGGCGGTTCTGGATATGGGGGAACGGATGGGCCGGGTCGATCGCCATGGGCGTCAGGACCGGCTGGACGTTGCGGGCGAAATACTCCTCCAGCTTCGCCGCCTCGTCGCCCGACACGTCCGCCGCCCTCAGGAGCTGGAGCCCCGCCGGCTCCAGGCCCGGGAGGACCTCTTCCCTCAGGATTCGGTGCTGCTCGACCACGAGCTCATGGACCCGGCCCGATACGGCCTTCAAGACCTCCCCGGTGGAGGCCTGATCGCCGGATTCGGGGCTCCCGATCTCATTGAGATCGCGCTGCTTGAGGCCGCCGACCCGGATCATGAAGAACTCGTCCAGGTTGGAGCTGAAGATCGCGAGGAATTTCAGGCGCTCAAGGAGGGGATTACCCCGATCGTGGGCTTCTTCGAGCACGCGCGCGTTGAAGTCCAACCAGCTGAGTTCGCGGTTCAGGAAGAGGTCGCGGTCGTCCATGGGAGGGTCGATGCTAGACCCGGGACGAAGCTCGAGTCAATGGGATTCACGGTTCCTTAACAATTCCGGGACGCTCACCACCCCAGGAGCCGGAAGAGCCACCAGCTCAGCATGGCGATCGCCGCCGAGGCCGGGATCGTGATGACCCACGCCCAGACCACTCGGCCCGCTACGCCCCATTTGACCGCGTGAAAGCCGCGGGTCGAACCGACCCCCACGATGGCGCCGGTGATCGTGTGGGTGGTCGAGACGGGAGCCCCGAGCGCGGTGGCCAGGTAGAGCGTCATGGCTCCGCCCGTCTCCGCCGAGAAGCCGTGGACCGGCTGCAGCTTGCAGATCTTCTGACCCATGGTCTTGACGATCCGCCATCCTCCGGCGAGCGTGCCCAGCCCCATCGCGGCATGGCAGGAGAGCACGACCCAGAGCGGGATCGGATCCTTCGACCCGAGCTTCCCGGCGGCGATGAGCGTCGCCAGGATGATTCCCATCGTCTTCTGCGCGTCGTTCCCTCCGTGGCCCAGGCTGTACGCTGCGGCCGAGAGCAGCTGGAGCTTCCGGAAAATGCCGCCTACCTTGGACGGGGACGATCGTCTACAGATCCAGTAGGTCGCGATCATGATGATATAGCCCAGGATCAACCCGATCATCGGCGCAAGAACGATGAAGATGGCGATCATCACGATCCCCTTCATTTGGAAGTTGATGATGAGCGCCCTCCATCCCGCGGCGACCAGCGCCGCTCCGGCGAACCCCCCCACCAGCGCGTGGGAGGAACTGGAGGGGATCCCGTAGTACCAGGTGATCAGGTCCCAGGCGATCGCGCCGATCAGGCCCGCGGCGATGACCTGCATGGTGATGAATTCCGGGACCACGATCCCCTTCCCGATGGTCGAGGCGACTTTCGTCGGGAAGACGAGGAACGCGATGAAATTGAAGAACGCCGCCCAGAGGACCGCCCATTTGGGGGAGAGGACGCGCGTGGAGACCACGGTCGCGATGGAGTTGGCGGCGTCGTGGAAGCCGTTGACGTAGTCGAAAATGAGGGCGAGCGCGACGATGGCGTAGACGACCCAGATGTCAGGCATTCTTGAGCACGATGCCTTCGACGACGTTGGCCACGTCCTCGCACCGGTCGGTGGCCGATTCGAGATCCTCGTAGATGTCCTTCCACTTGATGATCAGCACCGGGTCGTGGCCGTTCTCGAAGAGCGCGGCCAGGGCGTGCTGCTCGATCCGGTCCCCCTCGTTCTCCTGCGTGTGGATCGCGATGCACTGCTGGATGAGGGCGTCGGTGTGCTTCAGGTTCCGCATCTGCGGGATGAGTTCCGTGATGATCTTGGTCGCGTGGACGAGGACCTTGCCGAGCGCCTTCGCGTCCTCGGTGGGCTTGTCGATCTTGTAGAGCACCATCCGGCTGGTCGCGGTGTCGATCAGGTCGAGGATGTCGTCCAGCCGGCAGATCAGCTCGTGGATGTCCTCGCGATCGAGGGGGGTGATGAACGTCTTGTTGAGCTTCTCGATGGTCGTGTGGGTGATCTTGTCGCCGGCGTGCTCGATGTCCTTGATCTTCTTGGCCTTCTCCGGCACGTCGCGGAAATCCTCGAGGAGCGCCTGGAGGGCAAGCGCCCCGTCATGCACGTTCTTCGCCGCCTGCTCGAAGAGGTCGAAGAAAACCTGCTCTTTGGGGATGAGGCTGAACATGACGGGGGCATTAGAGCAGGGCCCCCGGGCGATGTAAAGGGATTGTAAGGACGCTCAGTGCGCGTGGACCGTGAGCAGCGTGCACCCCGCTTTCGCGCAGTGGGCGTGCACCGTGAGGAGCAGGCAGGCGGCGCGGGGGCAGTGGAAGTGGACCCCGACGAGGCCGCACCCCGCGTGCCCGCACGCCTGCGCGGCGGCCCACTGGACCTGCCGACGGTCGAGTTCCGCGATCCTGAGGGCGACCTCGGAGACCCGCGCGTCGAGCGCGGCCCTCTGGAGCGCGTACTCCGCGTTCGCCTTCGCGCGCTCGTCGGCGAGCTTCTTGCGCTCCTCCTCAAGGAGCCGGCGCTCCTTCTCGAGCGTCCGGGCGACGAGGATCGCCTCCTTCGCCTGCGGCGTCATCCAGTCCCCCTCGAACTCGATCAGGCCCATCGCGACCTTGACCTCGTGGGGGGTCATCCACTTCCCCTGGAACGACTGGTAGCCCAGCGCCCGGCGCGCGAACTCGTGGTCGGGCCTGAGGGCGATCGTCTCCTGGAAAAGGACGATCGCATCGGCCGCGAGACCCGACGCCTTGGCCCAGAGCCCCAGCTGGTAGAGCGCCTCCGCGTCCTTGGGCTCGATCTTCTTACGCCGCGCGGCGAGCGCCCCGCGCATCGCCACCTGCTCGAGGTTGGCCAGCGCGTTCGCCTTTGCCCACAGCGCGAACGTCTCGAGCTGCGAGGGGTCCGTGACGTCGACGGCGTCCCACTTGAGCCGCCCCACCCGCTCCCGGAGCTCCCGGGCCGCCTCGACCATCCGCCGCCCCTCGACCCACTTGAGGAGGGCGTCGACCTCCTCGATCTTCGACAGGTTCGCGCTCTTCAGGCGCTCCTCGTACTCCTGGAGGACCGACCCCTTCGTGCGGTCGATCTTGTCGACCTTGGCACGATCGAAGGTCACGGTGCCGTGCTCCATGCGGACGATCACCTTGTCGCCCTTCTCCTCGACGACGCCGGAGAACTTCCCCCCGCCCTTGAGGGTGACTTCGTCGGCGGACGCGGCGGCGGCGCAGGCCAGGATGAGCGAGATCGTTCTCATGGGTCCCCCACTAAGGTCTTCCCTGATTACACGACGGTCCCTGCGCAGGGTTCCCCGGCACGGCGAAGTCACATTTTCATGTCCCCTTGGCGCCCTCCCGCGCGTCTAGGGATCAGGAGGTGGGTCATGAGGTTCCTGGCCGCATTCCTGGCCCTCGCCGTCGCGGGCTGGGCCAGCGACGGGAAATCCGCCCTCGAGTGGACCGACGGGCTCGACGCCGCCCTGAAGAAGGCGGGCGAGAAGAACCGGCTCGTCCTCCTCCGGCAGGTCCACTGCGACTGCGACGGGACCAAGTGCGGGACCCTCGAGCTGGCCCGCCGGCCCGCGTACCTCGAGCGCGCCTCCACGCGGAAGATCGCGGAGGACGGATTCGTCCCCGCGACGGCCCACGCGCCGGAGAACCGGGACGTCCCGGGGCTTTTCCACCCGCCGTTCATCCCCGCGGGCTTCCGCCGCAACTTCGGGGCCGTGCGGACGCTCATCGTCACCCCCACGGGCCACGTGCTCCACCGGCTCGACCTCTGCCCCCATTCGGGGGACGTCGACGCCGAGCTCGCCTTCGCGCAAAAGGTCCGGACGGAGTGCTTCACTGAGACCTGGGCCCCCGTGCCGGCCTGGGAGGAACGCCTCCGCGGGCTCCACGCGCTCCATGCCCTCAAGCCCGAGACCTGGCACCCGGCCCCCCAGGCCGCGGCTCCGGCCCCGGGGATGGCCCCCTGGTCGGGATACGCCAAGCTCGACCTCGCCTGGCAGCCGGACCTCGCCACGACGAAGGAGCTGGCGAAGAAGACGGACCGCCTCGTGCTCTACTTCCAGGTGGTCGGCAACCTCGACAGGGAGGGCTGCTGAGCGGCCGGGCACGTGATGAGAGCCGTGACGTTCTCCGACGCGAAGGTGGCCGCCGTCCTCCAGAAGAATTTCGTCTCCACGTGGAAGAACATCCGCCCCGGCGAGAAGTTCCGCAAGGGGCTCAACGAGGATCTCGACGAGGAGGCCGGCTCCCGCCGGTCCCGGGGGGACGTCCTGCCCGAGGGGACCGGGAGCGACAACATCTGCGCCCTCTTCGCCCTCCCCGACGGCCGGATCGTCCACGCGGTCGAGGGTTACCTGAAGCCCGAGCGGTTCGCGGAGGAGTTGGCCTTCGCGCTCGAGGCGTCGAAGGCGGCCCTCGGGGACCTGCCCGATGAGACTTTGAAGGCCCTCTACCGGAAGCGCCTGGAGGAGCAGAAAGAACGGCGCACCTCGGCCTCGGCGCTGCGAACGCTCGCCGCCGCACCGCTGCCCTCGCTCGACGGCCTCCTTGAGGCCCGCCAGGCCGGTCTCCGCTGAGTCCCGGGGAGTTACGTTGACACCCCTTCCCTCATGAGGGACAATCCCCTCATGAGACGACTCTGCATCATCGCCGCGCTCCTCGCCGCCTCCTGCGCCTCCGTCCGCCCCGAGGAGGAGGTCATCCAGGAAGCCAAGGACAAGGTCTTCCCCGCCGTCGTCTTCATCAAGCCCATCCAGCAGGAGTTCCGCGGCGGCAAGATGGAGAAGGTCCAGGTCTTCGGGTCCGGCGCCATCATCGACGCCGAGGGCCACGTCGTGACCAACAACCACGTCGCCGAGAAGGCCACCGAGATCAAGTGCGTCCTCTCCGACAAGGAGGAGATCTCCGCGAAGATCGTCGGCCTCGACCCCGAGACCGACCTGGCCATCATCAAGCTCAACCTCGCCGAGCGCAAGTCGAAGGCCCCCCTCCCGGTGGCCGAGTTCGGCGACTCGACGCGCCTCCGCGTGGGCGAGCTCGTCATGGCGATGGGCGCGCCGCACGGGTTCGAGCGCTCGGTCTCCCGCGGCATCGTCTCCTCCCTCGAGCGCTATTTCGACTTCGCCCCCTACAACCTCTGGATCCAGACGGACGCCGCGATCAACCCGGGCAACTCGGGGGGGCCGCTCGTCAACATCGAGGGGAAGATCATCGGGATCAACGCCCGCGCGATGCGCGGCGCCGAGAACCTCGGCTTCGCCATCCCGGCGATCGTCGTCAAGGACGTCGTCCGGAAGATCATCCAGGAGGGGCGGGTCTCGCGCGCCTGGACCGGCCTGCGTTTCCAGGCGCTCAAGGACTTCGGGAAGAGCTCCTACATCGATGCGAAGCACGGCGTGCTGGTCGCGAGCGTCGACGAGGGCTCCCCCGCCGAGAAGGCGCAGCTCCGCGCGGGCGACATCGCGGTCGCCGTGGACGGCGTCCCGGTGAACGGGATGTACGAGACCGACCTGCCCGCCGTCGAGCGCCGCTTCGCGGCCCTCCCCGTCGACAAGCCCGTCAAGCTCGACGTCCTCCGCGGCGCCGAGATGCTCGCCGTCACGATCGCCGCCGCGAGCAAGGGGAAGCAGGAGGGCGAGGACTTCGAGTGCAAGAAGTGGGACCTGACGGTGAAGGAGATCACGAAATTCTCGGACCCGTACCTCTACTTCCAGAAGCCGCGCGGCATCTTCGTCCAGGGCGTGAAGTTCCAGGGGAACGCCCGGACGGCGGGCTTCGGCAACTTCGACGTGATCCTCGCGATCGGCGACCGCTCCATCGAGTCGCTCAAGGACGTCCGCGACGCCTACGACGCGGGGCTCAAGCTCGAGAAGGGCAAGCGGAAGCTTCTTTTCCGCGTCCTGCGCGGCGGGTACCGCCGGCTCGTGGTGCTCGATTTCGAAAAGGACATGGAGAAGATCGAGGATGACTAACGAAGCCAACCCAACCACAGAGACACAGAGACACGGAGAACACTTCCCCTTGAAGATCTTCCCCTTCGGGGGGAGGTCCCTCAAGGTACTTCTTCTCTGCGCCTCTGTGTCTCTGTGGCCCATCTCTTCTCTGGGGGCCCAGGAGGACCGGGAAGCGGTGCGGAAGACGTACGAGAACGTGAGGAAGTCCTTCGTCGCCCTCGAGATCAAGCTCCGCAAGAAGACCCGGCTCGAGAAGGCCGAGACGGAGGACGACGCCTCCGATGCGGAGGGCCAGCGGCTCCACCAGTTCATGGAGAACGAGCAGCCCCTCGACGCCTGGGCGGTTGCGATCGAGAAGGACCTCCTCCTCATGGCCGAGAAGGGGCTCAAGGAGACCGACATCGAGAAGATCGAGGCGACCGACTCCACCGGCGCGAAGTTCGAGGCCAAGCTTGCCGCGGTCGGGCGCCACCACGACTTTGTCCTCCTCAAGCCCACCTCACCCCGCGAACTGACGCCCCTCGCGTTCGCGGAGTGGACGAAGCCGGCGCTCGGCGAGAACTTCCACGTCGCGTTCGCCGACCGCGTGGACCACCGCTGGCACCTGAATGTCAGTCCGTACATCCAGACCAACGCGCCCCTCGTCGACGGTCCCGGCTGGTTCTGCATCGACCTGCTGCGCCCAGGCTCCGTCGTCTGCGACCGGAAGGGCGACCCCGTCGGGATCGCGCTCGACCAGTACCTCTGGGTCACGGCCGAGGGCCGGAGCTCCTTCCTCGGAAAGGGCATCCTGGCCGACGATCGGCTGAGCGACCTGGAGAAGCGCTACGAGCCCCTCCGCAAAGCCCTGCCCTCCTCGGTGAAGCGCCTCGAGATCACGTTCCGCGCCGAGAAAAGCCAGGACCGCTACATACCCCCCGAAGAGACCCGCGGCGGGAAGGCCACGCTCTTCGCCGTCGCGCTCGACGAGAAGGGGACCCTCTTCGTCCCCGAGGACCTCGCGCGCGACCAGGTCCGGAAGATCGAGGATATCTCCGTGGTCGAGGAAGGCAAGCGTCACACCGCGGCCTTCGTCGGCTCCTTCCGCTCCTTCGGCGGCTTCATCGTGCGTGCGGAGGGCCTGCCCACGAAGGCCGGCATCGTGCAGGACGCGAAAGCCCCCGCCCCGGGCGCGCTCTTCCTCACCGCGGGGTTCGAGGACAAGTTCGGCGCGAGCCGCATCAAACTCGACTACAACCGCCTCTTCCGGGTCGAGCCGGGCCACGCCGGCGCTCCCCGCGCCCAACCCCGCAAGCGCATCCGCGGCGGGACCTTCCTGCTGGACCTGGACGGGCGCGTCATCGGCTGCGCGACGGTCGACAAGAAGGACGAGGACCTGGACGACGTCGCGCTCGAAGCCTCGCGCGAGCGTTACTACATGGACCGCAACCGCGGCGGGTACGGGGCGGAGCACCTGCGCCGGGTACTCTTCTTCTCCGAGATCGCCGCGATCCTCGCGAACCCAGCGCCGGCCTTCGACGCGCGGGCGGTGCCGATGAGCAAGAAGGAGGAAAAGAGGCTCGTCTGGCTGGGCGTCGAGTTCCAGGAAGTCTCCAAGCCGGTCGCGGAGGCGCTGGGCATCCAGGGGCGCGACCAGACCAATGACGGCCGCCGCGGACTCGTCGTCACCGAGATCTACGCCGGCTCGCCCGCGGAGAAGGCGGGCGTCAAGATCGACGACATCCTCCTCTCGGTCCAGCCCGAGGGCGAAGCCGCTGCCCGAGACCTCGTCGCGGAGGCCGACCGCTTCTCCATGATGGGAGCGCGCGGCAATCCCTACGGGGGACGCGGCGCGATGCCCCCGTGGAAACCCACGCGGAACTACCTGACGTCCATCCTGACGGAGCTCGGGGCGTCGAAGAAGGTGACCTTCGACGTACTGCGCGCGAAGGCCATGTCCAGGATCGCGCTGACCCTTGAGTACGCCCCCACTGACTACGAGACGGCGGAGAAGCACAAGGACGAGGCATTGGGCTTCACGGTGAAGGACCTGACGTACGAGGTGCGCCACTTCCACAAGATCGACGCCGCCACCACGGGCGTGGTCGTCGCCCGCGTCGAGTCGGGGAGCAAGGCCGACATCGGCAAGCTCGGCCCGCTTTCGATCGTCACGCGCGTCAACAACGTCGCGGTGAAGAACCTCGAGCACTTCCGCGAACTCCTCGGGAGCGCAAAGGGCCTGACGCTCACTACCATCGCGTATGGGCAGACGAAGCTCGTGGAGTTGGGCCGCGAATGAACCCCAGGAGACGAGAGGATCGAAGTTTTCCTGCCCGGCTTGAATCATGCCATCTTGGGGTATAATCAGCACGTCGGGGAGAACGGGATGTCGCGAAAACTGCACGATACGTACCACAAGATCGGGGAGCTCCTCGTCCGGAAGAAGCTCGCCCCCGTCGAGGCCATCGACGAGGCTTTGGCCATCCAGCGGGCGGCCATCGAAGGCAAGCGCGCCGTGCCCCGCCTCGGAGACATCCTGATCGAACGGAAGGTCCTCGACCGCAGGCTGATCCGCGAGATTCTCGAGGAGCAGCAGATCGGCCGCGGCCAGAAGCGCGTCCTTAAGGTCGATCTGCGCGACGCCGAGGGCGTGGCGATCATCTCCCTCGACGGACGGCTCGACGAGACCAAGACGGAAGCCATCACCAGCATTTTCGAGCGGCTCATGAACCGCGGATTCGCCCGGATCGCGGTCGACTGCGCTAAGTTGGTGTATCTCAACAGCCACGGAATCTCGCGCTTCGTCGCCTATATCGACGAGGCTCGCGCCCGGGGCGGCGACATGAAGTTCTTCGGGTTGAGCGCCGATGCCCGTATCGTCATGGACCGCCTGGGGCTCTCCAACTTCGTCCAGGCGTTCAGCAACGAGACCGAGGCCATCAAGGCCTTCGAACTTCCCATCGACGAATACATGTCCCGCGGCGCCCTGGCAGAGTACATCTCGGCTGAAGGGAAGAAGGATCGTCACTACCACCTCTCGTACTGCCCGGCGGCCCAGAAGATCCACGAGGAAGACCGGGTCTATTACGAGAGCAAGTGGCACGCCCGGGACGGCAGCAAACTCCCCTGCAAGCGCTGCCGGCCGTAGCAGAGACTCTTAAGAGAGTAGTTAGTTTAAATTACTCTTCTTATTAAGAGGCATCCCCCTCCGGTTATCTATTTGTGAAAGTGCTATTTAAACAATTGGTTATCAGTGGGTTAAATTTAAACCCCCTTGTTAAAGGGTGTTTAAAACATGTCGATAAGATCAGGATGTCTTTGTGAGCCTTGGGGATATTTAGGGCCTCCACAAGCCAATTCCCCAGTCGCCGCAGGGTATGGGTTGGAGTGTTAGCTCTAACATCAACCATACTTTCATTCCGATAGATTCCAACACGAAGCTCATGCACACGATGAATCCGTCCCCGTGAATACCGACCTAACGCTTCGTCAGCTCACGCGTGAGGCGCTCGACGTCTCCGCGGATCGATGCGTTCCGGGCGAGGCTCTTCTCGATCTTGCGGATGGAGTAGAGCATTGTGGTGTGGTCCTTGTTTCCGAAATGGCTCCCCAGTTCCTCCAGGGATGAGGCAGTCAGCCTGCGGCAAAGGTAGATGCAGACCTGGCGGGCATGAGAGGTGGATCGCGTGGACCGTCGGGACTGGAGTTCGCTCACTTTCTTATTGAAGTACCGGGCGACCACGCCCTGGATCTCGGAGATGGAGAGCGGTGAAGTGGGCATCGCCTCGGTGTCGCGCAGGACTTCCTTAGCCAGCTCCAGGTCGGCCGGTCTCTTGGAGAGGGCGGCGTAGCCCATCACGCGCGTCAGGGCGCCGTCGAGCTCCCGGATGTTCGTCTCGACGACTTGGGCGATGTACCCCAGCACGTCCTGGGGGATCTCCTTCCACCGCAGGTCGGCCTTCCGGCGGAGGATCGCCAGGCGCGTCTCGTACGTGGGGGTCATGATCTTCGTCTCGAAGCCGGACCGGAACCGCGAGAGCAGGTGCTGCTTGAGGGCGCGGATGTCCTGCGCGGGTTGGTCGCTCGAGAGGATCATCTGGCGCCCGGCGAGGTGGAGCGCGTTGAACGTGTGGAAGAACTCCTCCTGGCTCCCCTCCTTGTCGGCCAGGAAGTGGATGTCGTCGACCACCAGCACGTCCGCGTTCCGGTAGCGCGTGCGGAACGCCTCGAGCTCGCGCTTCTGGAGCGCGTAGATGTAGCCGTTGACGAAGTCCTCGCACGAGAGGTAGAGGACCTTGGCCGACGGGTTGCGCTTCAGGATCGAGTGGCAGGTCGCCTGCAGGAGATGGGTCTTCCCGAGGCCGACGCCCCCGTGGATGAAGAGCGGGTTGTAGAGCGTGGCGGGGTTCTCGCTCACGGCGACCGCGGCGGCGTAGGCCATCCGGTTGGACGGCCCGTCGATGAAATTCTCGAACGTGTACGCGGGATTGAAGACGAACTCCGGCTCGGGCGGCGGCGCGGCGGGGACCGCGACGGGCGCCGGCGCCATGGGCGTCGAGAACGTGACCGGCGCGGAATCGCTCACCTGGAAGACGATCTCGGGGCAGCGGCCGAAGAGGCTCTGGAACGCGTCCTCGAGCGGCTTGCGAAGCAGCTTCTCCAGCCAGTCGCGGTAGAACGGATTGGCGGTCGGGACCCGGACGGCATTCTCGCCTACGGTCTCGAACGTCAGCTGGCGGCACCACGTATCGTAGACCTTCGGCTCGAGCTTGGATTCGAGGAAGGTGAGGATCTTCTCCTGTTCCTGGGTGCTGATGGGCGTCATTGTGGGATCTTCGTGAGAAGCCAGGCGAAAACGGGTTTTGTGAAGTACGCCCCGACGACGACCACTCCGACGAGGAACGCGCGATAGGCGAGGACCATGAAGTCCGACGTGCCGCCCGCGTCGCGCTCGCGGTCGGCGACGGGCCGCGGACGGGCCGCGGCCTGCGCGGGCGGGTGGGAAGTCACCGGGCGGGGTTGCGGCTGCGGGGGCTGCACGGCGGCCTGCACGGCCGGCAGCGTATCGCCCGCCTCGAGCACCACGATGAAGGTCGCGGGGCCCACCTTGATGCGGTCGCCCTGCTTGAGCACCTCGGGCTGCTTGACGAGCGAGCCGTTCAGGTAGGTGCCGTTCTTGCTGCCGAGGTCCCTGACACAGACGCGGCCGCCGTGCAGGTAGACCTGAGTGTGCTCGCGGGAGAGGGTCTTGTCGTCGACCTGGACCGTGGCCTCGGGCGACCGTCCGATCGTGATCAGACCGGTCACCTTGATCTCCCGCCTCTCTCCTCCGGACTCCAGGATCAATCGAGCCACGGCGAGACTATCCCTCGGTCGCCAAAGGGTCTTGTTCTTTCCCCGCACCCCGCGCCGCGCCCGCGTTCCCCCACGCGCGCGCGGCTTCGAACCTCGGAAGGCTCGAGTATTCTAGCCGGGGATTTCCGGGTGTCAAAGGAGTTCGGAGGAGATCGGGTGATGCGGAGAGATCCGGAGATGAAGATGAGGAGATACGGAGATACAAAGATACGGGGAGATTCCTAGATGGAAAGAGGAGATCGAGGCAGGAGGGAGCTGTCAATCCGGCAGCCGAGGCGTGCGCGCGTTTTATTTTCGGGGTTTCCCGGCACGGCACGTGAATTGCACTGCCCGGAATCATGTTCGACTCCCTGAGCGAATCCCTGGGCAACGTCTTCCGAAAGCTCTCCGGGCGCGGGCGCCTGTCGGAGTCCAACATCGAGGAGGGGCTGCAGGA